>JAFMMM010000266.1 GCA_017859815.1 Planctomycetota bacterium | reverse complement strand
AGAATTGGTGAATGGTGCGGATTCTCTGGTTTTGTCGGAACCATCGGCTGTGACCTTACGTCAGTGAGCGGAACCGGGCTCTGTTTTTTCAAGCCTGTGACGGCTCTTCACAATTGTTAGCCCTGTTGAAAGGCCGTGAGCTAGGTTAACGCAGGGAATACTGCTCTGTCAGAAGTCGGTTTTCACTGTGGCTTGTGTGATCGGGTCCGTGAATTGGGGAGGCATTTCCCAGGTCTTGCCGCCGCTGCGGTTCGCCGGTTCGCCGGTTCGCTGGGAGTGCCTGTTGTATTACGGCGGGAGAAGCGTCCGGCAACAGCGACAGCTTGGACTTGTTGCGTGAGTTGGCGGCCGTGAGTTGGCGGTAGAGTTGTTACAGAGTTGTTACAGAACTGAGTGAAGAGGTAGGGATCGGCGTAATTCGGCCGCTACGAGCGCGGTCGTCCATCTCTCACGAGGCAGATTGAAAATACAAGGCGGATACAGATGAGTTACTGGAATCGCTGCTGTCTGATGTTGGCAATGGGTTTTGTTTTCTGTGGTCAGCCCGGTTGGTCCGGCCTGTTTGCTCAGGATGCCAATGCACCGGAAAGTTCGGTTGAGAACGCAGGTTCAGACGAGAAGACTGCCAACGGTGATCCCAGTCTGCTGCAGAAATGGGACCGGCTGATTTATGTTCCATTCCGGGAGCTGGGCCGAGTCTTCAACCGTCAGGACGCTTCTGTGGTGGTTCCCTATGCCGAGTTCCTCGAGTTAATGAAGTCTGCCATGGATCGAGCGGCGCGGTCGCCTGCAAGTGTCGATGCGGTGATTCGCAGTGCGGACTGGGATGCGGTTGTTGAGGGAGATGTCGTCCGACTGCAACTCCAGTTGAATATCGAGGTCCTGAAATCATCCGCTGGTTGGGTGACGATTCCGCTTCGTTTGGGAAATGTTGCTGCCGGAAAGATTGAGGCGTCAGCAGGTCGCGTTCTGTTACAAGCGGTGGGTGAACAGGATTATCGTTTGCTGATTCATGATACGACCGAGACTGTTGTTTCGATGGAGTTCATGGCCACTGTAAACACGTCCCCGGAAGCACGATCTTTTTCGGTTCAGTGTCCGAGTGTGGGGATCACCAATTTGCAGGTGACGATCCCTGAGGCTGATCAGGATGTCCAGATCGCTCCATTGCAGGTGTTACGACCTGTGGAGAGCGATGCGAGTGGCGGCGATCAGACGGTTGTGCGAGCAGGCCTGGGCGCAGCGGATCAGTTTGAAGTGCGTTGGTTTCCGCGCGCCGGGACTCGTCCGGAGATGGATCTGTTGTCTTCGGTTTCGAGTGTTTCGGAGGTCCGTCTGGAGACCGGGCTGGCGCAGCTGAACACGACGCTGGACTACGAAATCCTGCGGGGGCAGATTGAAGAGGTGCGTTTGCAGATTGCCCCGGACATGCGTGTTGTGGATGTCACAGGAGGGGTGGGCAGAATTCGATCGTGGAACGTCAGTTCCGTTGGTGAGACACATCAATTGCTGGTTGTGGAATTGTTGAGTGCGGTGACGGATCGTTTGCAACTGGTTGTCCAGAGCGAGCGGACATTTGAAGGAAGCGAGTTGCAGTTAATTGGCCGCACTGAAGCTGGAGTGGTGCAGGGAATTCATGCGGATGGAGTGTTGCGAGAGAATGGCAGCCTGCGGCTCACAACTGATCCGGCTTTAACCGCCCTTGTCACACAGCAGGCAGGGGTGCGGCAGGTTGGTGCGAGTGAGTCCGGAGGGAAGCGGCAGGGCGTTGCCGGAACTGTCTGGGAGCATCGAGGAATTCGCAGTGTGCTGGCGGTTCGAACCGCGCCTGTGGAGCCTCGGGTGACTGTTGAGCAGGCGGCGCAGTACACCTTTCGCGATGACGAGATTTCAATTCGGTCGGTGCTGAATTTCACGGTCGAGCGTGCGGGGGTCTTTCAGCTGGCCCTGCGGGTGCCGGAGGCAATGTCTGTGGACAGTGTCTCAGCAGACGGGATGAGTGAGTTTACGGTTGATCAGGGGACTGGTCGTGTCGTGCTGACACTCACTCGCCAGCGGATGGGGAAAATTGAAGTGACTGTGCTGGGGCACCAGGATTTTGATTCCAGTGTGTCCACAGATGATCTGGAACTTCCCACGATTGCAGCTGAGGGAGTCGAGCGCGAGACCGGCACGTTACTGGTGAATGCGCCGGAATTTCTTGATGTGATCACGATCGACGATCGAATTGTTGGCCTGGTCCCGGTCAGGGAGGCAATCTCTTCCGGAATGCCTGGGTACCGTCGCATTGGTCTCTGGAGTTTCACTCGCCAGCCCATCAGTTTGCTGGTGCGAACTGTTCCGCGCCCGGCTCAGGTCAGTGGTTTTGTGGCCACGACGGTTCAGGTTGACCCCGAGGTACTGCGAGTCACTTCCATTATCAGTTCAGACATTCGCAATGCCGGAGTGGATCAGATTCGCCTGGCGGTTCCGGAGTCTGTGTCTGAGGATGTTCGGTTTCGAGTGATTTCCAGTGGGCATGCATTATCCCAGCGGGAGCGTCTTCCGGATGCCGAGGACGGCTGGGTGACTTGGGTGCTGACCTTGCAGCGCGAGGTGACCGGGCAGGTCAATGTTTCGGTGGAGTGGGAGCAGTCACTGGAAGTGCCTGCGACGGGTGACGGCGGTGATTTGTCGACAGACGGTGCTGCAGGCAGTACTGAGCGACTGATTGAACTGTTGCCGCCGCGGCTGTTATCTCCATGGGACGAGGACTCTGATGGCCGTCGCCGTGTGGTGATGACACCGCCAAGTGGTGAGTTGCGAGTCCTGCGGCACGAGTCGCTATCACTGCAGTCATTAACGATGAATGAGCAGATGGAGCAGATTGACGTTCGCGAACTGACGCGTCTGGAACAGGATGGCTATTTTGCCTGGCGTTATTTCTCACAGCCAGCAGCGGCGACGATTGGAATACGTCGTCATGAGGTTCATGAGGTCGTGGAAACCGTGGTCTCACGGGTTGCTGTCGAAGTTGTCACTGAGTCACAACTGCTGGCTTCATGGCGAGTCCGCATGCGGTTGACAAGCAGCGAACGGCAGCGTCTGCGTGTTGACCTGCCAGTTGGAAGTGAATTGCAGGCTCCTTTGTTAAATGGTCGACGTACAACGATTGAGAAAGCTGCAGAGGCCGAGGGTTCGGAAGGGCGTGAAACTTATTACGTCAACATCAGTCGCGATGAATCATCGGACACGGAATTTGGTCTGACCCTGTTGTATCGCTGTGCGGTCGGAACTGAAAAGAAGCGGCCCTATGACGGCACGGGCGGCGGCAGCCAGTTGTTGACGTTGCCGGTGATTGGTGATGATGACGGGGCCACAGTGATTCAGCAGGTGAAGCTGGCGGTCTGGGCACCGGAGGATGTGCGATTCACCGGGACGCCTCAGGGCTGGATATCGGAAGAGGAATACAGCGGTCTGTTTGACAATATTTTGCAGCCTCCGTCCGCTGATCGAACTGCCGAATCGCTGAGCGAGTGGGTTCGGGACGGATTGACAGCGGATTTTCCGGTTCAAGGTCGCGTTGCAGTATTTCGCCGAGCTGGACTGCGGGCTGAGCCAGTGCAACTGGTTTGGTGGAAGCAGTACACGTTGCTTGGTTTGATCAGCGGTTCACTGGCACTGATTGGAGTCGTACTGCGAAAGACGTCACTGGAAAACCGCGTCACAATTGTCCTGCTGGGAATGTTGGCGATTGCAATTGCTGCGGTCAGCCAGGGGTCTGCAGTTCCGGATCTGATTCCGCTGGCCGTACCGGGCCTGGCAATCAGCGGATTGTTGTGGGGAATTGGTTTGCTGGGAGGCCTTTCCGGGCCGGGAGTGCCTCCAATCGCGGTCGAATCGAACGCGGATGACAGGGCGGCTGAAGATCCAGTCCCACCACCTGATTCTGTTGCCGATGCTGCGACGGACTCTGCCGCTGCGGAGGAGTCTGAGGTCAACGATGCAACAGCGGCGAGCAATGCGGACGAGTCAGACAGGGGGGCCGAGGAATGATCACAACGAATCTCTGTCGATTCTGGAAACGAGGGACGACTGCAATCGGTTTTTTGAGTCTCGGTGCCGTGCTGGCGGTCGTGATGACGGGGACATGCGATGCGCAGTTGTCTGGTGTAGAAGGGGGACTGCAGCATCGCGAACAGTTTGTTCCGCTTGAGGAACTGGAATCCGTCCTTTCGCAGGATGGTCGGGGTGTGATGTTGCCGCGTGGTCAGTTTCGGGAACTGCTGCAGCGCGCGGAATCCCAACGCAGCACTCCGAATCCGCTGCCTGTCAGCGTGACAGATTGCGAAGTCAGGATTTCACCGATGTTGTCACGGGTCGGGATTGAAATGCTGTTCGGGGTGAATCAGCTGGACCCGGGCTGGCAACTGGTTGAGATTCCGATTGGGAACTTGTCGCTGGAAGAGGCGGAATTCAATGGTGTTCCCGCGGTGTTGAGGCGGTCTGACGATGACTTTTCGTTACTGCGAGTGGCTGTCAATTCCGTTGGCGAGAACAGCCTGCGTTTGCGCCTCACAGCTCCGCTGACACAGGCGGGGTCGGATCGTTTAACGGCAATACGACTGCCGGGATTGCCATCTGTTTCATTACAGGTGGAGTGTCCGGCCGGGGAGTCTTTGCAGGTTGACGGTCGTCGCACGGTTCGCCCGGCGACAGCCGATACTGCTGCGGTCTATACGATAGCGGCCGGTGGGCGGAAGGAAGTGAGCTTACGTTGGGGCAGTGAAGACCGCAGCGTGGATTCGCAGCAGTTGCTGTTCCTGTACACGGCGGCTCGTTTGCAGTTCGGCAACAGTGTTGTGCGCTGGAACAGCGAAACGCAGGTGAGTGTGTTCGGGACACGAATCAACCAGTTGACCGCCCTCGTCTCACCGAATTTTGAGGTGACAGCGGTGGAATCAACGGGACTGGAATCGTGGACGTTGAGTGATTCATCGACATCACCGGGGCGCACCGAGCTGTTGCTGACATGGCGACAGCCCTTTTCAGGGGATCGCAGCGTGCAGATTTCCGGAGTGACACTTGGGCAGGCGGTATCCGGTGAAGCTGGTGATTCAGAGATTCGTGTTCCAGCGGTGGTATTCCCGGAAGCGACTTCGCACACGGGGCGACTGATTTTGCAGCAGGAGTCCGGTTTGAGGCTGAACACAACGGCTGCCGGCGGAGTGCGTGCAATTTCTGCGGCGGAATCCGGCGAAACGGTAGAGCATCGAGTCTTTGAATTCTGGGATCAGACTTACCGGTTGAGTGCAGGGTTGCGCCCGCGGGATCGGGAGTTATATGCCGAAATTGTGACTGATCTGACACTTGGGGAGGACGAGGGTGTCCTGAGTACACAGATTACTCTGGAGGCGCTGAATGAACCGTTGTTTGAATTGCCGGTGGAGTTGCCTGAGGGCTGGCAGCTCCAAACGGTGACATCAGGCGATCAAAGTGTGTCCTGGAAAGCGGGGGCGCGGGAACAGGATCTGGTGCTGACACTGCCGACACCGCTGGAGTCCGGGCAGGTGACATCGCTGTCGATCAGTTTGCAGAGGCCACTGGAGGATCCGGTTGAGGAACGCCAGCTGGTATTGCCGGCGATCAGTCTTCCGGGCGTCATCACGGCTGGCGGCCGATACCGGATTTCGGCTGAAGAAGATTTGGAAGTTACGCCGCTGGAACTGACAGGTTTGACTGCGGTCGCAGGTTCTGCAGTGGTGCAGGAGTTTCGCCGGGACGGCGAGGTCGCCGGTGGTGTAATTTCAATTGTTCGCGGCCGTGTGCAACTGACGACGAGATCCGTGATTCGTGTCTCTGCAGATCCAAACGAATTGCAGGTGAGTGCGGAATTAACAGTGGATGTTCTGCAGGGAACGACACGGACGCTGGACTTAAATTTGTCGGAGGAATTTGGCGACGACGTGCGGTTTCAGATTCTCCGCTACGGGGTTGTTGCCGGGGATCAAAGTGGTCGCGAGATTCGACCGGTGGGAATAGCGGAACAGATTTTTGGCGATCCTGTTGATGGTTTTCGTCCCGTACAACTGCGGCTGGACCGTCGTTTTTTGGGTTCCCTGACACTGCGAGTGATCAGTCGGCGTTCGCGTGAAACAGGAGGGGAATTACCGGCTCCCGTGCTGCAGTTGCAGGCAGCCGTTCGGCAGCATGGTCTGTTGGTTTACGAAGCGTATCCGGAGCAGTTGTTGTCGGCGGATCGGGAGTCGGTTCAGCGTTCCGGATTGCAGCCTGCGGATCCCGGTCTGGTGGAAGCTCCCGCGGCAGACAGCGGGCGACGCCTGGCGTTAGTGTGGCGGTTTGTGCGGCCGGCCTATGAATTGTCGGTGAACGAGACTCGATTTGACGTCACTGGAGTTCCGACGGCAGTTTGTGAGCAGCTGACCAGCGAATGTTCTTTGAGCGGGACTGGACAGATCCAGCAGAGTGTCATTGCGGACCTGGAATTGAGCGGGGTGCAGACGCTGCGATTTCGACTGCCCGAGAACTCGTTCTTGTGGTCGACGGTTCTTGACGGAGAGCCAACAGAGGTTAGACGGGAAGAGAGCGATTATCTGGTGTCGCTGAAGACATCAGCGGGGAGTACATCGCATCGCCTGACGGTGTTGTTTGAAACAGACAGCGACGAGCAGCGGGTGATGAATGAGCGTCGCCCGGTGCAGATGTTTATTGACGCCGGCGGAGATCAGCCTGCTGTCGTGGATGTGCTGCGGCAGACGTGGCAGGTGCACTATTCGCCGGAGACGATGATCGTGGCTGCCGTTGGTCCATTCTCCGTGGATGGCGAGCTGGATCGGGCGGGATGGTCCGCGGCGTTGCTGGAATTGCGTTGGCCGGAAGTGGCTGACTGGCAGAAACTGGCGATTCCAATTGGTCTGTATTGTGCGGTTGTTTACGTCCTTTCCGTGTTGCTGGTCCGTCGCAGGTGGAAGTTGCTGACCACGCTGGTCAGTGTCTGCGGACTGTTCTATCTGACTTCGAGCGCTCTGCGAATGGAGTCCAGCGCCCCATCAAGTTGGGGCTTTCAGGCGGACAGTTCTGCTGAAATCATGGATTTCGAGTCAGCCGACACCGCGGCGACCGCTGCTCCGACTGCTGCCGACGATTATTTTGCCGAGTCGCCTCAGTCTGCGACGCGGGGTGCGGAGATGTTATTTGGGAGAAGTGAAGAGGCTGAGGCAGATTTTGGGGATCGGCAGATGGACCAGCCGACGGACGCGCCCAGTTCACCGATGACGCTGGGGCTGATGGAGAGCAACGGCATCATGGGGGGTGTTGGTGGTGGCGGAGGCCTGGGCGGCTTCGGTGGGGGGCCGGGAATGCTTCCGCCTGGTGCT
Organism: Planctomycetota bacterium; assembly: GCA_017859815.1. Classification (GTDB taxonomy): domain Bacteria; phylum Planctomycetota; class Planctomycetia; order Planctomycetales; family Planctomycetaceae; genus SXXK01. Next base: position 89 of record JAFMMM010000266.1, on the reverse strand, counting down.
GCGGGTGAACCACCGGGTCAGGCAGTGCAGGGTGATGCGGATGGTCTCGCCATCGCGAACGGTCCTTTTGGTGGTCGTGCGGCTGGGCA
>JAFMMM010000001.1:31434-75562 GCA_017859815.1 Planctomycetota bacterium | reverse complement strand
AGACTTCCCCGTATTCGAGCGCAAGGCCTGTGCCTTCAACGGGTTTTGGCAGTCTGCGTCGTCAAATCGTTGCCCAGGAAGGCTCCAATCACCGTTCTTGGGAGCTTTTCGGGAAGACTCTTGCGATCCGCTCGTTGTTCGTTACAATCCGCGACCCGCTTCCGGGATCGGATTGCGCTAGTGTAGCTCAATTGGCAGAGCTCCGGTTTTGTAAACCGGCGGTTGTGGGTTCAAGTCCCACCGCTAGCTGTGCTCTCATGGCTCAAGCTGATGGTTCACTGTCGGTTGGGGTACTGGGGCGAGTGTTTCTAATTTGACAGGGTGCTGTCCGGGTGGCTTGCCACTCCGTGCAGGGGGAATACCTAAGCGGCCAAAAGGGCCAGACTGTAAATCTGGTGGCGTACGCCTTCACAGGTTCGAATCCTGTTTCCCCCACTGTGAGAAATGAGCGTTGACTGCTGTACCTGCAGAGATTGCGTGGGTACAGTGTCGGGCTTTGCTGCGAAAGCGGCAGGGTTGCGGGCGTAGTTCAATGGTAGAATTCCAGCCTTCCAAGCTGGCCGTGTGGGTTCGATTCCCATCGCCCGCTCTTGTTGTCAGGTGTTCCAGTGCGTTAATGCGTTGCTGTGGGCGTAGTTGGCAATCGCTGTGGTCGTGTTTGTGTGGTTGGTTTCTGCTGGCGGGTCCAGCGGGGCTCCCATGGGTGCGGCAGTGCTGCTGTAGCTCAGTCGGTAGAGTGCGTCCTTGGTAAGGACGAGGTCATGGGTTCAAGTCCCATCAGCAGCTTTTCGACGCATGCTGATGTGCCTGTGTTGCCGGCGAGGTTCGTTGGGCGTGCTGCACAGTTGCATGTTGCGGGCAGGCTGGGGTTTCTGTCGAAATCATTGGTTCTGTTGGTGAACTGTAGGTGGAGTGTTGGGCAGCGAGTTTGTTCGCGGCGGGTTGATTCAGGGTGGGTGCCCGTGATGGGTGTTGCTTTGGTTGCTTGCTGTCGGTGACAGGGTTGTTGTTACGGCGTTTTCGGCGGTTTGCTCCAGCGAATTAGTTCAAAGTCTGGTCTGGGCGCTCTGTGTTGGGGTGCCGTTTGTTTGTGGTTGTTCGACCGGTTCTGGGTTTCTCCGGCGAAGATTGATCTGGAGTAGTGTTTAATGGCAAAGGGTACTTTCGAAAGAACAAAGCCTCACGTGAACGTGGGCACGATTGGTCACATTGACCATGGCAAGACGACCACAACAGCGGCGATTCTGGCGGTTCAGGCGGCAAAAGGTCTGGCATCCGTGAAGTCCTACTCAGACATTGCCAAGGGTGGTACTGTTCGAGATGCGACCAAAACTGTGACGATCGCGGCGAGTCACGTCGAGTACGAGACTCCAAACCGTCACTACGCACACATCGATTGCCCTGGTCACGCCGACTATATCAAGAATATGATTACCGGTGCGGCTCAGATGGATGGCGCGATTCTGGTTGTGTCTGCCGCTGACGGTCCGATGCCTCAGACTCGTGAGCACATTCTGCTGGCTCGCCAGGTGAATGTGCCTGCACTGGTGGTCTTCCTGAACAAGTGCGACTTGGTCGACGACGAAGAGTTGCTCGAACTGGTTGAGATGGAAGTTCGCGAGCTGTTGAGCAAGTACGGCTTTGATGGGGATGCGATTGAGATCATTCGCGGCAACGCGAAGGGGGCTCTGGAGAACCCGGGTGACGATGCATTCAGTCAGTGTGTCACGGATTTGATGGAATCTCTGGACCGCAACATTCCTGAGCCGCAGCGTGCTTCCGATAAGGCATTCACGATGGCGGTCGAAGATGTGTTTTCCATCGAAGGGCGCGGTACTGTCGCGACTGGTCGTATTGAGTCCGGCATTGTCAAGGTCGGCGAGAAAGTCGAGATCGTTGGTCTCCGTGATACGCAGGAGACAACGGTGACCGGTGTTGAGATGTTCCAGAAGACACTGGATCAGGGTCAGGCTGGGGACAACGTCGGCTTGTTGCTTCGGGGTGTGAAGAAGGAAGACATTCAGCGTGGTCAGGTTCTGGCTGCTCCTGGTGCGATCAAGCCTCATACGAAGTTCGAGGCTGAGGTCGTTGTTCTGAGCAAGGAAGAGGGTGGTCGGCACACGCCATTTTTCAATGGCTACCGTCCGCAGTTCTACTTCCGTACCACGGACGTGACCGGCTCTACTTCGCTGTTGGGTGGTGCTGAGATGTGCATGCCTGGCGATAACGCGAAGATCGAGGTTGAGCTTGGTAAGCCGATCGCGATGGAAGAGCAGTCCCGATTTGCAATCCGCGAAGGCGGCCGGACCGTAGGTTCGGGTGTCGTCACGAAGATCCTGCAGTGATTTAGATTTGATAATGCGAGTCGCTGCCTGTCGGATTTCTGGCAGGCAGCTTTGTTTTGTGTGGGGATTCGTGATGCGAGAGTATGTTTGGCTTGAGTGCACTGAGACGGGTGCTCGGAACTACCGTGTGATCAAAGAGACGCGCGGTACCGAACGGCTGGAGCTGATGAAATATTGTCCGAAGCTTCGTCGGCATACGCTCCACAAAGAGTCTCGCAAGAAATGACCTCGGTTTTGCCGGGGTGGTTTACGGGAGTAGCTCAATTGGCAGAGCACCGGATTCCAAATCCGGCGGTTGGGGGTTCAACTCCCTCCTCCCGTGCTTGGTCCGGGTGAGAGCGTCGCGAAAAGCGTCCTTCGCCTGCCTGTGTTTAAGAAGCAGTGTGGAGTGTTCAGCTTTTGCTGTGTGTCACTGTGTCACTGTGTCACTGTCGCGGTTTCGATTGGCGATTCCAGCTGCGGGGTATTCCCGGCGTGCCTGGTCGCCGCGTGAGTTTGTAGGGGATCTCTGATCGATGTCCGGCAAGAGTGGTTCGAAAGCGTTATTGCCTGAACTCTTCTCTGTGAGTCTATACAAGGCGAATCAGGGTAGAATGGTGCGTCAGTTCACATTTTTCGGAATTGCCGTGGTGGCTGCTTTCGGTTGCATTACGCTCGGCAGTGGTCCGTTGATGACATGGGGGCAGTCCCTCAGGGTTGCAATCCCGCTGGTGTTGTGGGGGCTTGCTGCGTGGGTTGCGTTTCGGGCGATTCATTACGCGCGATTTGCTGATTTTTTGATTGCGGTAGAGGCGGAGTTGCTCCGTGTTACGTGGCCTGCACGTCAAGAGGTCATCCAGGCGACGATCGTCGTGGTAGTGACGATGTTTTGTCTTGGGGCATTCCTGTTTTTAGTTGATCTGGTTTGGCGAGCCCTGTTTCAGGCCATTGGCTTCAACGAGATGTGAGTGAAGTTTGACTCAAAGCGATTTCCGGCTGCCAGTCGTCAATCGGAGAGCGAAATTCTGTTGGGGAGTCAATGATGCAGGCTGAAGGCGACAATGGTTCGGGGAAAGAGTGGTATGTGCTCAAGGTGCAGACGAACCGTGAACGGACCATTCGCGAGGCGTTACTGAAAAAGATTAAGCTGGAGCAACTCGAAAAGCACTTTGGCGAGATCGTGATCCCTTCGGAGAGGGTGGTTGACTCACGTGCCAAGAGCGGTGAAGTGGAGAGGAAACTGTTTCCCGGCTACATCATGATTGAGATGGCGCTCAATGATGAGACGTGGTATCTTGTACGGGATACCAGCGGTGTTGGTGACTTTGCGGGTGCCGCTGGCAAGCCCTTGCCGATGGAGCCATACGAAGTCGATCGAATGCTCGGACGCGGGTCAGAAGAGAGTGTCGCTTCGCCGAAGGTACGAATTGGTGTTTCGGTTGGCGAGATCGTGAAGATCAATGAGGGGATGTTCGAGAATTTCGAGGGTCGGGTCGAGGGAATCGACGAGCACAGCGGCAAGGTCTCTGTGCTGATTGAGATTTTCGGCCGATCGACTCCGGTGGAATTGGATCATTGGCAGGTCGAGTTGATCTGATTGTTGAGGCGGGCCGCTGCTTTGTGCAGGGCGTTCGAGTTGGTTGTTGAGTTTTTCTGGAGCCATGTTGTCCGTGTCTCGCGGGCAACGGAATAGATTCGGAACGGTTTGTCATGGGTAAGCAGCGACAGGTCACAGCCCAGATCAAGGTGCAGGTAACGGGTGGTCAGGCGACGCCGGCTCCTCCGGTCGGTACTGCGTTGGGGCCTCACGGTGTCAACATTGGGCAGTTCGTGTCTCAGTTCAACGACAAGACTCGTGAGCTGATGGGCGTCACTGTTCCGGTGGTAATTACGGTCTTCAATGATCGTTCCTTCGAGTTTATCTGCAAGAGCCCTCCGGCGGCTGTATTGTTGAAGCAGGCGGCAGGAATCGCGAAGGGGTCAGAAAATCCGCTTAAGAACAAGGTGGGTACGGTCAGTAGAGCTCAGCTCGAAGAGATCGCGAAGAAGAAGTACGAGGATTTGAATGCATCGAGTGTCGATCAGGCGGTTCGAATGATCGCCGGGACTGCTCGCAGCATGGGGATCGAGGTCGTCGGTTGAGCGACGCGGCGTTGTTTGTTGGTGTTTGATTCATCTCCTGAAGAATTCGGGTGTTGAGATATGGCTGGTTTGTCAAAGCGAATGAGGGTTCTGCAGAAGAAGTCTGCGGAGTTGGGAACTGTGAGTCTTACGGAAGCTGTCAAGGCTTTGAAGACGCTCGAGGACTCACTGCCGAATGGCATCAGTCGTTGCGGGTTTGATCAGACTGTGGAGATTGCGGTTCGGCTGGGGGTTGATCCCCGGCAAGCGGACCAGATTATTCGCGGTAGTATCGTTCTGCCTCACGGGATCGGGAAGACTCAGCGTGTGCTGGTTTTTGCTCAGGGCGAGAATGTTGCTGTTGCCGAGGGTGCAGGAGCCGACCATGTCGGTGGCAAGGATCTGGCGGACAAGGTGAAGGGCGGCTGGCTCGACTTCGACGTGTGCATTGCGACACCGGACATGATGGGCGTGGTTGGACCGCTGGGGCGAGTCCTTGGCCCTCGCGGTTTGATGCCCAGTCCACGTGCTGGCACAGTGACTCAGGACGTGGCGACCGCAGTAAAGGAATACAAGGCTGGTAAGGTTGAGTTTCGGGTGGACAACGGTGCCAATGTGCACTGTATTGTCGGCAAACTGTCGTTCGACGAGCAGTTGCTGAGTGAGAACATCGAGTCCTTGATGGCATTCATACGCAGTCTGAAGCCGAATTCGTCCAAAGGGGCGTATCTGCGTGGGATGGTGCTCTCAGCCACGATGATGCCGTCAATTTCTGTGGCGATTTGAGTTTTGTTTCTGCCGTCACTGTTGTGAGACAGCGTGTTCAAGTTGGATTGGGTGAGACATGAGTCGTCAGATTAAAGACCTGGAAATTGCGGCGATCGGTGATCGCATTGGTGACGCAAGTGACTTTATCGTGATTGACGTGTCCAGGGTAGACGCGATCAGTGCCAATCGATTTCGGATTGGTTTGCGATCGGACAACGTGTCAGCCCTGACGGTCCGCAACTCGTTCGCCGCCATGGCGCTGCAGGGTCGCGGTGTCGCGGGTCTCGACTCCTTGCTGTCCGGGCCGAGTACGCTGGTGTGGGGCTCCGAAGACGTCGTTGCTCTGGCACGCTGCGTTGCCAAGTGGGCTGACGAGATCGACACCATTACCATTAAGGGTGGAACGGTTGAGGGGCAGACTCTTGACGCTGGTGGGGTTGAAGCGCTTAGCAAGAGCAAGGGGCGTTTGGAGACGATTGCCGAACTTGCGGGTCTGATGTTGGCACCGGGTGCACAGATTGCTGGATGTATGCAGAGTCCCGGAGGTCAGCTTGCTGGTCAGTTGAAGACAATTTCCGAGAAGGACGAGGCGTAGACGGCGGTTGTGCCGGAGCGGAGTCGCTTGGGAAATTTGGGTTTTGAAAGAAATAGCTTTACGAGAAGCTTGTTACTCTGAGCTTATTACTGAATAGAGAAAGGTTTGGTCATGTCTGCGGAAGCGGCAACAGAGTTTGATGATGCAACAAAGGAACTGGGCGATCGTATCGTCGGTTTGTCACTTCTCGACGCGAAGAAGGTTGTGGACTATCTGAAGGAAGTCCATGGCATCGAGCCAGCAGGTGGCGGTGCCGTGATGGTCGCTGCTGCTGGTGGCGGCGAGGCTGCTGCTGAAGAGAAGACCGAGTTCGACGTGATTCTGTCCGGTTTTGATTCAGCAAAGAAGATTGCTGTGATCAAGGTTGTGCGTGGCGCAACCGGGCTGGGTCTGAAAGAGGCCAAGGAACTCGTGGAAGGTGCTCCCAAGCCGCTGAAAGAAGGTCTGTCCAAAGAGGATGCGGAGAAGTTGAAGGCAGAGGTCGAAGAGGCTGGCGGTGAGGTCGAGCTGAAGTGAGACCAGGCGTAGTGTAGCAGAGCTTTTCGTTTGCAAGAGCCGGGATGGACCTGGGCCCATCCCGGCAATTGCATTTCCGGCGGTTGTCGCCGGGGAAGTTCCGGTGTTCCTCAGGCTGGGGTACTGCACCACGTGTTCAGCAACGGTATTGGAACAGAATACAACTTGGGCTTTCTTACAGGCAACTGTTAGTGAACTGGCAGGTGCCTTTCGTTGCGCGCTGAATGCAGGCGATTGTTTGAGCAGCCGGGTTTCTCCTGCTGCTGTGTTCTTCATGGTCTCCGCCATAAGAATGCGGGGATTCGCCGGTTTTGGGGAGTCCTTGCTGCGGGCGTGTAGAGGGTTCCCACCGCACGGGGATTTGCTAATCTTAGGTGCCCGGGGGCGGTTAAGTTGTCTGGGCTGGGGTGCGTTTCCGGTGTTTCAATGGTGGTCTGGCAGGAGCATCTGCGTGCTGTCGAGTCTTCCCGGGCGTGGTGGCTCTGGACGGTTTCCTGATAGCAGTGTCGACTGCAGTGTTGGTTGGGGTTTTGCAGTCGATGTAAGTTGATTCGGTCGGGCCGGCCGGCTTTGTAAAGTCGGTTGTGTCAAGGTGGTGGTGTCAGTTTGGTCGTGTCTGGTTGGTTGTGTCAGGTTGGTTGCGTCAAATTGGTTGTGTCGCGTAGTTGACCGACCAGTCAGGTGATCAAGGTGGGGATAGACGCGAGGCGGCGATCTTCCGTCCTCGTATTTTTCGGGCCTCAGGCAGGGAAGCTCATTCGTGCTTCAAACTGCCCATGGTCTTGGTTTTGGAATCTAAGGCAGGGTTTCGCATGCCGGTACCGTCCGTTCGTACCATCGACGAGGATGCTGTTCGTAATTTCGGCTCAATCAAGTCCGAATACGAGATTTCCGGGCTCACTCGCATTCAGACCGCTTCGTACTCGCGGTTTTTGCAGGCTGATGTGCCGAGCCGCGATCGACTCGACATCGGTCTGGAGTCGATCCTCCGTGAAGTATTTCCGATTGAGAGCTTCAATGGCGAGTTTCGTCTGGAGTATCTGCGGTACGAGTTGGGCAAGCCTCGTTATTCCCCGGCGGAGTGTCGTCAGTTGCGGCTGACGTATGGGATGCCATTCCGCGTCTACCTGCGGCTGACAAAGCAGGAACCGGTGGAGGAGGAAGTCTATCTTGGGGATATCCCGATCATGATTGGTGGTGGCGAGTTCATCATCAATGGTGCTGAGCGCGTTGTGGTCAGCCAGTTGCACAGGTCTCCCGGTGTCGACTTTGTGATGGCTGAGGAGAGTGCGGGCAGTGATCGCAAGACGCACAGCTGCCGGATTATTCCTGAGCGGGGCAGCTGGATTGAATTACTGGTCAGTAAGCGGGATGCGATTGGCGTTCGCATCGACCAGAGCGGAAAATTTTCGGCTCTGACGTTGTTGCGTGCAATGTCTCCCGAGCATTCATCAAGTGCGGACATTCTGCGGTTATTTTACACGACCAGCAGTCTCAAGATCAGTAGCAAGACCACCGCGGAAGATCTGCTCGGGTCCTTCGCAGTTGAGGACGTTGTCTTTCCGGCTGATCATGATCGGGCCGGCGAGATTATTGTGGACGCCGGCAGTGAAATTATCGACACGGTTGCGGAGGAATTGCTCACCAGTGGCGTGAAGTCACTTGAAGTGATTGCGAAGGCTGACGTTGGCGATCAGCTGATCCTGAAGACTCTGGCTGAGGACAGCACGTCAACTCACGAAGATGCCCTGCTGAAGATTTATCAGCGGTTGCGGCCCGGAAATCCTCCAAATCTTGACAAGGCTTCGGACCTGTTCAGGGAGAAGTTCTTTGATGTCAATCGATACCGGCTTGGACGTGTCGGGCGATTTCGCATCAATCGCAAGTTCCAGCAGGACGTTTCTGACGAAGAGATGACTCTGAACCCTGCTGATTTTATCAACGCAATCCGCTACATCGTAAGTCTGCGAAAGCGGGATGGTTCTGCTTACATTGACGACATTGACAATCTCGGCAATCGTCGCCTGCGAACCATTGACGAGTTGGGCGCAGACGAGATTCGCAAGGGGTTTTTGAAGCTGCGTCGAACGGTTCAGGAACGCATGAGCGTGAAGGAAGCGGAGACAATGACTCCTCGGACGCTCATCAATCCCAAGAGCGTTTCGGCTGCGATTGACTTTTTCTATGGTCGCAGTGAGTTGTCCCAGGTTGTTGACCAGACCAATCCGCTCTCAATGCTGACTCACGAGCGTCGTCTGAGTGCACTCGGGCCGGGCGGGTTGAATCGTAAGCGGGCTGGGTTTGAAGTTCGAGACGTTCACATTTCCCACTACGGTCGTATCTGTCCGATCGAAACGCCGGAAGGAACGAACATCGGGCTGATCAGTAGTCTTGGGATCTACTCTCGAGTCGACGACTATGGGTTCCTTGTTTCCCCGTACCGCGTGGTTTCCGGGGCAAAAGTCACCGACGAGGTGGTTTGGTTGCGAGCGGACGAGGAATCGTCGGCATTCGTCTGTCCGGCCGATACTCCCGTGGAAGATGGGGCGCTGGTTCAGGATCGTGTTCTGGCTCGTTTCAAGAGCGACGTGGTCTGGATCAGCAAGGACGAGGTGCAGTACATCGACGTTGCACCGTGTCAGATGGTCGGTGTCTCTGCAGGACTGATTCCCTTCCTCGAGCATGACGATGCAAACCGTGCCTTGATGGGTTCAAACATGCAGCGGCAGGCCGTGCCGCTGTTGATTGCCGAGCGTCCCGTGGTGGGCACCGGCATGGAAGATTACGTCGCACGGAACTCCGGCATGGTTCTGCGTGCCGAAAAGAGTGGTCGGGTGACATACGTCGACGGGGACTGTGTTGAGATTGACGGTCGCCGATTTCCGCTGCGGAAGTATGTGCGTCTGAACGAGCGAACCTGTTTGAATCAGAAGCCAATCGTCAGTGTTGGCGACAAGGTGAAAGAGGGTCAGGTGCTTTGCGACAGCGCTGCCACTCGCAATGGTTCGCTTGCACTCGGCAGAAATGTGCTGGTCGCATTCATGTCGTGGCAGGGTTACAACTTTGAGGACGCCATCATCCTGTCCGAGCGACTGGTGAAGGAAGATGTTTACACATCCATTCATCTCGACGAATACGACGTTGAAATTCGCGAGACGAAGCTTGGCCGTGAAGAGTTCACTCGCGATATTCCAAATGTGAGCGAGAAGGCGTTGCGGCATCTTGATGAAACAGGGGTTGTCAAGACTGGGACCCGCGTCAGTCCGGGCGACATCCTCGTTGGGAAGGTTTCTCCGAAGGCCAAGTCAGAATTGACTCCGGAAGAAAAACTTCTGCATGCGATCTTCGGGCGTGCTGGCGAGGACGTTAAGAACGAGAGTCTCGAAGTCCCCAGCGGTGTCAGCGGCATAGTCATTCACACCGAAGTGTTCTCTCGCCGAATGAGCCTGTCGGACGTTGAGCGAAAGCGATTCGAAGATTCGCTGAAGAAGGCTGAAGAAGAGGCTGATGCAAAGATTGCGGAGGCATTCAAGGCATTCCTCGGTGAGTTTGAAGGGGTGCTTGGGCAGCCGGTTGTGGATGCTGACGGCCGCGAGTTGAAGACGCTGGACGAGTCAGGTTCGGTTGCTGAATTCGCTCGACGATTCCGTAGCCACTTTGACGAGATGGATATCCGCACACCGCAGAAGAAAACGGCAGCACGCCGCATGCTCAGCGAAAACTGGATATCTGTGGAGGATGTGATTGATACTGAAGACCATCGTGTGAACAGCATGAAACGCGGCGATGAGCTGCCGAGTGGTGTGCTGCAGATGGTCAAGGTTTACGTGGCATCGAAGCGACAGATTTCTGTCGGTGACAAGATGGCCGGACGCCACGGGAACAAAGGGGTTATTTCCAAGGTGCTTCCGGAAGAGGATATGCCGTTCCTTGAGGACGGGACTCCCGTGGACATTATCCTGAATCCACTGGGTGTTCCGAGTCGTATGAATGTGGGACAGATTCTGGAGACTCACCTCGGCTGGGCCGCCGGCAAGCTGGGTTATCGTGCCATCTGTCCGGTATTCGACGGCGCCACTGAAGAGGAAGTTCGTGAGGCACTTCGGGAGGCAGGGCTGCCGGAAGAGGGTAAGGCATTTCTGCACGATGGCCGAACCGGTGAGAGAATGGAGCAGAAGACAACGGTTGGTCAGATTTACATGTTGAAGCTGCACCACCTTGTTGACGACAAGGTTCACGCTCGAGCGACCGGCCCTTACTCGCTGATCACACAGCAGCCGCTGGGTGGCAAGGCGAGGTTTGGCGGGCAGCGGTTTGGTGAGATGGAAGTCTGGGCGCTCGAGGCATACGGGGCCGCGTACATCCTGCAGGAGCTGCTCACGGTCAAAAGTGACGACGTTGAAGGTCGAACGAAGATCTATGAGAGCATGGTCAAGGGCGAGAATACTCTGGAGGCTGGCACCCCCGCCAGTTTCGACGTGTTGAACAACGAGATTCGTGGTCTCTGCCTGAATCTGCAGCTGGAAAAAGCTGTGACTTGAGAGCCGGTGAGCAGCCGGACTGTATAGCAGCCAGAGACTGTATGATGCACCCGCGGTTGCATCGAGTGGAATCATCGAAACAACAGGGCTCCGAAAAAGGGAGAAGAGCGCGTGAGCGTCAGTGAAGGTACTTTTGATCGCGTCAATGACTACGCCGCAGTAAAGATTAGTCTTGCGAGTCCATCGGACATCCGCAGCTGGTCATTCGGCGAAGTGAAGAAGCCCGAGACGATTAATTACAGAACTTACCGACCGGAACGTGACGGTTTGTTCTGTGAGCGGATCTTCGGTCCTGAGAAGGACTGGGAGTGTGCCTGCGGTAAGTATCGTGGGATGAAATACAAAGGAATGATCTGTGATCGTTGCGGTGTAAAGGTGACTCATAGTCGCGTTCGCCGAAAGCGAATGGGGCATATCGAACTGGCGGCCCCCGTTGTTCACATCTGGTTCTTCAAGTCGATGCCTTCCCGACTTGGCGCGCTGCTGAACATGAAGACCACATCTCTTGAGAAAGTAATTTACTTTCAGGATTACGTGGTGATCGATCCGGGCGAGACAACGCTGGAGCGTTGTCAGATGCTGACCGAAGAAGAGGCTCGGCAGGCGCGGCGAGACTTTGGTGACGGCAACTTCGAAATTGGCATGGGTGCCGAGGCGATCAAGAGGTTGCTGGGGCAAATGCAATTGCGAGAGTTATCGGAAGAGTTGCGCACGGATCTGGCCAATACCACGGCTCAGCAGAAAACCAAGGATCTGATCAAGCGTCTGAAGATCGTGGAAGCTCTCCGCGACAGTGAGAATCGACCGGACTGGATGGTTCTGGATGTGATACCGGTCATTCCTCCGGATCTTCGACCGCTGGTCCTGTTGGATTCCGGGAATTTTGCCACCAGTGACCTGAACGATCTGTATCGCCGTATTATTAACCGCAACAACCGGCTCAAGAAACTTGTTGACCTGAATGCGCCAGAAGTGATTGTTCGCAACGAGAAGCGAATGTTGCAGCAGTCTGTTGATGCCTTGTTTGACAACAACCGCTGCAAGCGTCCGGTTCTGGGTTCATCCAATCGTCCGTTGAAATCCCTGACCGATATGATCAAGGGAAAGCAGGGGCGATTCCGCGAGAACTTGCTTGGGAAGCGTGTCGACTATTCTGCTCGTAGTGTGATTGTCGTGGGGCCTGAGTTGCGTTTGCACCAGTGTGGGCTGCCCAAGAAGATTGCACTGGAGTTATTTCAGCCTTTCGTTATTCGCCGTCTGAAGGACCTTGGCCACGCAGATACGATCAAGAGTGCCAAGCGAATGCTGGAGCGCCGGGACGAGGACGTCTGGGATATTCTCGACGAAGTGATTCGCAATCATCCCGTGCTGTTGAACCGAGCACCGACGTTGCACCGTATCGGTATTCAGGCGTTTGAACCGGTGCTGGTGGAAGGGAATGCCATTCGACTTCATCCGTTGGTCTGCAAGGGATTCAACGCAGACTTTGACGGCGACCAGATGGCCGTACACCTGCCACTTTCGATGGAGGCTCAGGTTGAAGCCACGACTCTGATGATGTCGACGCACAATATTTTCAGCCCGGCCAACGGATCTCCGATTATCAGTGCGTCCCAGGACATCGTCATGGGTTGTTACTATCAGACTCTGAAGAAAGCTGACCACGTTGGCGATGGGATGGTCTTTGCGTCCACCGACGAGGTGTTCATGGCCTTCCAGCAGGGTCGGGTCAGTCGACACGCCACAGTTCGCGTGCGTTTGCCGAGAGGCAAGCGTGTCAAGGGTGATGGAGAAGAGAATTTCCGTTCGGGTGGACTGGTGGAAACGTCGCCGGGGCGAATATTCTTCAACGATGTGCTGCCAGCCAAGATGGCTTTCTATAACATCACGATGGGCAGCAAAGACCTTGCTCGCGTGATTTCGGACTGTTATCTGGAGCTTGGGCGGCGCGAGACAATCGAGTTGCTCGATCGCATGAAGAGTCTTGGCTTCCGAACCTCCACCGAAAGTGGTCTGTCCTTTGGAATCAGCGACCTGTGTACAGCGCCGAATAAGGAGCAGGAGATTGCTGACTCCGAAAAGGCTGTCCTGAAGCTGATGAAGTTGTTCGAGCGTGGCGTCATTACGGACAAGGAACGCTACAACAAGGTCCTTGAAACCTGGACACACGCTCGCGAGTCCATCATGAAATCGATGATGGAGCAACTGAAGGCAGACGAGCGTGACGAGGGCGTCTACGTGAATCCAATTTATCTCATGGCCCAGTCCGGTGCTCGAGGTGGTGTTGGGCAGATTCAGCAGTTGTCGGGAATGCGTGGGTTGATGGCGAAGCCGAGTGGCGAGATCATCGAAACTCCAATTAAGTCCAACTTCCGCGAGGGGCTGTCCGTCCTCGAATACTTCAGTTCAACGCACGGGGCTCGCAAGGGTCTTGCGGACACCGCACTCAAGACTGCGGACAGTGGATATCTGACCCGAAAGCTTGCCGATATTTGTCAGAACATGGTGGTGACCTGCGAAGACTGCGGCACGACCAAGGGGTTGACACGCGGTGTTGTCTATCGTGGTGAGAAGGTTGAGGTGAGTCTGGCCGATGCGATCCGCGGTCGCGTGAGCCGAACCAATATTGTCAACCTGATTACTGAAGAGACCATTGTCCGCGAAGGCGAGATGATCACGGTCGAAAAGGCTCGCCAGATCGAAGAGATGGGCCTGGAACGAATCCAGGTTCGCAGCCCGATGACGTGTGAAGCCCCACTGGGCATTTGCCAGCGCTGCTACGGCATGGACCTGTCCACCGGCGATCTCGTTGAAATGGGAATGGCCGTCGGCATTATTGCGGCACAGAGTATTGGAGAGCCCGGTACACAGTTGACGATGCGGACGTTCCACATGGGTGGTATTGGGACCACCGCGGTGGAAGAGAGTGAGATGGTTGCGAAACGAGCCGGAAAAGTGCGGTTTACCCGCATTCGCAGCGTGATCAACTCCGAGGGCCGCCAGGTTGTGCTCGGTCGAAACGGAGAGTTGGCAATCGTCGACGATCGTGGCCGTGAAGTTGACACTCAACGGGTTCCCAACGGTGCCGTGTTGCAGGTTGCAGAGGATCAGTTAGTCAGTATTGGCGACGTGCTTTGTGACTGGGATCCGCACGCAATCCCAATTATTGCTCAGGTCGGCGGTCGGGTGCGACTGGAAGACTGCGTCGAAGGGCAGTCAATTCGAGTTGAAAAGGAAGGGTCCGGTACACTTCGCCGAACAGTAATTGAGCACAAGGGCGGGCTGCATCCGCAGGTTGTCGTGGAAGACGGCAGCGGAAAAATCCTCGACTTCTACTATCTGCCGGAAGGGGCGGGTATCGAAGTGGGAGACGGCAGCTCGGTCAGTGCCGGAGCGGTCGTGGCCAAAACGCCTCGCGAATCGTCAGGTACTCAGGATATCACGGGTGGTCTGCCCCGCGTCACCGAACTCTTTGAAGCTCGCAAGCCGAAAGATCCGGCTGTGGTTGCTGAGATTGATGGCGAGGTGGAACTCCCTGCTGAGAAGAAACGAGGCAAACGGCTCGTTGTGATCAAGGCTGCAGACGGGACCGAGGTTGAGCATGTGATTCCGCACGGCAAGGACCTGCAGGTTCATTCGGGTGACCTGGTGCACGCGGGAGACGCACTCGTCCGTGGTCCGCTGGTCCCGCAGGACATTCTGCGAGTGAGTGGTCCGGAAGAGGTGCAGCAGTACCTGCTGCATGAGATCCAAAACGTTTATCGTGCCCAGCGTGTGGAGATTGACGACAAGCACATTGAAATCGTCGTGTCTCAGATGCTGCGGAAGATTCGTGTCGACAGTGTTGGTGACACAGACCTGTTGCCGGGCGTTCTGATCGACAAGTTTGAGTTGAAGCGTGTCAATGATGCTCTGGAGTCCATGGGCCGTATCACGGAGCCGGGTGATTCGGATTACGAAGAGGGTGACAAGGTACCCATCTCCGAAATTGATGAGGTGAATGCAGAGTTGTCGAAGCCCATTAAATATGCGGCTTTGCGGAAAGCCAAGGCCAGTCCGCAGTTGCTCGGGATCACCAAAGCTGCGGTATCCAGCGAGAGTTTCATTTCTGCGGCCAGTTTCCAGGAAACCACCAAGGTTCTTACTGAAGCTGCACTGGGCGGACGTTCAGACCAACTGGTTGGCTTGAAAGAAAATGTCATTCTGGGGCATCTCATTCCGGCAGGGACCGGATTCCGACTGCACCAGGATGCTCAGGTTCGCATTCATGATTCGGCCCTGCGTGAGCAGGAGGAGGCGAGGGCACGAATGGCTGCCGCTCGCCAGGATCTCATGGGTGCAGCCGACTTTGGTGCTCGACGACCGGAGACGGATCGTCCGTCGACACCATTCCTTGCTGATCTCAGCCCGGATACTCTTGACGGCTGAGAAGGCAGGCGGGGGGCGGATTCCTGACGATGGTAAATCCCGGCGGGCCATCGGCCGCGGAGTGCCTCTGAATTGCGAATATCGCCCAATACGATGAACGAGTTATAAGGCGGTTGACGATCATGAGAAGCAGGGGTACACTGCCCCGCTTCCCGTTTCGCGGTCCATAGCCGCCTAAATTTCTATTTCCTGTGTTTTTTGTCTGTGTCTGGCGACCTATGCCCACGATCAATCAGCTCATTCGGAAGCCGCGAAAGCAGCAGTCTGCAAAGTCTAAGTCACCCGTGCTGGAGGGATGTCCTCAGAAACGTGGTGTTTGTTTGCAGGTGAAGACTGTCACGCCCAAGAAGCCTAACTCTGCTCTGCGAAAAGTCGCGAGGGTCCGGCTTTCCAACGGGAAAGAAGTCACCGCGTATATTCCGGGCGAGGGGCACAACCTGCAGGAACACTCCATCGTACTGGTGCGTGGCGGTCGTGTTCGCGACCTTCCCGGTGTGCGATATAAGGTCATCCGTGGCGTATTGGATACTCTGGGAGTGTCTGATCGCCGTCAGTCGCGCAGCCGTTACGGTGCGAAACGGCCAAAGGGTGGCAAGTAGGCGTTGCTGTGGTCTGGCTGGCTTGCGACACATTGGTTGTTCGCTGGCCTGCTGAGTGGTCTGAAGTCGATGATACGATCTCGGGTGTTCCGGGATGATTTGTGCAGGGAACAGTTTTTCACCGCCTCCGGTTTTGGTTGGGGCGGTGCGAGAGATATTCGGCGAGAGCAATTCGATGGTCAAGAAGTTCACAGCCAGCCGGGAGCAGTTGAAGCCCGACACTCGGTTCAACAGCATGCTGGTCTCCAAATTCGTCAACTGCCTGATGTACGACGGCAAGAAAAGCGTCGCTCTCAACGCGTTCTATCGCGCAATGGATCAAATCAGTAAGCAGGTTCCGGAGGAGGATCCTTTGCGGGTCTTTGAGGCGGCTGTTGAAAATGTGAAGCCGGCAATTGAAGTTCGTTCCAAGCGAGTTGGCGGTGCAACCTATCAGGTGCCGACTCCCGTGAATCCTCGGCGGCAGCAGGCACTGTCAATCCGCTGGATTCTGGAGGCAGTCCGTGGTCGAAAGGGCCGCCCCGTCGACCGATCTCTGGCGGACGAGTTGTTGGCTGCGTTTCGTCGCGAGGGCACAGCGATGACTAAGCGTGAAAATGTTCATCGTATGGCGGAAGCGAACAAGGCATTCTCGCACTTCGCGTGGTGAGTCCTGCCAGGTATTCGAAACAGCGCCGAGCGGTCTGCATTTCAGCAGCCTGCTCGGCGTTTTTTTATGTCCACTGCGATGTTGTCTCCGTTCGGCGTGGCTCTGTAGGGAATGGGTGTTGAGATGCGGCAAATCAAAGACATTAGAAATATTGGGATTATTGCCCACATTGATGCCGGGAAGACGACCACAACCGAGCGGATCCTTTACTACGCCGGCGCTTCTCACCGGATGGGTAATGTCGATGACGGAACGACTCAGACCGACTTCGATCCGGAAGAGGCTGAGCGAGGCATTACCATTTATTCAGCAGCCGTGAAGTGTTCCTGGAAAGATCACGAGATCAATCTGATTGACACGCCGGGGCATGTCGATTTCACCGCTGAAGTTGAGCGAAGTTTACGGGTGCTGGATGGTGCTGTCGTGGTTTTCAGTGCTGTTGAGGGTGTGGAGGCTCAGAGTGAAACGGTTTGGCGGCAGGCTGATCGTTACGGAGTGCCGCGATTTTGTTTTATCAACAAGATGGACCGAATTGGGGCTGATTTCGACCGGGTTGTGGAGCAGATCCGTGTTCGGCTGCGTGCGAAGCCTCTCGTACTGCAAAGACCAATTGGCAGCGGTCCGGACACATCTGACGATGGTTTTTCCGGCGTAATCGACTTGATTCGGATGAAGGCGTTGTTCTGGGAGCCTGAGAGCCGCGGCGCCGAGATGCGAGTTGAGGAGATTCCAGCGCAGTATCGTGATGATGCAGAGCTGTTTCGCAGTGAGGTGCTGGACGAACTCTCGCTGTACCACGAGGGGCTGATGGTGGCCTGTCTGGAAGAGGCTGAGATTCCAGAGAGTTTGATTCACGAGGCGGTTCGGTTGGCAACGCTTTCCGGGGAGCACCAGGCTGTACTCTGTGGTTCCTCACTGGACTTCATTGGGGTTCAGCCCGTGCTGGATGCCGTCTGCAATTATCTGCCTTCACCCATTGATCGGCCTCCGGTTGCTGGTGTGATCCCATCCGGGAAACAAGAGGGGGAGCAGGGGCAGCGTAAGCCTTCCCCGGAGGAGCCGGTCTGTGCGTTGGTGTTCAAGGTTCAGGCGGACACGCATGGCGATCTCTATTTTGCTCGGGTGTACAGTGGAGTGCTGACTGGGAATTCCAAGCTTTGGAATCCTCGGTTGGGCAAGAAGGAGATGGTCACGCAGCTCTGGCACATCCAGTCGGACTCCCGGGAAAAGGTTGAGAGCGTCGAGGCTGGAGACATTTGCGGCATTATTGGTCCTCGCGAGTCATCCACGGGAGACACACTGTGTGATCCCAAACAGCCACTCGCCCTTGAGTCGATTGCCTTTCCGGAGACGGTGATTTCCATGGCTATTGAGCCGGAATCGAGTGCGGACCGCAAAAAGCTTGAAGACACGCTCGTTCGGCTTGAGAAGCAGGATCCGACGTTTCGGGTTTCCAGCAATTCGGAGACGGGGCAGACGGTGATTAGTGGCATGGGCGAGTTGCACCTGGAGATCATTCGGAATCGGATGGAGCGAGATTTCCGATTGAAGGTGAAATTTCACAAGCCGCGCGTCAGTTACCGAGAAAAGCTGGTTGGTGAGATCACGGTCAACGAGAATTTCTCCCGCCAACTGCCTTCTGGTCTGATCGGTTTCGGTTTGACACTCCGTGCTCGCGAGATACCCAAAAGCAGCGAGTTGATTGTGAATATGGGTTTTCCTGCTGAGTCAATGCCGCGGCAGTTGTATTGCGCGTTGGAGGAGGCGATGCAGAAGGAAGCCGAGGCGGGTGGGAATTTCGGTCATCCAATTCTCGGACTGGCTTTGACGATTGAGGCGGTGGATTTCAGAGAGAATGAGAGCAACGAAGTTGCCATTCGAATGGCTGCCGCAGAGGCATTCCGCCGCGTACGGACGGAGGGCAATATGCAGGTACTGGAACCGATCATGGCATTGGAAGTCACCACTCCGGAAGAATTCCTTGGGAATATTCAGGGCGATCTGAATGCTCGCAGGGCCGTCATTGTCAATTCCGACCGTCGAGGTGATCTTTGTGCCCTGCAGTGCGAGGCGCCGCTGATTGAGATGTTTGGGTACTCTGGGAGGGTTCGCAGCCTGTCTCAGGGCCGCGCTTCTTACTCAATGGAGCCTGCCAGATATGAGATCGCACCACGGGAAGTGGTTGCTGGGATGATGTGACTGAAGTTTTCAGTCTCAAAATCCGAACTAATTGATTTCTTGTCGACCGTCGTTGACAGTCGCCATTGTCGACGGTACTCTACGCGATTCCCCCTTCGGGCGGGGTCTTGCCCGTTTTACTCAAACTCTTACTGCAAGGTGACTTACGGTGGCTGGTGCTGTGGAAGAATGCATTCGGATCAGGATGGAAGCCTATGACCACTCTGTCTTGGACCAGTCGGCGTCAGACATTGTGGACACCGCGAAGCGAACTGGTGCGATTGTGCACGGTCCAGTTCCGTTGCCGACGCGTATGGAGCGGTATACCGTTCTGCGAAGTCCTCACATTGACAAAAAATCGCGTGAGCAGTTCGAAATCAGAACACACAAGCGGTTGATCGATATTGTTCAGCCGACAGGAAAGACGGTAGATGCGCTGAATAAGCTCAGTCTGCCTGCGGGTGTAGATATCAAGATTCGGGCCGTGTCGAAGTAATCTGCCGGGGTTGCTCCGGGGTTGCTTTGGTGTGGTTTGATCGTGCGATCCGAATTTGCTCGCGATAGGCGAGTTGCTGGGTCGGGTCAGGCGGTGGATCGGGTTTTTGTCCCTTTCCATTGGCGATGTTTGCTCGGGTGGCTTCAGTGGTCGCCGTGCAGTTGGTCTCGATGGGTTCACTCTCGAGCGCACTGCATCAGAGCGGGTGAGTTTCCCGGTGGGTTTTCTTGCTGGGTGGCGTTACATAGTCCCGATTCGTCGGGCCGCGGTCTGTGGGGCCATGGTCTGTCTCGTTCGGGTTCGGTCGGTTTTGCTGGATATTGAGACTGCGGGTGTTGTGCCCGTCGGTTTTGGTAAATGGAGCGGGTGCGGCAAATGTCTGTAGGTCTGCTGGGTCGAAAAATTGGAATGACGCAAGTCTATGACAGTGACGGCGTCATTGTGCCGGTTACCGTGATTGAGGCTGGTCCATGCCGTGTTCTCCAGGTGCGGACTCCTGATCGCGACGGCTACTCTGCGGTGCAGTTGGGTTTTGGTGATCGTTCTCGCACCAAATCGTCTCGTGCTGATCGCGGGCATGTGGCTGAGTTGGGAGGGCGTCGGCAGGCTGGTGGTTCGGTTGTTCCAAAGGCGGGGTGCGAACCCCAGTCCTGGGTGCGCGAGTTTCGAGTGGACTCGGCGGACCATGGCTACGAAGTGGGGCAAGAGTTGTTGCCGTCATCGTTGGATGGGGTGCGGTTTGTTGATGTGATCGGCACCTCGCTCGGTCGCGGTTTTTCCGGCGGCATGAAGCGTCATAATTTTTCGGGGCAGCCGGCAAGTCACGGTGCTAAGCGAGTTCATCGCAAGCCGGGGTCGATTGGTCAGAGTGCTGATCCGGCACGTGTTCTCAAGGGGACGCGGATGGCTGGCCGTTACGGCGGCGTTCGTGTCACGGTTCGGAATCTCTCTGTGGTTCGGCTTGACGACGAAAGTAATGTTGTCGTGGTGCGTGGGGCCATACCGGGGCCGAATGGTGGGTTTGTGGTAATTCGGCGATCGGCCAAGAATTGATCGGGTAGGTTAAGCCATGATTTCTGTTCCAATTCGGGATATGGGCGGTTCGGAGTGCGGTACGTATTCCTTTGAGCCTGCCGAGTTAGCTGACGGGATTTCCCGGCAGTTGTTACACGATGCTGTCGTGATGTACCGAGCCAACCGGCGGGTGGGTGAGGTTCAGACGAAGTCTCGCGGGATGGTTGCCGGCAGTACTCGGAAGTTGTTCAAGCAGAAGGGGACTGGTCGTGCGCGTGCTGGTTCCATTCGCACGCCTGTGCGTCGCGGTGGTGGTCACGCCTTTGGCAAGAAGCCGAGGGACTACAGCTATCGGATGCCGCGAAAGGCGGTTCGGAAAGCGACGTTGATGGCCTTGTTGAGCAAGTTCCAGGATGAGCAGGCTGTTGTCCTGCAGCGCTGGGATGTGCCCGAGATCAAGACGCGGCAGATCAGTACATTTCTTGGTTCAGTTGGCATCTCCGGGGCTTCGGTGTTGCTGGTGACAGAGGGGCTGGACCGCAATGTTTACAGGTCCGGTCGTAACATTCCGGGTGTGACTGTGATGCCGGGTGTCGATTTGAACGCTTACGTGTTGCTGCGGCAGCGTAACCTGGTGATTACCGTTGGTGAGATGGACAGGATTTTGGGGCGGGATTCGTGAGGTCAGCGTGCGTCGGGCGTGCGTGCTGTGTATAAGCGGCAAGTGTCTTCTGATTCCTGGCCGGCAGCTTGCTGGTAGATGGGTGAATTGAGATGGGTGACAAGTCTTCGTCGGGAATAACGGTGGAATCACATCAGGTGATTCGGCGGCCATTGGTGACTGAAAAGGGCACCATGTTGTCGGAGGGCGAAAATGCCTACTCGTTCGAGGTGAATCCGCTGGCATCCAAGACTGACATTCGTCGGGCGGTGGAGGAGTTGTTTGAGGTGCGTGTGATTGATGTTCGCACTCAGAATCGCAAGGGCAAGCCTCGCCGGCACAAGGTGCACATCGGGCACACTCGCAGTTGGAAGAAGGCGATCGTGAAGCTGCATGAAGATGATCGGATTGCGTTTTATTGATTGCCGAGTATGGCAGGTGTTTTCAGGTTCTCGTGGGTATGCGAGAGCGCTTGAGCTGGTCACTGGTATTGGGTGAGAGTCATGGGGATTCGATTTTATAAGCCTGTAACTCCTGGGCGTCGCGGTGCTTCTGTTAGTGATTTCGCAGAGATCACTGATCGTAAGAAGCGGCCCGAGAAGTCACTCACGGTGCGAGCGAAGAAGAAGGGTGGTCGTAACAACCAGGGTAAGATTACCGCCAAGCATCGTGGTGGTGGTCACAAGCGGTTGTATCGGATCATTGATTTTAAGCGCGGCAAGGATGGTGTTGTCGGGAACGTCACACACATTGAGTACGATCCCAACCGCAGCAGCCGCATTGCTCTGGTTCAGTATGAAGATGGCGAGAAACGTTACATTCTTGCTGCTGAGGGGATGAAGGCGGGGGACCGCATTGAGAGTGGTGAAAGTGTTGAGCCAAACGTTGGAAACTGCATGCCGTTGAGTGCGATTCCGCTGGGTACAGCGGTGCACAACATTGAGATGCAGCCGGGTCGGGGTGGGCAGTTGTGTCGGAGCGCTGGCACTTCCGCGACGCTGAACGCTCGAGACGGACGCTGGGCGCAGATCACGCTGCCGAGTGGTGAGGTCCGACGAATTCCAGCGACATGCCGAGCGACGATCGGCGTTATCGGAAACTCTGAGCACAGCAGCATTGTGATCGGTAAAGCAGGGCGTAATCGCTGGAAGGGTCGACGGCCTCACACTCGTGGTACGGCGATGAATCCGGTGGCTCACCCGATGGGCGGCGGTGAGGGTCGTAACTCTGGGGGGCGTCATCCTTGTTCTGCACAGGGGCGGCCGGCCAAGGGCGGCAAGACTCGCGATCGCAAGAAGGCGTCGGGCAAGGCGATCGTGCGTCGGCGTATTTCTGTTCGCTACGGCGAAGTGAAGATTTGAATCAAGATAGTTTTGTTTGAGGGGTGTTGAGATGGGGCGCTCGCTGAAAAAGGGGCCCTTCGTTGATGCTCGGCTCTTAGAGAAGGTCGAGAAGTTGAACGAGGCGGGTCGGAAGGAGCCGGTGAAAACCTGGGCTCGACGCAGCACAATCTCACCTGAGTTTGTTGGTCACACCTTCCTTGTGCATAACGGGAGGGCTCACATCAGTGTTTATGTGACTGAGGATATGGTGGGTCATAAGCTGGGTGAATTCGCTGCAACTCGCACCTTCCGTGGGCATGGTTCAAAGGGCAAGAAGTAATGGCAGACGTACGTGCTACACACCAGCATGCTCGGATTTCGCCTACCAAGGTGCGTCCATTCGCGGATTTGATCCGCGGGCGTACTGCGGAGCAGGGTTTGAACGCGCTTGCTTACGAACCCAATCGCGGTGCACGCCTGATCGAGGCAGTGCTGCGAAGTGCGATTGCGAATGCCGAGGATCGTGGGGTGCGAAATCCGGGGCGGTTGGTGATCAGCGAAGCTCGGGTTGACGGCGGTCCAATGTTCAAGCGTGTTCAGCCGAGGGCTCGCGGGATGGCGAATTTGATTCGCCGTCGAACCGCTCACATTCATGTTGCAGTTTCTGCTCCGGAACTCGGATAGTATTTCATCAGAGGTTGAGGTGAGGGAATGGGTCAGAAAGTCAGACCTACCGGTTTCCGGATCGGGGTTATGGAGACATGGCGGAGCCGATGGTACGCGTCAAAACGCGAGTTCGGCGATCTGCTGCTTGAAGATAATCGGATTCGCCAGTTCGTTGCTCGCCGTTGCGCGAACGCGGATATCGCTCGAGTTGAGATTGAGCGAACACGCGATTCCGTGGTTGTCCATTTGCACACCGGACGTCCGGGCGTGATCATTGGGCAGAAGGGGAAGGAAGTCGATCGGTTGAAAGGTGAGCTTGAAGATCTCACCGGGCGGCGGATGGACGTGAAGATTGTTGAGGTCTCAAATCCGAACCGCAACGCATCGTTGGTGGCACAAAAGGTGGCTCAGTCTCTCGAGAAGAGGGGCAGTTTCCGGCGGGCCATCAAGAAGACCCTCGACGACGTCATGGGTTCAGGTGTGTACGGTGTGAAGATTGAGATGTCGGGTCGTCTCGGGGGTGCCGAGATGTCACGAACGGAAAAAGCCAGTCGCGGTTCGATCCCGCTTAGTACGCTGCGACGGCATATCGAGTACGGGTTCGCCCAGTCTAAGACGAGTATGGGTGTGATCGGGGTCAAGGTTTGGATCGATTTGGGCGACTATTCAGACGAGGAGACTGCAGATGGCTCTAATGCCAAAGCGGGTCAAGCACAGAAAAAGCCAAAGAGGACGTATAAAAGGTGAGGCAACTCGCGGGAACACCGTTGTGTTCGGCGAATGGGGTTTGCAGTCACTGGACGCAGGTCACGTCACCGGTCGCACAATCGAAGCCTGTCGTATTGCCGCCAATCAGTATGTTCGTGGTGAGGGTCGAGTGCTCATTCGAATTTTCCCGCAGAAGCCGGTAACGGCACGTCCGCTGGAGACTCGAATGGGTAAGGGTAAAGGTGAGCCCGACCGTTGGGTTGCTGTTGTGAAACCCGGGACGGTATTGTTCGAGCTGCAGGGTGTGGGTGAAGAGCTCGCCAAGACCTGTTTCGCTCGCGTTGCTCACAAGTTACCGGTTCGCGTGCGGCTTGTCGCGCGTCGTCCGGAGCTCGGTTAAGCGGTTTGGTCCGCGAGGAAGTTACCGCTGTGCGGGCGTTCAGTTCGCCAGGGTATTTTTGTTGACGTAGCATTTGATGTGCGGGTGCAGAGAAATGGCTAAGGCAGCAGCGATTCGTGAGATGTCATCTGAACAGCTTGAGCACGAGCTGAAGGGGGCTCAGCAGTCACTGTTCAAGTTGCGTGTACAGGCGGCAACTGAGCGGAATGACACCCCCAGTGCTGCACGCAAGTTGCGCAGGTCGATTGCGAGGATCCTGACCATCCAGCGAGAGCGGGCTGAGCAGTAGTGGCGTCTGGCGCAGTAGCGTCCGCCACACGATTTTTCTTTTGGGTAGTTCTTCGACGGGTGCTCAGGCATTCAGTCCAGGTTGGGTAGAGTCAGTATGAAAAAGACTGTGATTGGGACGGTTGCAAAGTCCGGGCAGGCGAAGACGTTGCGTGTCGAGATTGAGCGTCGCAAGAAGCATCCGAAGTACGGCAAGATCGTACGGGGGCGTACGGTCTGTCACGTACATGACGAAGAGAACGTAGCCCGGACCGGCGATAAGGTTGAGATTGAGGAGTGTCCTCCAAAGTCGCGGTTGAAGCGATGGAATCTGGTGCGGGTTGTCGCTGCAGCCGTGGGCGGCGTTGAGTGAGGTGCAGGCGGTGCCGGTTGAGGTCGGTTGGAGATTTTTGAGGCGGTCCAATGATTCAGATGCAGACAATTCTCGATGTCGCGGACAATACCGGAGCAAAGTCGGTCCGTTGCATTAAGGTACTGGGTGGTTCGCGTCGGCGATATGCCGGGCTTGGCGACATCATTGTCGTAAGTGTTCAAAAGGCAATTCCGGGCAGTAACCTGAAGTCAGGAACTGTCGTCAAAGGTGTTGTTGTCCGTGTGCGGAAGGCAACGAGGCGTCCGGACGGGTCTTATGTCCGGTTTGATCGCAACGCGGTGGTGATTCTGGATAACGACGGCAACCCTCGTGGCACTCGCATTTTTGGTGCCGTGGCTCGTGAGTTGCGTGATCGTAGATTCATGAAAATTGTGTCGCTGGCCAGTGAAGTAGTTTGAGGCAGGGTGCAGGTTTATGTCACGTTTGATTTCAGAGTACAGGGACAGGATCGTTCCGCAGTTGCAGGAATCGCTCGGTCGGTCGAATGTTCATTCCTTGCCGCGTCTTGAGAAGATCGTGGTAAGTATGGGCGTTGGGAAGGCTGTCGAGGATCGGAAGCGGCTCGATCAGGCGATGGAGCATCTGACACAGTTGTCGGGTCAGAAGGCAGAGATCTGCCGTGCTCGCAAGTCCGTTTCCGGATTTCGTCTTCGCGAGGGGTATCCAATCGGGTGTCGCGTGACGCTTCGAGGTCGTCGTATGTACGACTTTTTCGATCGGTTGATCACACTGGCACTGCCTCGCGTAAGGGACTTTCGCGGTGTGAATCCGAAGGGGTTCGATGGCCGTGGGAACTACAACTGCGGAATCACGGAGCAGGCTGTTTTCCCGGAGGTTGACCCGGAGTCAGTGTCGTATCTGCAGGGGATGAATATCACAATCGTTACTTCGGCGCAGACTGACGACGAGGGGCGATTGTTGTTGACGGCGTTTGGTATGCCGTTCCGTAAGAGTTGATCAGGAATTGCATACAGCATTTATGTCGTAGTGAGGCGTTGAGATGGCAAGCAAGTCAAAGATCGAGAAGGCGAAGCGAACTCCAAAGTTCAGCACACGGGCGGAGCATCGCTGCATGATGTGCGGACGCCCTCGGGCAGTCTATCGTAAGTTCAAGGTCTGCCGGATCTGTTTCAGGAATCTGGCTCTCGACGGTCTGATCCCGGGTGTTAAGAAGGCAAGCTGGTAGTCCAGAATAGGGTGGTGTTGTTATGATGACAGATCCAATTGCGGACCTGCTGACCCGCATTCGTAATGGTCTCCAGGTTGAACGACCGTATGTTGATGTGCCCAGTTCACGGCTGAAGGTCGCGTTGGTTGAGGCGCTGGCGCGTGAGGGCTTCGTTTGGGATCATGAGATGGTTGAGGAGGGAGGCCGCCCGGTGCTCCGCGTCAATCTGAAGTATGGTCCGAATGGGGAGCAGGTGATTCAGCACATCGAGCGAATCAGCAAGCCGGGTTGTCGCGTTTACGTGCCGGTTGCTGACATGAAGGATGTTCGACAGGGGACTGGGATCTCCATTTTGTCCACATCTGCCGGCGTTCTGAGTAACCGCGAGGCACGTCGACAGGGTGTTGGCGGCGAGATGCTGTGCCAGGTTTGGTGATTTAGACAGTTCCCGGATTGGGGTGTTTGACGATGTCTCGTATTGGAAAAAAGCCGGTTGAGATTCCTTCAGGTGTCACAGTGCAGCTGGAAGGTAACCACTTGGCCGTGAAAGGACCTGCTGGTCAGCTCGCGTTGGAAGTGCACGCTCTGATGCAGGTCTCGGTCGATGGTGACAGGTTGACGGTGACGCGACCGAACGATAGTCGACAGAGCCGTGCATTGCATGGCCTCACACGAAGTTTGATCCAGAACATGGTCAGTGGTTGTGTCAAGCCGTTCGAGAAGCGGCTCGAGATCAATGGTGTTGGATACAATGCGAATCTGTCGGGGAATACACTGACTCTCCAGGTTGGTTTCGCGAACAAGATTGTGTTGACCGTGCCAGAGGGTGTGGTTTGTGAATGTCCGGATCAGACGCATGTGGTTGTCCGCAGCAGTGACAAGCAGGCGTGTGGTCAGTTTGCGGCTGAGATTCGGGCAGTGAGACCTCCCGAGCCTTACAAGGGTAAGGGGATTCGTTATCAGGACGAGCACGTCCGTCGTAAGGCCGGTAAGGCATTTGGGTCGAAATAGTTTCGTTTGAAGACTGGTTGACAGCGATGAGTGTTTTAAGACAGCTCGCAAAACAAAAGACACGTCGACGATTCCGCGTTCGTAATCGCGTGGCACGATCAGCCCAGGGCCGACCGCGGCTTTCCGTGTTTCGTAGTAACCGGCACATGTACGCTCAGGTCATTGACGACGTGGCCGGCCGGACTCTGGTTTCGGCCAGCACGATGGATGGGTCAATCGGTGGCGCGGGCAAGGCTGCCGGTGACGTAGAGTCGGCAGCCAAGGTTGGGCAGCTGATCGCTGAGCGTGCTCTGGCAGCCGGGGTTCAGAGCGTGATTTTTGACCGTGGAGCGTTTCGTTACCATGGTCGAGTTGCTGCTTTGGCGGATGCGGCTCGCCAGGCCGGGCTGGAATTCTGATTCATTTTTTTTCGCAATTGCTGCGTGACGGGGTGACTGGTGTCGACAGCAGATGTTAAAGATACGGGCGAACGAGTAATCCAAATTCGCCGATGTGCGTGCGTCGTCAAGGGCGGCCGCCGTTTCAGCTTTGCTGCTCTTGTCGTGACTGGTGACAGTAACGGCCGTGCTGGCTTTGGCTACGGAAAGGCGGTTGAGGTGCCTTTGGCCGTGGAGAAAGCGACAAAGCAGGCAAACCGATCGCAGATGAGCGTGCCAATTGTGGGCACGACGATTCCTCACGAAGTGATTGGCGAGTATCGCTCCTCACGAGTGTTGCTGCTGCCCGCCAAGCCGGGTTCAGGCGTGATCGCGGGAGAGTGTGTTCGCTCGGTGGTTGAGGCTGCCGGAGTGACTGATATTTTGACTAAGGCGTATGGTTCAACGAACCCGCTGAATCTGGTTAAGGCGACGTTTGATGCGTTGTCAAAACTGCGAACACGGGAACAGATTGAGCGACTGCGAGGGGTGACGCTGTGATTCTGAACGATGTGCAGACAGGCATTCAGACTCGGAAGGCTCGGAAGCGAATCGGACGCGGAACAGGGTCCGGTCACGGGAAGACATCTGGCCGAGGCCACAAAGGTTACTTCAGTCGTTCAGGGTCATCTCGACGACAGGGTTTCCAGGGCGGTCAGATGCCGTTGTTTCGTCGCGTAGCCAAGCGTGGGTTCAACAACCGTCAGTTTTCGCCTGAGGTCGTGGTCATCAACGTTGGGACATTGGGCGAGAAGTTTGAGGCCGGGGCAGAGATCTGTCCAAAGGTGCTCGCCGAGCGCGGGTTGATTCCGAGTCGCTTTGATGAACTCAAGGTTTTGGGGAATGGTGAACTGAAGATCGCATTGAAGATCAAAGCTCACCGTTTCTCAGGCACTGCCGAGACTCAGATTACGGCTGCCGGAGGCAGTTTCGAGATCATTGGGGTGGAGTAGGCATGTTATCCAAGCTGCTGACGGTGTTTCGTATTCCGGAACTCCGCAACAAGATTTTACTGACGATTGGACTGCTTGCAGTCTACCGTCTGGGCTTTCACATCACACTTCCGTTCATCGACCAGGATCAGGTCCGGGAAGTGATGGAGAATGCTCAGTCAGGCGATCGCAACAGCATCGGCGGATTGCTGCAGGTGGTTTCTGTGTTCGCTGCGACGGAACTGCAGAGCGGATCGATTTTCGGGCTTGGGATTATGCCGTATATCACGGCGTCCATTGTATTCCAGTTATTGGGTACCGTTTATCCACCCCTGGAGGCAATCCAGAAAGAGGGTGAGTCCGGGCGGCGGAGAATCAATGAGTACACTCGGTACGCCACTGTGGTTGTATGCCTGGTGCAGAGTTTTGTGTTGATTTGGTCAATGCGCAGTCAGGAGAGCGGTGGCAGTGGTTCATTGTTGCCGGGTTATGATGGCCTGCATTGGTTGATCCTTGGTACGCTCATCATGACGTCAGGAACGGTGTTTCTGATGTGGATTGGCGAGCAGATTGATGCATACGGCATCGGGAATGGGATTTCGTTGTTGATCATGGCCGGGATTTTGGCCCGCATGCCTTCGATCGTGCAGAAGTGGATCGAAGGGATCATGACTGCGGGAACGGAGATCGGTTCGGAATTCGGTATCGAACGTCTGTTGACGATGTGCATCGTCTTTGTGACCGTGATCGCTGTCGTGGTGTTTATCACGCAGGGGCAGCGACGAATCCCTATTCAGAGTGCTCGTCATGTTCGTGGCAGGCGTGTGAGCGGGGGAAATCGCCAGTGGTTGCCGTTGCGGGTGAATCAGTCCGGTGTGATGCCGATCATCTTCGCCAGCAGTCTGTTGATGATTCCGTTCTTTCTATTTTCGCAGATCGGGCGGGTGTTCGCAGAGTCGTCAGCAGGCCAGTGGCTTGGCTACTTCGGCAGCTTGTTTTCACCAGGCCAGGGTTTTGTGTACAGCCTCTCATACATCGTGCTGATTTACTTCTTCTGTTACTTCTGGACAGCGATTACGTTTAACCCGAAGGACATGGCGGAGAATCTGAAGGACAATGGCAGCTTCATACCGGGTTATCGTCCGGGGGTGAGGACTGCAGTGCATCTTGAGCAGGTGATGCTGCGGATCACTTACGTGGGTGCGGCTTTTCTTTCTGTGATCGCCGTGATTCCGACAGTGATTGCGAACACGATCACAAACGATTTCGTAACGGCGAGTTTCTTCGGTGGCACCGGTTTGCTGATTATAGTCTCAGTGACTCTTGACCTCGTACAGAAGATTGATTCGCATCTGGTAATGCGGAACTACCCGGGTCTGCTTGACTCTGAAAACTGACTGCCTGTTGGCAAAATTATATTGGGTGAAGCGATGAAAGTGCGATCAAGCGTAAAGCGTATTTGTGACTTCTGTAAGCTGGTTCGTCGGCGGGGAAAGGTCTTCGTGATTTGTTCCTCGAATCCCCGCCACAAGCAGCGCCAGGGCTGATTTTGTTCCTGCAGAGGTGTTTTGGAGTTTGAGTAATGCCCCGTGTTCTTGGTGTAGATATTCCGAACAATAAGCCAGTCTACGTTTCGCTAACGTACCTGTACGGCATTGGGCCGCACCTGGCTGTCAAGATCTGTTACGAGCTGGGGATTGATCCGCAGTCTCGGGCCAGTGAGATGTCGGAAGACGATGTCAGTCGTTTGACGAATCACCTGGACAAGAACTACGCAGTCGAAGGACCGCTGCGTCGTAAGGTTCAGCAGGACATTGGTCGTCTGCGTGAGATTCAGTCCTACCGCGGAGTTCGGCACAGGAGAGGCCTGCCGGTTCGCGGTCAGCGTACAAAGACAAACGCAAGGACGCGTAAGGGACGGAAGAAGACAGTAGCCGGTAAGAAGGGCGTCAAGGACCTTAAGTGACGTGTCCATGGCATCTGCGGGTCCTTTTTTGAGTGAGAGCTGACAGTGGCGAAAGTTAAGAAAAAGAAGATACGTCGTAACGTGAATAAGGGTGTTGCCTACATCAAGGCGACATTCAACAACACGATTGTTACAATGACGGACGCCAGTGGCGACGTCTTATGCTGGGCGACTGCCGGGACCGTAGGGTTCAAGGGCTCTCGCAAGAGTACGCCTTTTGCGGCACAGCGAGCGGCAGAGACTGTTGCGGAGCGTGCGGCGAAGGTTGGGGTCCGTGAGATCGAGGTGCGTGTGAAGGGTCCAGGCGCCGGTCGTGAAAGCGCGATCACGGGTCTGCAGGCATCGGGGCTGGCGATTCGTTCCATCGAAGACATCACACCACTGCCTCACAACGGATGTCGTCCTCCGAAGCGACGTCGCGTTTGACGGGGTTTGGCGTC
The DNA here is from genome assembly GCA_017859815.1 of Planctomycetota bacterium. Lineage (GTDB taxonomy): Bacteria > Planctomycetota > Planctomycetia > Planctomycetales > Planctomycetaceae > SXXK01. The sequence goes on along the minus strand of JAFMMM010000001.1, from coordinate 44,982 downwards.
GTAGTTTAGGCATTTGCAATCTGGGGGAGCAGTATGAGGATTCGCTGGCGTGGGCTGGAGTTGCCCAGTCGGGTTACTGTCGATCGGGACAGTCGGACACCGGAATATGGACGTTTTGTTGCCGAGCCGTTCGAGCGTGGCTTTGGAAGTACGATCGGCAACAGTCTGCGTCGTATTCTGCTGAGCAGCCTTGAGGGTTCGGCGGTAACTCGCGCGAGGATTCAGGGTGTACAACACGAATTTACGACAATTCCGGGGGTGGTCGAGGACGTCACCGACATTTGTCTGAATCTGAAGTCGCTTGTCGTCAAGAATCACAGCGCCTCGAGCAAGACACTGAGAATTGAACGGACTACGCGAGGTGTGGTCACTGGTGCTGATGTGATCTGTGACGATCAGGTTGTTGTGGTGAATAAGGATCTGGTTCTGGCGACCATGACCGACGATGTTCCGTTGAACATTGAGATGACGGTTGAGAATGGTCGGGGCTATGTTCCTGCGAGCGAGCAGTATCAGTATGAGACTGAAGTCGGCGTGATCCCGCTGGATGCGGCGTTCTCGCCGGTCACTCGGGTGCGACATCTGATTGAGGAGACTCGCGTCGGCCAGCGAACGAACTACGACAAGCTGAATCTGGATATCTGGACTAATGGCACGATCACGCCTGAGATGGCGATGGTTGAGGCTGCCAAGATCTTACGAAAGCATCTGAACTGTTTCATTACATTCCGCGAACCTGGCCCGGAGACGAATCCTGAGGGTGGTTTGCGACAGATGATGGAGATGACGGGCTATTCACCGATCGACATGGAGTTGGAAGAGAAACTCAGCAAGAGCCTTGCGGAGTTGAATCTGTCGGTGCGGGCGACGAATTGCCTTGAGTCAGTTGGGATCAATACGGTTCGTGATCTTGTGGTCCGGAACGAGGATGACCTGCTGCAGGTCAGGAATTTTGGCGAGACCACACTGGATGAGGTTCGCGAGCGTCTCGAGACGATTGATCTGCGTTTGGGTATGAGATTACCGAATCAGCAGGTGAATTGAGCCCAGCATTTTGTTGCTCGATGTTCCGAGCTTTTTAATCACTGTCTTTGCAATTAACTGAGTAGGTCTCTGCCATGAGACATCGTGTCGCTGGTCGTAAACTGAATCGTAATGCATCTCACCGCAAGGCAATGTTTCGCAACATGGCTTGCAGTCTGATTCGAACAATGCGTATCGATGAAGAAGAAGAGGGTGCTCCTCGAGTCGCTGGTCGCATCGTGACAACGGTGCCGAAGGCTAAAGAGCTTCGACCAATCATTGAGAAGCTGATTAGTCTGGCGAAGCGTGCACGTCGGATTCACGAGTCTGCGGAGGGCCTGCGAACGGACGCAGAGCGCAACAGCGACGCGTGGAATCAGTGGCGTCAGTCTGAGCAGGGGCGAGAGTGGGTTCAGAACACGGCGCCTGCACTGGCAATGCGTCGGCGTGCTTTTGCTGAACTGCGTGATGCCCTTGCTGTGGACATTTTGTTTGATGAACTCGCGGAGCGTTTTGCAGATCGTGACGGCGGCTACACGCGAGTGGTTCGACTTGCCAGTGTTCGCCTCGGTGACGCAGGCGAACAGGCGATCATCGAGTTTGTCGGCGATCGGGATCGCGTGAGCTCAGGGCGGCGTTCAGCACCAGCTGTCGACGTCGCTGAGGAGCAGCCGGTGGCTGAGGAGGAAGAGGTTGCTGATGAGGTGGCAACTCCCACGGATGCAGCAGACGTGACCGCTGAGGGCGAAGTCAGCGAGGGCGGCGATGCCGATGGCGAGGAGAAGCCAGAGGAGTAGCAGGCCTGAGGTGACTCTAATACCTTTGAAACAGAATGAAACCCGGCTCAGATGAGTCGGGTTTTTTTGGCGCTCAGGTGGGCGGATTGTTGTGGACGGTCAGATTCCCCGCAGGTCGTCGTACATCTCGACATGCAGCCGGCTTGAGAAATTGAAGTTGTGTAGTCGGGCGATTTCACGCACAAGTTCCGACTTCTCGTGAAGTTGTTTGCGAGTTTTTGCCTGTGGCATCAGCCAGACCATTGAACGTTGAATGGATGGGACTTCCGCCAGCCACAGAAGGACTTCATCGATGTCGTCCTGGTGCTCCACAACGAATTTCAGGATCGATGGATTTCGCGAGATGAGTTTCTGCACGATGTCAGGGCGAAACCTTGCCTGCTCGTGACGTATCTTCCAGTGTGGATGATCGGGCGTTGAATTCGCAAGTTTTGGGCTGATCGCAAGCATGTCGCATTCAACGTCATTGGAGGCGACGGTGCCGGCTGTTTCGATGGTCACTCGTTTTTGTTGCTGCCTGCAGGCTGCAGCGAGTTTGGCGATTTCCGGAACAAGCAGCGGTTCTCCTCCCGTCAGCACAACGTCAGGTGCATCGGACTGTTGAACCCTTTGGACAAGTTGATCGAGGGACCATGCGGTCCCCTCGGGGCTCCAGGAGGTATAGGGCGTATCGCAGAAGGAGCAGCGCAGATTGCAACCGGAGGTACGTATAAACAGGGACTTCGTCCCGGCCCATGGGCCTTCGCCCTGTATTGATTCAAAGACCTCGGCGACCTGCATGATGATTGCCAAAACAGTGTGAAGGTTGAAAGATCTCAGTGGTGCGGGTGAAACGGAAGGGCTGAGGAGTAGCGTCAGGTGACTTTTTCCAGGTGGGTCGGTGCCGGTGTATTCTTGCTGCGAGGGGGGGCAGCGGCGTGGATGATCGCTGCAACACTGGCGAGGATCAGGTGCAGTTGATTGACTTGCCTGGATAAGTCATGGAGGCGGCTGAACTCCTGAGTTCTTGCCTTTCCGGGCGGTGTAATCAGTTCCAGCAGTGGTTGATAGACTGCGAAGTAATCAAACATGGCAATACACAGTGACAGAGTGATGAGTCCTGAGATCAGTGCGAGCGTACGGTTGCGTCGGTCTGACGAAAGCAGGAGGATCAGTGAAGCGAGTGTTGCTGAGCCCAGCGTCGCCCAGCAGAAGCGGTAGTAATGTGGAAATCGAATGGCGGCCAGCTGGTCGCGCATTGCCGAGTCAAACCCCGAAAACCGCTGTTCAGCCACACTTGTGATGACGAAAAGGACAGCTCCACCGATCCAGACAGGCAGTGAAATCCGCAGGATTGTCATGGCGATCTTTGTAAGCATTGGCAGTCTCAGGTGTCAATCGGCGGTATGAGGAGGGATTATGCTGAGTTCAGTATCTTAGTCCACCAGTGCCGGCAGCCGAAACTTAATGGGATAAGGTTCTCCATTGAATGGGATTTCATGCTGGTGGAGGACGTGGTAGCAGAAGCGACAGGGTCATACGAAATGCGACTTGGAATCTTCCATTGGATCAGGCGGGAGCGTGCCTGGCGGCTGTATGAGTCAGTGAGGGAAAAACTGCGAGAGGAATACTACGCGGCTGGGGGGAATTCGGGGATTCCACGGGGTGTTACGTGGGCAACATGCGAATGGACGGGAGAGACTCACCTGCTTCGTGAGTTCAGCGATTCGTCCTATTGGCTGCTCAGTGGTGTTCGCATTTCATTTGAGGCAATACCGGGTGGCGAGATGGAGGATGTCGAGGCTGTTTCCTCATTGCGCACAGCCACAGCGGTGTTTCATCTTCAGCATGGGAGGTGGATGCCGACCGGTCGTACTCTGTTCAATTTCGAACCGCCGGCTGCAGCTCAACTCTTTAGTGACAGTCATGAGCTGGTTCGAGCTGTGACAGACGACAAAAAAACCGTCCCCGACAACGCCGGGGACGGCTGAGTTTTTCTCTGGATCCGGTTACAGGATCAGAAGGTTACGATCGCGTCGATTCCGAAGACTGTGATGTCTTCATTGCCGTCCCAGTTGTACCGGACTTCAGGCCGAAGGATCAGATTGTCCATCGGAGTGACGTTAACACCGACTGTCGCTGCGTTGAATGATTCACCGTCAGCTTTCCACCATTCCATGCGAGTACCAGCCTTCACTGTGTCTGATACTGTGTAGAACAGGTAATTGTTGATGCCAACAGTGTCATAGTCATCGGCACGAACAACGTCGGACTGCATCACGTGATTCCAGCCATCCCCCATATCAGTGTCGATTACGATACTGTGGCTGTAGCCCTCACCACGCCACCCGAAATCACCGATGGTTGTGATGTAGGTTGCTGTTGAATCTTCTGACAGCTGGAATGAAGCTCCGCCGAGGAACGAGCTTCCTCCTCCGAGCTGATCAAACCCGGTATCCCATCCGGCAGTCCAACCACCATACAGGGTCACGTCGTCAGCTGCAGAGTAGGTTGCCAGCACACCGGTGTGGGTGAATGGCTCGCTGTTGAACATGGTCCACGCGTGACTGTAGAAGAAGTTATCCGGAGCGGTAACAACTTCATAGCCGACGAGGGTGTAGAAGTGACCGCCGATGATGCTCCAGTCACCGGAAGCGACTTCAGCATACAACTGTGGCATCGCCCAGCCGTAGCCGTCGCCTCGGTCCCAGCCGTTATCAAAGTCCCAGGTGCCTGGGTTATTGCCAAACGCCTGAGTTGCGGCAGCATCAGTACCGTACATCAGATCGGCTCGAAATCCCCAATCCATTCCATTGGAGCCGTCTGCAGCTTTTTCTGCATACAGCCAGATCTGGTGCATGTTGAAGCTGTCAGGTCGGTCGTTGAATGACAGATTGTCATTCCGCGCAATGGAAAGCGGCGTGTTTTTGTTGTGGTATCCCCCCTGGACCCATCCACCGATCTCGATTCCACTTCCGCTTCCGCCGAAGAGTCCTTCACCGCAGGCGTCACCGCAGCCATCACCCAGCAAATCACCGCAGGCGTTTCCATCGGTGTCGCACACTGAAGACGGTGCGCTACAGCTTGCGGCGTCACCGCAGGCACTCATTTCGGCCAGCTGGTCAGTCAACAGCAACCCGGAGGTTGCGAAAATCTGACCATCACTTCCCTGAGCTGCACCGCTGACGGCAACGATCCCGCAGCATGCAAAACGAGACAGAATTGACATCCATGACTTCTTAACCATTACTTCCCCCTCACGATCATCGTCCATGACCGGCCGTTCGGCTGTCATCCCAACAGCGGTTCCGAAGCGGCCGCATGATCCAGTTTGCTGCAATCCCGATGCTTCCCGTGGGGAGGAGTTGTTCGGCTTTGCAGAGGAATCCCCGAGCCCACACGATGTGGATAATGCTCAGATACGGGCTTGCTGTTGGTATCGGCAGGGAAGTTGCAACCGTGCGACAGGGGAGGGGAAATAATCAGCACACACAAATAAATCGCGACGATTGGTCGGTTGCAGTTGTTAAAGCCCTGAAATTATCACTGGATTACCCAGGTTACCAGACAGGGGGAAGGCCGCTGTGCCTGTCAATCAATGATTTTGCTGATGGGATACTCCACAATTCCCACAGCTCCAGCCTGTTTCAGGCGAGGGATGATGGTTCGGACAGTGCTTTCGTCCACGATGGTATTGAGTGCAACCCAGGAAGAATCTGACAGGTTTGAAACGGTGGGTTTTTGCAGCGCTGGCAGAACGCTGAGCACTTCATCAAGGTTTGCCTCAGGAGTATTCATCATCAGTCCCACCTTTCCTTCGGCCGAAAGGCAGGACTTCAGCATCAGGGCGATGTTGTCGATTTTTTCTCTGGTCCATTCATTTTTTATGGCCGTCCTGTTGGCGATCAGGCGAGTCGTGCTTTGGAGTAATTCTTCGACGATACGCAGATTGTTGGCTCTGAGGGAACTTCCGGTTTCGGTCACCTCTACGATGGCATCTGCAAGCCGGGGTGGTTTGACTTCAGTGGCCCCCCACGAGAATTCGACTTGAGCAGTGACACCTCGTTCCGCGAGGTAGCGGGTGGTCATCCCGACAACTTCGGTGGCGATGGTTTTTCCTTCAAGGTCCTGAATTGACTGGACAGGGGAGTCTTCAGGCACGCAGAGTACCCATCGAACGGGTTTTCTGCTGACTTTGGAGAACACCAGTTCGCAGACTTCGTGGACATCGGCTCCTGTTTCAAGAATCCAGTCATGCCCGGTGATACCGGCATCAAGAATCCCATTTTCCACGTAGCGGGCCATTTCCTGGGCCCGAATCAGCATGCATTCGATTTCGAGGTCATCAATGGATGGAAAATACGACCGTGAGCTGAACTTGATGTTGTAGCCAGCTCTTCGGAAGAGTTCAGCGGTGGATTCCTGGAGGCTGCCTGCCGGGATACCCAGTTTGAGTTTATTTTCGGACATCGTTTTTTCCATCGGTGACGGGCGGTTTTTGTGAGGCCTTTTAAGGAAACAGGTCGGCCAGCAGCAGGATTTGCGTTGGCATTCACTTCCCGTAGACGGAAGCGGGATCAAAGACCCGAGTTCCCTCCACAGTAACACTGCGGTCTGCGGCATGGACCTGCCGGAAAAAGCACGACCGGAACCCCTCATGGCATGCTGCGCCTCCGATCTGGCGGACTTTCAGCAGCAGGGTGTCCCCATCACAGTCAAAAAATGCGGAGTGCAGTTCCTGCACATTCCCGCTCTCTTCGCCTTTTCTCCAAAGTTTGTTCCGACTGCGGCTGAAATAGCAAACGCGTCCCGTGGTCAGAGTCTCCTCCCACGCTTCCTGATTCATCCATGCCATCATCAGCACATCGCCGGTGGAGACATCCTGGGCAATGGCTGGTATGAGTTGGTGAGACGAAAAGTCCGGTCCCTTCAGTTCGTTCATGGAGCAGAGATTCCTGCGAAGAGGGGGTTCTGACAGGCACTGTTGCAAACACATTGCCGAGAAAGCGGGGGCGCGTAACAGTTCATTTCCGCACACTCTAACGTCACGATGTGCGCATCTCCAGCAGCAGGTTTCGGTGCCCTGAAGTAACGTTTTTTTCTCGAATTCTGTTGCCGGGATTCCCGGAATTAAAGCGAGGGCCAGACCCACTCCATGGACTGGTTCTGCCGCGTTGGTTCTGGTGGCGAACTGAAAGCTGTGCGAGTAGACTGCGGATTCAGAACCACACGTTGCGGGATTGCCTGCGAAGGCAGTTCGGGCGCAGCGGAGCGAATTGAGTCTTTTGGCGGGATAGAACAGTGAAACTTTGTAAAATTCGAACCGGCGACGGGGCAATGCGAGTTGCGGCACTGCTTGACACGGGCGTTATGCCGCTGGACATGACCCAGGTTGAGAGCTGTCACTCGCTCATGGACATTCTCAATTCTGCGGACCCAGGCGGTTTGGCTCGATTTCTCCTCAAGCCGGATACTCCGGTGATTCCCCATGGTGACGTGACGATCCTGTCGCCGGTCGACAGTCAGGAGGTTTGGGCTGCGGGTGTGACCTATCGCCGCAGTCAGGTTGCGAGGATGGAAGAGTCTGAGGCATCTGCTTCGGCCTATGACCGCGTCTACACTGCCGATCGTCCGGAACTCTTCTTCAAGGCAACTCCATCGCGCGTTTCCGGTCCTGGGGAGCCGGTGCGAGTGCGTTCTGACAGTAATTGGAGCGTACCGGAGCCGGAGTTCACACTCGTTGTGAACTCATCCGGCATGATCGTTGGTTACACAATTGGTAACGACATGTCGGCACGGGACATCGAGGGCGAGAATCCGCTGTATCTGCCACAGGCAAAATTCTATCGTCAGTGCGCGGGGCTTGGCCCCTGCGTTCTGCTGGCGGAATCGCCTCTTGTTCCCGAAGAGACGGAGGTACGGCTGGAGATCAGGCGTGGTGGCGAGGTGGTGTTTGAGGGGGCAACGCAACTGGATCAAATGAAACGAACTCCCGATGAGTTGGCGAAGTGGCTCTTCCGCGAGAACTACTTACCGGACGGAGCGTTTCTGATGACCGGTACCGGGATTGTTCCTGACGACGAGTTCACACTGGAAGATGGCGACGACGTTTCGATTTCCATCACTGGCATTGGGACTCTGACGAATCCTGTTGTGAAAGACTGACTGTGAGGTTCCGGAGCAGATCCTGAACCGGAGATGCGTGCACGCTGGTGCAATTCAGGGTGGCAAGTGAAGCAGTTCAGACAGGACATCGCGATGGCAGAGCGAGTGAAGAAGATATCCGTTCCTGAGTTCCGAGCAGCTGCCGGGACAGACAGAAAACTCACGATGCTCACTGCATATGACTTTTTGTGGGCGGGCATTCTTGATCAGGCGGGAGTGGACAGCATTCTCGTTGGCGACAGTCTGTCGATGGTGGTTCAGGGACATTCAACGACGCTGCCTGTCACATTGAAGCAGATGATTTACCACGGGGAACTGGTTGCCAGAGCGGTCAGGCGAGCATTGGTCGTTGTCGACATGCCGTTCATGAGTTATCAGGTGAGTCCGCGGCAGGCAGTTCGAAACGCGGGAAAGATCATCAAGAAGACCGGGGCTGATGCGGTAAAGCTGGAGGGCGGCGCTTTTCAATCGGAGACAATCCGCGGGATTGGCCGTGCTGAGATCCCGGTGATGGCGCACATCGGAATGCGTCCGCAGGCTGTCAGGCAGCTTGGCAGCATGGGACGAGTACAACGCGATACCGCGCAACTTCTGGACGATGCACGGGCGGCAGAAGATGCGGGTGCCTTCGCAGTCATACTCGAATTAGTTCCCGAGGACGTTGCGGGGCAAATCACAGAGAGCCTGAGTATTCCGACAATCGGCATTGGTGCCGGGGCAAAATGTTCGGGGCAGGTGTTGGTAGGGCCGGACATGCTGGGGCTTAATCCGGACTTTCAGCCGCGATTTTTGAAGCAATTCGGGGATCTGCATAAACGGGCTGACGAGGCAGTTCGGGCGTACGTTTCTGAGGTGCAGGCCGGCCAGTTTCCAGCGGCTGAACACTCTCATCGATAAGGGCAGTGCCGGCCCCCTGCAGGTCCTGCTCACATTTTTCGCATGATGCTGACAAGGCTGAACCACTGGCGACGAGTGATCTGTTGCTTATTCTGAGCGAATTCAGTGTATCGTTTCAGCAGTGCATGTTCGGGTTCACCGGGAGGGTTTCGGCGAGCAAGGTATTCCAGGTGCTGTCGAAATTCGAGAGGTGTTCCGGGCATCAGACGGGTTCGTTCACTTGACGACATCTGCGAGAACTGTTCCAGCATTTGTTCTTCCCCGATCGGAAACTGGCCGGACATCTGTTCTCCCAGCATGGTGATGGACTGGATGATCACTGTGTAGATGACAGGTACACTCCAGCCGGCTGTCCGCCGTGTTCCCCTGGTACTTTGCAGTCCTTTGGCAAAGCTGGCCATCCAGTCCTGATTCTTCAGCGAAGTCTCCAGGAATTCCTCAGCGCGTCGGATATGCTGGATGATATTACGGCTGTCATCTTCGCTGGGTTCGGCCGGAAGATATTCAACAATCCAAAGTGAAAGAGAGAGCGCTTTCTGTTCCAGCGACAGCCCGTTCAGTTCTGTCAGAAGATTGGGTGGATGTTGATCCGGTGGCAGGATTCGGCATAAAAAATCCCAGTATTCTTCTGATGTCAAATGCAGTGAGGGCAGCATTCGGCCGTAGGTTCCTGAGAACTGTACTTCGAGGGAGATTTCCGGGGGGGCGGGGTCCTGCAGTCGCGTGATAATGAATTCCAGTTTTGCTTCACGGTCTCCATCGAGGCGGGCCCATTCTTCAAGCTCCTGTTGTGACAGAGCTCCCCAGATCTCACCGAATCGTTGCAGAGTGCGAGCCAGGCCTGCGTCGCTGCTTACGGCGGCATGGATTTCACGATACTGCTGCTGTCTTGGAGTTGACTGCGTGAGCAGGAGATTCTGGCTCGCGATAATCTGTCGCTTGTCTGCATCAGCAAGCTGTGAAAATCTTACGTACTGAGAAGAAAGCCGCTGCATGGATTCGGATTTGAGCCCGATTGTGCCAACAGCAGTCAGTGCCCCGAGCATCAGTGCGGCCACATGAAATGCCGGTTTTGCATAGCGATTCACGGCGACTGCTCCGATGGCTGTGAAAGAGTGGCCTGCTGCACTTCTTTGAGGAACTGAAGGTCCGGGACTGGTCGCATATTCTTGTAGTTCTGCAGCAGATCGAGGTTGTTCAGGATTTCAATTTCGGAAGATTGTTGGCGATCTGATTCAGATGCACGGGCCAGAAGTAACCCGGACGCGGTTCCAATGAATCCGACTGCCAGCCAGAGAAGCACCGTTGCCGGGTGCAAATCACTGCAGAATTTCTGAATTGTCAGCGTGATCCCTGCAGGCGCGGTTGTGGCAGACTCCAGCACATGGATGGAGTCGAGCGTTCTGCTGACAAAGTCCCCGCCTGCAGATGCTTCGTCCATCGCCCCCAGCATCTTCCAGGTGCGATCAAGGCTGTCTGCCGATTTGCGCAGCGCGATGTCTCCAGCGAGTTTTTGTTCAAGACTGAGCGCGGTTGCAGGCGGGAGTTCTCCATCAAGGTATGCAACCAGTTCTTCGAGGTGCGCATCCTGAGGCGACTGCTCGTTGTTCAACTCCGGATCATCTGAATGTTCGTCCAGCATCACGACGTACCCAATGCCCTGTGAATCAAAGAAAACGTTCGAGAGATTCCTTCAACTTGATTCGTGCTCGTGACAGGAGAGATTTCACTGCCACCGTACCGAGTCCCATCACATCACCAATTTCTTCATAGCTCATGTCTTCAAATCGATGCAGAATTACCGCAGTGCGTTGTCTTTCACTGAGTTGTGCGACAGCGTCACGAACCAGTTGCTGCATCTCCCGCGAATCCAGAGTGCGTGCGGGCATGAGTGCAGACTGTTCCGCAAGGAACGTATCGAGGCTGCTGTTGGAGTCCGTGGAGTTGCGTGTTTGGAGAGAAACTTCCTTACGCCGAACCGCTCCGCGGATCTGGTTACTGGCGAGGTTGTGAGCAATTCGAAACAGCCACGTGGAGAACCTGGCTGTTGGTTCATAGCGTTCGCGCGCTTTGTAGACTCTCAGGAAGGCTTCCTGGGCGAGGTCTTCAGAAACGCTTCGGTCGCGGACAATATGGAAGAAGAAACCGACAAGCCGATCCTGGTATTTCAACACGAGCTGCTCAAACGCGGACTGGTCATCTGCGGATATTTTCAGCATCAGCTGGACATCCGGATCAGCAAGGTAGCGGTTGCTGAGAGACTGGGAGACCAAGTCGAGGCTCCGGCCAGATGTAGTTCGGGAAACATGAGTCGAGGGGACAGAGTGACGTAAAATATCCCCGGAGGCAGGCTGTTGAATTATCGTCACATGGGTATCAGAAACAAGTAACCATGGTCGAAAAACCAAGGTTGTTCAGTTCCTGCGTTTGACATGGTTGCCTGCAGCTGGTTTTCGTCCGGGTTTGCAGCACCGAAGAGCAGTGTATCTTTCCTGGGAGGCAATTCTGAGCGGCAGTGAGCGCAAAAAAATAGCCCTGGCAAGCGCCAGGGCTATGACCCCTAGGGGATTTGAACCCCTGTTACCGGGATGAAAACCCGATGTCCTAGGCCTAACTAGACGAAGGGGCCTTTTGTGTTGGGCTGGAAGTTTAGTTGTCAGCAAGGGCGAAATCAAACACCAGCCGCGGCCGATTCACTGATTTCTTCGGTTCGATACACGGCAGGCTTGAGCGTTTCCTGCTCAATTGATCGCAAAACTTCTTCACGGTGGACAGTGACATCTCGAGGCGCCTCGATGCCAATGCGAATGCGATCTCCGCGAACGCTGATGATCGAGACACGAATGTTCTCGTTGATGATGATAGACTCGTTTTTTCTGCGTGATAAAACAAGCATTTCGTCGCTCCTGTGTGAGTTGAGCGGGCCTTCCCTGACCATTCAAAGCTGACGTTGCTCGCCTTTCAGGGACTTTTCGCCCTCCCTTGGAAGAATGGTACGCACGGTCCTGCTACACGGCAATTGGTATTCCGGCAGGATTTGCCGGTTGATCTGCGCGGGTTTCCGGAAGAATTCTTGCGGCAGTCACGGTGGCAAGCGAAGAAAAGAGGGCAAAAAAAATACCCGGCGAGCTGGATGCTGCCGGGTATTTTTGGTTTTGATCTGAACGAACGGATCAGACCAGTTCTTTCAGCTTCTTCAGGGGGCGAACTTTTACGACCTGAGAGGCTGGCTTTGCTGCGTAAACGCGAGGCTCTCCGGTGCGTGGATCGGTACCTGTGCGTTCTTTGGTTGCCGGCTTCTGATGAACGTAGATCTTAATCAGTCCGGGCAGTGTAAAGATGCCGGGACCATTGGAAATGTTTTCTGAGATCACTGCTTCCAGTGCTTCCAGCATTTCGCCCGCTTCTTTGCGGCTCTTCCCGGTCTTTTCGGCGAGTGCGTTCAGAATTTCGGACTTTGATGGTGACTTGGGCTTTGCGGCAGCTTTCTTGGCCATCTCGAGGCGTCTCCGTTTAGGGTTGTCAGGTGTCTGTTTCAGAAGAACTAATACAGTGTGTTCGACTGGGGGCTATTCCGATTTGATCTGCGACGTGCCCTCCATGCTTTCGAAGCGGAGTAGACGTTTCTGGCTGAAGAGTGTCAACGGTCTGCAGAGCACAAAATGCCCAAAACACTGCATTTTTTTAGTGATACAGCAAAAACGCGATTCCGATCGCAAACGCAGGAGCGGTCAAAAAGGAGGGGAAATCCGCCATTTGATTCTCCTCCTCCGCCCGGGTCTTTGCAGTTTTATTCGAGCTGCACTTCGTGTTGGCGAGTTTCCGAGACCATACTTTCGGCATGGTTTCGCTACACTTGGCAGCACGGATCTGATCAATCAGCCTCAGTTTTCCGGATGTTTTGAATGGGTGTAAGTGATTTGTGAGGTGTGGTTTATGTCTGGTTTTCGTGAGATTCTTGTCCCCTGTTGTTTGGGTTTTCTGCTGACTTGCGAAGCTGCTTTCGGGCAGGCCACGGCTGATGGACTGCAGCAATTGTCCTATCAAAACCCCGGATTGGTGGTTGACCTCGGTGTGGGTTTGTGGGCCTGGCCAATACCGATGGATGCGGACGGTGATGGGGATTTTGATTTGGTGGTTTCCTGTCCGGACAAGCCTTCAAATGGTCTGTGGTTTTTTGAAAACGCTGGCGGCAGTACGGCGAAGAACCCGCTTCCGGTGTTTCGTCCTGCGCGCAGGATTGGCCGTACAGTGCATTATGTGATGCCCAGCTATGTTGATGGAAAAGTTCGAATTCTATCGCCGGGACTGGAGTATCCGGATCTTTTCGCAAGCGGGCTTGAGGAGCGTGTGCAACTCCCGGTGGATGCTCGATTCCACAAACCTCAGGGGAAGCAACCTAAAGGGCCGGGTGTTCGTCACAATCAGTGGAGGTACGCTGACTTCAACGGCGACAACGCGATTGATCTGATCGTCGGCATTGAGGACTGGAGTTACTACGGATGGGATGATGCGTGGAACGAGGAGGGGGTATGGGAGAACGATTCTCTGCATGGATGGATTTACGTTTTTCTGAACACTGCCACAACGGATGAGCCCCAGTATGCCGCACCTTACCTGCTGGAGGCCGGCGGCAGACGTCTTGATGTCTTTGGCTGCCCCTCGCCGAATTTCGCCGACTTTGACA
>JAFMMM010000001.1:0-31424 GCA_017859815.1 Planctomycetota bacterium | reverse complement strand
TTGACAGCGACGGGGATCTGGATCTGATCTGCGGTGAATTTCTCGACGGCTTCACTTACTTTCGAAACACGGGAACCAGAACGAATCCTGTTTACGCTGAGGGGGTGCGTCTGCAGACTGAGTCCGGGCAGCCACTGGCTATGGAACTACAGATGATTGTCCCGGTGGCCCTTGACTGGGATTTGGATGGCGACACCGATTTGATTGTTGGGGATGAGGATGGTCGGGTGGCATTTGTGGAAAATGTTTCTGCACGTGTCGGCGGGGAAATCCCCGTATTTCGTGCTCCTGTGTATTTTCAGCAGCAGGCCGATACGCTGAAGTGCGGGGCTCTGGCAACTCCGGTTGGTTGCGACTGGGATGGTGATGGCGACATCGATCTGGTCTCGGGTAACACGGCTGGATTCATTGAGATCTTCAGGAACCTCAGTGGTCCGGGTGTGGAGAAGCCGAAGTGGTCGGCGCCCGAACGGCTGCGTGTTGGGGGCGAGGTGTATCGGATTCAGGCTGGCCCCAATGGCAGTATTCAGGGGCCTGCAGAAGCCAAGTGGGGGTACACAACTCTCAGTGTTGCTGACTGGAATCTGGATGGCCTGCCGGATGTGGTGGTCAATTCCATTCTTGGTCGAGTCAAGGTACTGATCAATACCGGTACGCGCGGTGAGCCGAAGTTTGAGAGTGCGGATCCAGTGGAGGTTGAGTGGTCGGGTGAGCAGCCTCACCTGGCATGGGGCTGGCTTCGCCCCGCAGGTTCAGGACTGTTAACTCAGTGGCGAACGACGCCTGTCGTATTCGATCTGAACAAGGATATGTTGCCGGATCTCCTGATGCTGGACCAGGAGGGTTATCTTGTGTTTTTCGAGCGAGAACGCAGGGGTGATCAACTGGTGTTGAAGTCTCCGATCCGAGCGTTTGTCCAGGAAGATGGCAAGCCGTTGCGTCTGACGAGCGGTGTGGCGGGGAGAAGTGGTCGCAGAAAGCTCTGTTTTACAGACTGGGATGGCGACGGCCTTCCGGACCTGTTGCTGAATTCAAAGAACGCGGACCTGATTCGTTGCACCGGAGTGAAGGATGGGAAGTGGGTGATGGTGCGGGCCGGTACGCTGGCCGAGAAGAATATTGAGGGGCACGACGTCAGTCCCACGGTCGTCGACTTTGATGGCAACGGGGTCCCGGATTTTCTGGGGGGTGCTGAGGACGGTCGATTCTATTTTCTCGCCAATCCGCGCGGAGTGGGAGTCGGCAGGAATCGGTAGATCTGCAGGACGCGTTTTCTGGAATTCAGCGACGACGTTCTTCGTGACTGGCTGTCGAGGTGTCGAAGATGGGTGTGATTGCGGTGGTTGGGACTCTGGACAGCAAAGGTCCTGAGCACGCATTTGTAGCGGCAAGAATTCGCGAGCACGGGCATCGCCCTCTGCTCATTGACATCGGTACGCTGAATCCTCCTGAAGTAACCCCCGATATTCTCCGAGAGGAAGTTCTTGCTGCCGGCGACGCAGATCCCTCGGCAGCGATGTCGGGAGAGGATCGTGGGAAATGTATGGCGGTCATGGCCACAGCATTGCCAAAACTCCTGCAACGGCTGGCGCGCCTGAAACAGATTGATGGGGTCATTGCGCTGGGGGGAAGCGGTGGAACAGCGATTGCCTCTGCTGGCATGCGTGCCTTACCCACCGGATTTCCACGGTTGCTTGTTTCAACGATGGCTAGTGGCAACGTTGCGCCGTATTTGGGAACCCAGGACATTCTGATGATGCCGTCCATCGTGGATGTTGCCGGCCTGAACAGGATTTCAAGGCTGGTGTTCACGCGGGCGGCGGCCGCAATTTGCGGGATGGTGACAGTGGACTGCAGCGACAGCAGCAGCCGTCCGGTCATCGCAGCCAGCATGTTCGGCAACACAACCGATTGTATTGAGCAGGCCAGGCCTGTGCTTGAATCCGCTGGTTACGAAGTGCTGGTCTTTCATGCAACCGGGACTGGCGGGCGGACGATGGAGTCCCTTGTATCCGACGGAATGGTCGACGGAGTCCTTGATGTTACCACTACGGAGTTGGCAGACGAGCTGGCAGGAGGAGTATTGTCCGCAGGCCCGGATCGTCTGACAGCGGCGGCGCGACGAGGGATTCCTCAGGTCGTTGCTCCCGGTTGCCTCGACATGATCAACTTTGGTGAGCCTTCAACGATTCCGGAGCGGTATCAGGGCCGATGCTTCTACGAGCACAATCCGCAGGTCACGTTGATGAGAACCTCTGCTGAGGAGTCCGTCGTGCTCGGGCGGCAGCTGGCAGAGAAGGTGAACTGCAGTACGGGGCCAGTCTCTGTCGTGCTGCCTCTGCGCGGGTTAAGCGTAATTGGTGCAGCTGGAGGACCATTCTTTGATGCCGAGGCGGACGCCGCCTTGTTTACGGCGATTTCACAGCATTTGAAACCAGGAATCCCGACTCTCGTATGCGACTGTGCAATTAACAGTCCCCAGTTTTCTGAAGTATGTGTTCGGGAGTTACTGCGTTATTTGCCCGATCAGGAATCGATCTCCAGGGAGTAGGCCGCGATGTTGGAATCCGTGCGGGGCGAGTCTGACGCGGCGGAAATCAGATCCCATCTTTCACGCCAGGCGCTGACCGCGAACGGCTTGCTGTTGCTGGCCGGTTCCGTTCTTGCAATGCTGCCCGCGACATCGACCTGGGGGCGTGTGTTGACGATTTTTATGGCGGTTTCCCTGGTGTTTTCCGGGCTGTCGGGCTTCTGTGGATGGCTGGGAATTCTTCGCCGCATGCCGTGGAATCGCACCGAGAAAAACCCAGACGGATGAAGCGACGGATTGAGTGCTGAAGCGTCGCTCCCGGGGCGGTGGAGTGTGATTATCGATCCTGCTCACCTCGCCACGAATTGAAGTGCATATATTCCCAGTGGCGATAGAGTTCGCTGGACTGAAGCAGGCGTTCGTGGCTGCCCTCCGCTGCAACACGTCCCTCGTGGATCAGGATGATTCGATCACACTGTCGCAGCGTTGAGAGTCTGCCAGGAAGGGTAATAACGGTGCGACCATTGCTGAGCCGTTGTACGGTGTCGTCAAGCAGATCCTTGTCAGCCTTTTCCATTCGCTGTTTCGGTTCTTCGATGATCAGCAGAGCCGGGTCTCGCAATGCCGCTCGTGCAAGTCCCAGTCGAAAGGCCTGTATTGGAAGAAGCTCAGTTGCCTGTTCACCGAGTTGGGTGTCGTAACCCAGTCGCAGGGTTCGCAGGAAACTGTCAGCGTGCGTGATCTTGGCAGCTTCAATTGCCTTTTGTCGGGTCAGGTCAGGCTGACCACAGGTGAGGTTCTCCAGCGCGGTTGCGGAAAAGACCGGGTCATTGCTGGAGACGAAGACAACTTCGGCACGCAGCGATTCAAGTGTTGCGTGATTGATATTGCGTCCGTCGAAGAGAATTTGACCGGACTCCGGGTCGAGGAATCGTGGCAGCATTGCGACCACCGCCTGAGCGGCAAGTGGGTTGGTGCTGATGATTGCAATTCGTTCTCCGGCGGAGATTCGAAGATCCAGTTTCTTCAGCAGGGCCGGTTGTTCCAGCGAATCGAAGCTGACCTGATCGAATGTCAGTGTCCTGGAAAGTGGCTGCAGAAAGGTCGCACCAGGTGCCTGGCTGACAGGCGGCGTGATATTCAGAAATGCAGAAAGTTGTGAGAGTTCTTCGGTGGCAGACCGCTCACTCGCAGGAGAACCAAAGAGTTTGAAAAGATTCTGCTGCAGCACGGCCAGCAGGCAGGTCATGCAAACTGCAGTTGCGGGAAGCAGCCCTGATTTGAGTTGGAGGCAAATCAGCAGAGTGGGAAGGGCGAGCATCAGGAGTTGAATCATGAACTGGACGGTCTGACTGAATTGCTGCCTGCGAAGCAGCTCGAGCGTTCTCAGTCGGAGGTTCTGCAGCCTGGCTTGAAAGAGTTCCTGTTCTTTATCTTCAAGGCCGTAAGAAGTAACGACGCGGGCTCTGGAAAACGTAGCCGAGAGGGCCTGCTGCTCTGCAGCAAATTGTTCTCGTGGTCCCTTGAGTTCGTCAAGGTGGTACCGCCTCAGTCGCGACAGGAGATACTGTCCCGCGATCAGAGGGATTGCGGCTTGCAGAGCTGGTTGCCATTCAGTGCCAAGGAGAAACAGCCCGGCGAGGGGAAGCTGGGTGATTACGCACAGATTTCGCCACGACCAGTCTGCAATCTCAATCTCGCTCTGCGGCAGCAGTGACGAGCTGAGCACTTCAGCCTGAGCGGTAAGGCGTCCATTCAGATCCGCCGGTTGTAACCGGAGAGCCCTGCGATGGAGAGCTTGTTGGAGTTTTGCAGACTCCATCGCTGCGGAAGACGCCGTTCTTCGTCGAATATCGAGTATGACAAGGAAGTGCAGCAGGATGCCGACAGCTGCAGTGGTGCTGAGAAGAATCACAAGCAATCGTGGCGACAGTTGTCTTGTGGCATCAGGGAGCTGCACCAACTGACCGAACAACCGAAACCCGCCGTCGGGGTGCTGTTCAGGCAGGAGAATGCTGACAGCAACTGCAAGGCAGACTGAGGCGAAGATCGGCAGCAGCCCCGCAGGGATGCTGATGATTGCGGCCGTGAGCAAAGGTGGCCGCAGGAGCGCTGACACGGATCTGAGACGCTGAAACTCCGGAGGCAATACCATGGCAGTTTCCTTTGTCGGTTCCCGGCAGCGATCTGCCTCGAATCAGGTTCGGGACGGGAACCAACCTGGGCGGACTGGCTGACAGTCCCGTCCTGAATGCGTCATTCAGGGCCCGCAGGAACACCGCAGACTCTGGTGAGATTCCGACGAAGCTACCGTGAAGATCGAGTGATCTCAAGCTGATCAGTACCAGACGCGGTGTCGGCCTGCCATCAGGCGAGATCTCGATCCTCGAACAGCAGGAAGCCGAGCAACTGCATGGCGCCGATGTACGCGACTGCGTAGATCAGGCTGAACCCGAGATATTCCTGAGGGACAATTCGTCCGGTGGCGACTGCCGATGAGATATTGAACGCTGACAGAGACGGGACGACCAGTGAGATCAGCCTTGCTGTAAAGATCACGGATTCATTTGCCTGACCAGCCACACTTTGATTCACAATGATCTCTGTCAGGTTACCGACGACGAACACCGCGAAACAAATGACGAGGTTCATTACCATCGGGACCCTGGTGGCGAGTGTTACGCTGATTGCACCCAGAACGCACACCTGCAGAAAGGTGAGTGCAATTCCCGGCAGAATTCTGGCGACGACAGCGACCCGTTCGGGGTGTGGAATCGGAATTTCGACATCAGACACACTGAGCCACTGCCAGACCGGAGTCTGGTCGAGAGAGCGTTCTTTTTGGTCGTAACCAATCTTCACGAAGATCAGCAGGACAAAAATGGCGGACAGGATCAGGAACATCCAGCTGACTGCCTGCACAATGCCGACATACTTCCCGAACAGAAACTGTCTGCGATCGATCGGTTTGCTGAGCAGCGTCATCGCGGTCTTTCCCTCGATTTCGCTGGTGATGCTTGTGCCTGCGGTCCAGACAGCCAGCAATGCCCCGGAGATCAGCAGCGTCGCCAGCCCGCATTCGTTCAGCATTTTTCCTTCGTCTTCAAACGTGAAGAACGGAAGGTAGGTGTTGACGATCAGTACGAGGGAAGAGATTGACAACAGCAGCAGAAACAATGGCTGGCGGAGAGCCTCTTTCGTGGTAGCTCTGGCGATGACACCAGGTCTGGTGCCGTAAGAAACACCCAGCAGGCCGATTAGCAGAGCGAACAGGCCAAGCCAGGACCAGGTCCAGTCAATCACGGGACCCTGCGTCTGGGATCGAATTTCTGCGAGTGAGAGCAGATGTTGCAACACGTGAGAATCCAGCCTGAAGGTTGAAACGGACAGAGCAGCGATTTGAATGTGGACGCTGAGTGCTGATATCGGAAAATATCCCGACGGACCTGAATCCAGCGACTTCTACGCATTCGAGAGCGATGGTGTTGGCAAAATTTCCGCGCAGAAAGCGGCTAAACCGTTGTAATTTACACGATTTCCGAGCCTCGGCCCCCAAAAAGCGGGAATCCGTGAGCCGGTCAGAAGGAATTGCCGCCGTGTTCGTGTCAATCTGTGCAGCCGGTGCAGAGCTCAAAGTTTCCCGTCTCTGCCAAATTGAATGCGACGCGAACAGGTTTAACGGACGGACGCAGTGAGTTTCTGATCCTCAACAAGCCCGGGAAGCGATCCTGTGTGAGATTGATTTGGCGGACGCCAGTTCTATACTGCCTGAAGACGAGGGCAGGAGGGTTTTTCTAAGGTGCAAAATCCGCTGTTCCTGCCGATCTACAACACTGCTTGACAGGGTAAGAAAACATGGGTGTTCGCATTGGTCAGCCCGCACCGGGCGCCGATCTGCAGTTGCAGGCATATGACCGCACGAAGGACGGAACTGACGATCAGTTCCAGGATCTGAAGTTGTCTGATCTGCAGGGCAAGTGGGTTTGCCTGTACTTCTACCCGCTGGACTTCACCTTCGTCTGCCCTACCGAGATTGTGGCATTTAACAAAGCCCTGGGTGAATTTGAGGACCGCGAAACTGTTGTGCTCACGGCCAGCACGGACAGCGTCTACTCGCATAAGGGATGGTGCGATTCTCACGAAGATCTGGGCCAGCTCAAGCACCTGATGATCGGTGATACCAGTCATGCATTGTCTGCTGCATACGACGTGCTGGATGGCGACAAAGGAATCGCTTACCGCGGTGTCTACCTGATTGATCCTCAGGGTGTTGTTCGCTGGCTTGCAGTGCACGACCTGGGTGTGGGGCGAAATGTGGATGAAGTCCTGCGGGTTCTGGATGCTCTGCAGACCGACAAGCTTTGTCCCTGCAATTGGAAGCCGGGTCAGGACACATTGAACTGAGAAATCGCCGGCGGGCGTCCTCGCGGCAAAATCCACGCGTTGATGACACCGCGGTTGAACACAGAAAACGCTGCCTCACGAGCATTCCTGAGGCAGCGTTTTTTTATCGGTTCAGATGCGTTCGAGTTTTGTGATACGACCAGTGGCGACCCATTCCGCCACGAAGATATCTCCATTCGGGGCAAAGCAGGCGTCATGCGGGTGAACGAACTGACCGTCCAGCCACTGATCCGGAGCCCCGCGCAGATTTTTGATCTGGTCGAGACGTTCGGGGGCAGCCCCGAGACTGGCAACGACTTCGTTCTTCTCATTCAGCAGGCTGACTCGTGAACGCAACTCGGGAACCAGCATCAGGTTCTCATGAGTATCGATGTTGGCTGGCAGGCCAAATCCTGTGAGAGTTTCCTGATACACGCCGTCCATATTGAAGATCTGCAGGGTATTGTGTGCTCGATCGGTGACCACGATCGACGGTTCGCGTCCCGGGCGCCGGTCGATCCAAAGTCCGTGAGCGGTTGCAAATTTCCCCTCACCTGCACCAGCGCCGCCAAAGTGACTCAGCCAGTTTCCGTCTTTGTCAAAACGGTGGACTGCAAAAGTTCCGTAGCCATCTGCGAGCAGAAACCCGCCATCGTCGAGGAAAGCAAAATTTGTGGGCAGGAAGCCTTTTCTGTGCCAGGAAGGCTCGGTGGAGGTGTCTTCACCGGGAGCGTACAGGCCGGATTCCATGGGGGCTTTCCTGTACCAAACTGTCTCGCCGGTGAGTGTCATTTTGGCGAATGCTTTGACCTGTTGGTAACCGGCCACATAGAGAAACTCTTCGGAGCCTTCCTGACGAACTTCGATGCCGTGCCCGCCACCCTGGAATTGTGATCCGAAAGCGCGGATCAGTTTGCCTTCCGGGCTGAACACGAAGATGGAGGGGTGGTCTTTGAGTTCTCGTCGACCTTCGTGAATCACATACAGATTCTGGTTGCTGTCGAGAGCCACATTATGTGTGGTTTGCCACGACCATGGCTCCGGCAGCTGTGTGAAGGCGTGGTTTACGCGGTACTTGTAGTCGCCTTCGCCAATGATGACTTCCCGTGAAGCTCCGACCGCACGGAGAGTCCGCGGTGCCGCGAAGAGCCCGGCGGCCAGCAGAGCATTGGAGCAAAACTTTCGTCGTGATGAGGACAAAGCAGACATCAGGAATCTCCTGTGGAGTGCGGTGGGAACAGAAATCTGAAACAACGGTTTAGCATGGGAATGGACTGGAATCCAGCAGGCGGGCCCTGATCGAGCGGCGGCTGTTCAATTCCGCCGGCATTCCTGCGGAGTCCGGGTTCTCTGCAGGAACGGTTTTGGTCGTGCCGTGCTGCAGGTTAGACTGCAGGGTGTGGTTTGCTGAATCGCTTGAGTTCTTCACGGTCGGAAGTCGGTGATGTATCGGCAAGGATGGATTGTTCGCAGGACAGACAGTGGCTGTTTGGGAGAGACTTGTGTCCGTGTTGGAAGAGGATTGCCGGGACAACAGACTCTCGGTCAGTGCACCGTTTTCGCGGCGGACACTCCTGGCCGGTCTTGGTGGCGGTGCGGGTTCCGTCGGAATGTTAAGTGCTTTGCGTGCAGAGAACGCGGGTCACTTTCCCGGTACTGCAAAACGCGTGATTCATCTGTTCATGAATGGAGGTCCGTTCCAGGGAGATTTCTTCGACCCCAAGCCGGGGTTAACGAAATACGCCGGACAACGCCCGCCATCAGCGAACCTGCGTACTGAGCGAAAGACGGGCGGTCTGATGCCATCACCATTTCGCTACCGCCGGCATGGTGAGAGTGGTCTTCCGGTCAGTGAGTTGTTGCCGCAGACTGCGAAGTGCATTGATGAGATCTGTGTCGTGCGATCAACCTGGACGGATAATCCGAATCACGGGCCAGCACTGCTGTTGATGAACAACGGAACCATTCTGCCAACACGCCCCAGCATGGGGTCGTGGGTTTCGTACGGTCTGGGGACAGAGAACGCGAATCTGCCCGGCTACGTTGTGTTGTGCCCCGGCAAGCCGGTGCGTTTCTCCATTCTTTGGACCAGTGCATTTCTTCCCGGTTCTCACCAGGGCACCTACATCAATCATTCCAGCTTGTCGCCGGACAAGCTGGTTCCTTTCCTGCGCAATCGGGATTCAGAGCGGGAACGACAGGCTTTGCAGGTGAACCTGATTCGCCGCATGAATGAGCGGCACCTGCAGCGAAGCGGGCCGGACACCCGCCTTGAAGGTCGACTGCAGGCGATGGAGACAGCGTTCCGGATGCAGTTCACAGCCACTGATGCCTTCGATTTGTCTCAGGAGACTCGGCAAACAAGGGACGCTTATGGCGAGGGGCATTTTGCAAATGGATGCCTGCTTGCTCGAAGACTCTCGGAACGCGGCGTGCGGTTCATCCAGTTGTACTATGGGAACGGGCAGCCATGGGACACCCACAACAATCATCATCAGGCGAGCAGGGATCTGAGTCGGGCCATCGATCAACCGGTGGCCGCGCTGTTGACGGATCTCAGACAGCGTGGATTACTGGATGAAACGCTGGTGTTGTGGGGTGGGGAGTTTGGCCGCACCCCCACATCTGAAAACGGCAGCGGTCGTGATCACAATCATCATGGATTCACAACGTGGATGGCGGGTGGTGGTATTCAGGGGGGAATGTCGTGGGGTGAGACGGACGAGTTTGGATTCCAGGCGCTGCACAACCGGGTGCATGTTCATGATTTGCACGCAACCATTCTGCATTTGCTGGGAATGGATCACGAACGGTTGACATATCGCTATGCCGGGCGAGATTTTCGTTTGACGGATGTGGCAGGCAATGTGATCCGGGAGATTCTTCAGTCCTGAGTGGAGGGGCGGAAAATTCTCAGGTCGATTTGGCACGCGAGATGATTGTCAGAGGAATCAACATGCAGGGATTATTACGAGTTGTGTCGAGCACAGTGCTGGTGGCCTGCTGCCACGTGTTCAGTCCGGCGGATGCTGAGGACCAGGTCAGTTTTTCCCGCGATGTACTGCCGATTCTTTCGACGCGATGTTTTGCCTGCCACGGTCCGGATGCGGCACAGCGACAAGCAGAGTTGCGACTTGATCTGGAAACGGATGCGAAGCTGGAACACTCCAGCGGGGTTCCTGTGGTGCCGAAAGATCCGGATGGAAGTACGATGCTGAGCCGGATCAATTCTGAGGATTCGGAAGAGGTCATGCCGCCTCCCGAGACAGGCCAGACGGTGACTGTAGAGGAGCGAAAGATCCTGCGGGAATGGATCGCACAGGGGGCAGTCTGGGGAAAGCACTGGGCGTTTGAAGCTCCTGTGCGTCCTGAGGTTCCTCGGAACGGCACCGTGGCCCTTGATTTGCTGGTGAAGAAGAAGCTGGCGGATCATGGTCTGCAGCTCAGCCCGCAGGCTGACGCGTGGCAAAGGGTGCGACGGTTATCTCTTGATCTGACTGGTCTGCCGCCGACCCCGGAACAGGCTGAGCAATTTGCGAATAACCCCGGGACCGAACAGTGGAATGCTCTGATTGACGCCCTGCTGGAGCGCCCGGAGTTTGGTGAGCACTGGGCGCGGATGTGGATGGATCTGGCAAGGTATGCCGACACAAAGGGATACGAAAAAGATCGCGGTCGGACAATGTGGCCATGGAGAGACTGGTTGGTTCAGCAATTGAATCAGGACCGCCCTCTGAATGAGCTGACGCGGGAATTGCTGGCTGGCGATTTGTTGCCGGCAGCGACAGTCGACCAGCGTCTGGCAACAGCGTTTCATCGAAATACGATGAGCAATGATGAGGGCGGAACTGACAATGAGGAATTCCGTACGCTTGCGGTGAAGGATCGGGTCGATTCCACCCTGCAGATCTGGATGGGTTTGACCGCCGGATGTGCCAGGTGTCACTCCCACAAATACGATCCTTTGACTCAGGAAGAGTATTATGGGCTGTATGCCATCTTCAATCAGACAGCGGATGCAGATCGCCCGGACGATGCTCCGTTGCTTTCAATCCCTGGTGATGAGCGTCGTCTGCGG
Organism: Planctomycetota bacterium; assembly: GCA_017859815.1. Lineage (GTDB taxonomy): Bacteria > Planctomycetota > Planctomycetia > Planctomycetales > Planctomycetaceae > SXXK01. Next base: position 20,433 of record JAFMMM010000001.1, on the reverse strand, counting down.
ATTGAAGAACTGGAGCAGTCGATCGGAACACTGAAGAGTCGGCTGGAGCATCTCCGGAATCAGCTCGAATCCAATGAGAATGATCACTGGACAGCGTTCGTCCCGCAGCGAATGGAGGCGCAGGGTCACGCAAAGATGGAAACTGGTCAGGCAGGTGTGATTACCGTATCGGGGCCTTCTCCGGAGCGGAACGACTATTTGCTGGAGTCTGCTCCGGCGCCGGGAAGCATTACTGCACTGCGGATCCAGGCGTTGATACCAGATGGCCAGAAAAATGCTGGTGTGGGCCGCAATCCGGGTGATCCCAACTTTGTTCTGTCAGAGTTGCTGATCGAAATCATCCCGGCTGAGGGAAGCCCACGATCGGTCGCTGTCCAGCGAGCAAAGGCGGATTTTTCTCAGCGAAACTGGCCGGTGCAGGCTGCCTTTGACGGCGACCTGAAGACAGGCTGGGCAGTCAGTCCGCAGATGCGTCAACCGCATGCCGCCGTGTTTGTCCTTCAACAGCCCCTGACGATTTCCGAGGGCGACATGCTGCGGCTGCAACTGCAACAGCGGTACGGCAATTCCCTGACAATGCGATGTTTCAGGATTTCCGTGACAGCAGAGTCTGCGGAGGTTGCCGAGAGGGATCTGTTTGCTCCGGGTGTTCGGGAAGCTGCAGCAGAACTTGCTCAACTGGAAAATCAACTGAAGCAACTGCGGTCAGCAATCCCCCGTGTCCCCGTGATGGAAGAGCTTGCTCGGGAAAGGAATCGAGAAACTCGGTTGCATGTGCGAGGAAATTTTCTGGATCCGGGAGAGCCTGTCATGGCGGGATTTCCAGAGGCCTTTCCGATCGTCTCCACCGTGGCTGCCGGCGGTCCCGGTCGTCTGGATGTGGCGGACTGGCTGATGGCGGACAGTAATCCATTGACAGCTCGCGTGTGGGCGAATCGAATCTGGGCTCGCCTGATGGGGCAGGGGATTGTCACCACGGAGGAAGATTTTGGAACGATGGGGGCCACCCCTTCGCATCCGGAATTGCTTGATCTTTTGGCTGTGGAGCATCGCGATAACGGCTGGTCGCTGCGGCAGTTATTGAGAATGATCTGCCGCAGCGAAGTGTATCAGCAGAGCTCAATTGTGACGGCGGAACATCGTCTGCAGGACCCCGAAAATCGTCTGCTGGCGCGGGCCGGCAGATTTCGTCTTTCTGCAGAGGCTGTCCGTGATCAACTGCTGGCAGTTTCCGGGTTGTTGTCGCTCCATCAGGGAGGTCCGCCGGTTATGCCGCCTCAGCCTGCGGGGTTATGGAGATCCACCTACAACTCTGAGAAGTGGGTGAATGCGGAGGGCGACAATCGTTATCGCCGATCACTGTATACCTATCTGAAGCGCACCACACCGTACCCGGCGTTGACGACATTTGACGCCGGGAGCGGAGAGTTCTGTATGATTCGCCGCATCAGAACCAATACTCCACTTCAGGCGCTGGTCATGCTAAACGACCAGACAGCTGTCGAGGCGGCCGGCGCGCTGGCCGAACGAATGCTGGCACAGCCGCAGGAGCATCGTTTGATCTGGGGGATGCGGCAGGCATTGATCCGGCCCGTATCCGCCGAGCAGACCGAACCGTTGCAGATGTTGCTGGACGATGTGATGCAGGAATTTGAGGCTGCCCCGGAGTCTGCGGCAGAGTTGCTTCGAAACGCGCGAGCAGAAGTCGCGGAAAACCAGCCGGCGGCCGAGCTGGCCGCTATGGTGGTGGTCGCGGGAGCCATTTTGAATCAGGATGAATTCCTGACGCGGCACTAAGTGTGAGATCCCGTGATTCGATATGACAAAGTGATGCAGACGGTGCATTTGGCCGTTGGCAAACTGTGGAAACCCACTGAACAGAGGTCAGGAAATGACACCCGAACTGGAATTTGGATTCAGGCAAACACGCCGGCACCTGATGCAGACAGCTGGCCTGGGCATGGGGTGCATGGCGTTGCAGTCATTGCTTGCGGAAGAAGGCGGATCAGCCCCGGGGTCGCTTTCTTCGGCGGCCCGGTTTGCATCCGGTTCGGCACCCCGTGCGAAGAGTGTCATTTACCTGCACATGGCCGGCTCGCCTTCGCAGCTGGAATTGTTCGAGCATAAGCCGGAGCTGCAACGTCTTCATCTGCAGGATTGTCCGGAGTCGATGCTGGCAGGGCGGCGTTTTGCTTTCATCAAGGGGGTTCCGCGAATTCTGGCTGGGCAATTTGAATTTCAGCAGCACGGTGAAAGTGGCCAGTGGATCAGCGAACTGCTGCCGCAGTTTGCGTCGGTCAGTGATCGTGCCTGCGTCATCCGAACCATGAAGACAGAGGAATTCAATCATGCTCCCTCTCAGTTATTCCTGCAGACCGGGAATGCGCGGCCGGGCAGTCCGGCGATGGGCTCGTGGGTCACCTGGGGACTTGGCAGCATGAATAAGAACCTGCCGGGATTTGTTGTCCTGCTTTCGGGCGGGAAGACGCCGGACGCTGGTAAGTCGCTTTGGGGAACAGGGTATCTCCCATCCGTTTATCAGGGTGTGAATTGTCGTACCGACGGTGATCCGGTGCTGTTCCTGAGTGATCCGGGTGGGATGAGTCGCCGGGTTCGACGACGGATGCTGGACGCTCTGGATCAGTTAAACACGGCCGAACTGGAACGCAGTGGTGATCCGGAAACGGAGACTCGAATGTCTCAGTACGAGCTTGCTTATCGGATGCAGATGGCGGTGCCGGAGGTCATGGACCTGACGCGGGAGCCGAAACACATTCTGGAGATGTACGGTGCCCAGCCGGGTTATCAGTCCCCGGCAGAAACAGCGGCGGATCCTCGTGTGTTGTATCGGGGGGACGATCCGACGTTCGCCAACAATTGTTTGCTTGCACGGAGGCTTGTTGAAGCCGGAGTCAGATTTGTGCAGTTGTACGACTGGGGCTGGGACCACCACGGGTCTTCGCCGGGTGAGAGCATCGATGAGACTTTACCGATTAAGTGTCAGGCAGCTGATCGGCCCATCGCGGCGTTGATTCGCGACCTCGAGCAGCGCGGTTTGCTGGATGAGACACTGATTGTCTGGGGCGGCGAGTTTGGACGCACCCCAATGCTGCAAAATAATGTGCGCAGCGAGATCAGGAAGGGGTTTGTTGGCAGAGATCACCACCCGGATGCTTTTACGATGTGGCTTGCAGGTGGCGGGATCAAGGGGGGACTGTCATGGGGCAGGACGGACGATTTTGGGTATGAGGCGATTGAAAATCCGACTTCAGTCAGAGATTTACAGGCTACGATTCTGTACGCACTCGGTTTGGATCCGTATCGCTTCAGTTATCTTTATCAGGGGCTCGAGAATCGTTTGATTGGGCCAACAGAAGAGGGGCGGGTTCTGCATGACATTCTGGCCTGACTTGCGAACTGCCATTCCACTTCAAGTCGAGTTTATCCGGTTGATGGTGCTCTGGACACATTCGGAAAGTTTGCGTTGCGTTGTTGCAGCCGCTAACTGACAGATCCTCGAGTTGTTATGCTCCGCCGCACCACTGCAGAGATCGGGGCATGGAACAAACGAACGAACGATTTATGAACAGCGAAGAACAAGTACCAGCAGTGATTTCTCCTGCGAAAGACACACCGGGGCGAACGTATCAGCTGCGGCTGGAAGAGATACAGACGAAGATTGCGGCGGGCGAAGAGACCGATCGTCGTTTCGTCAAGGTTCGCACGGGACTGGGACTGTCGGCAATTCTTCTCGGGGTCTTGTGTTTGGGGGAACCGGAGGCGGTTTCGTGGATGTGGTTGTTCATACCTGCGGTCATTTTCTTCGTCGTGTTGCCGTTTGACCGGCGTTGTGTCAGCCGGCTCGAGCGACTGCGGCTGATTCGGCGGTTTCACGAGAGTCGGCTGGATCGACTGCAGCGAGTGTTTTTGCCGGATCTTGCTGACGGCTCCGAATTCGCCGATGAAACTCATCCATGGACCGGTGATCTGGATGTGTTTGGCCAGGGATCTCTTTTTCAGATGCTTAACGAGTGTCGTACTGCTCCCGGGCGCAGGCAACTGGCTGACTGGATGCGGCAGGTGCCGACGGTCGAAGATGTACAGACGCGTCAGAAGCGAGCGGCCGGGCTGAAGAACGCCATCGAGCTCCGCGAATCACTGGCGTGCATCCCGGAGGCGAAGAACTGGGAGGCGGCTGAATCGGTGCTGCGTGACTGGGTTCGCGAGCCTGCTCAGCCGGTCAGGACAGGGATTCTGATTTGGTCACTGACGCTGGGGTTGTTGTCACTGCCGGTTTTGTTGGGCGTGTTGTTTCTTGGTCTGGGATTTCGGTGGCTGGTTCTGTTGCTGATTCTGCAGGCGCCGGCGATTGCGATGACAGGCCGGCAGATTCGGCGTACTGCTGCCGCGATGGATAATGTGGACTCAGCATTACGGCAGTTTGGCACAGTGATCGGAGCGTTCGAGCAAATCAGCTCAGACGAACCATCGATCTGCGATTTGTTGAATCACTTTCATACCGAGGATGGGACTGCATCGGCTGCGATTCTGCGATTAAGTCGTCAGACACAGTGGCTGAACAACTCGCTGCGTAATCAGTTCTTTGCGCCCGTCGCGTGGGTTTCCGGAATGCTGGTGCTGACGACACACCGCATGGAAAGCTGGCGGCTGCGGCATGGAATCGATGTTGCCGACTGGCTGTCCACCGTGGCGTGTCTGGAGGCCACTGTGTCGGTTGCCGGATATAATTTTGATCACCCGGACGATGTTGTTCCCGAGATGCTTCAGGAGGAGGTGACATTGCAGGCAACAGAGCTGGGACATCCGTTGCTGGCGTCGTCGGTTTGTGTCCGCAACAGTCTGCAGCTGACATCAGAAACTCCATTGATGCTGATCAGCGGCTCGAATATGTCGGGGAAGAGCACATTCCTGCGCAGCATTGGGGCCAGTATTGTGCTTGCTTACAGCGGTTGTGTTGTGCGAGCAAAACAATTCCGGACTCACCCTTTCCAGCTGGGCTCTGCCATGCGGGTCAGCGATTCTCTGCAGGAGGGACGTTCGCTGTTCTTCAGCGTGGTACAGCGATTGAAATCTGTTGTGGATCTGACACAGGGAAAGCACGCGGTCCTGTTTCTGCTGGACGAAATTCTGCACGGGACCAATTCTCACGACCGGCGTCGTGGAGCCGAGGGAGTGATTCGATCGTTATTGGACCGTAAAGCTCTCGGGCTTGTGACCACACACGATCTGGCACTGACCCGCATTGCAGATGACCTGGAAGGTCGCGCGTTGAACTGCCATTTTGAAGACACAATTGTCGACGGGACGATGAGCTTCGATTACACACTTCGTGACGGTGTGGTGGAACGCAGTAACGCCATTCAGCTGATGCAGATGATGGGGCTTGATGTTCACGAAGAAGATTCGTCGGTCTCAGCACCGCCGCTGTGATCTGCCACTGGCAAACGATCGCCGACGAGCCGCGGCTGGCAGACTTCTATTTCAGCTTCAGGACCTGAGTCTGCATGGACCGCAGATCCATTCTGAGCATGCGATTCTTCAGCGGATCTCCAAATCCCGCGAGCAGTTTGATTGTTTCCATGGCTGCAAGGCAGGCAATTGTGCCGCTGACCGCACCGAATACAGGAAAGCGTCGCTTCCAGCCAGGTGGTACCGCCGGAACAAGGTCTCGAAACCGTAATGTTTCCGGCGGATGAATCACTGTGAGTGATGCTTCCAGTTCATACATTGCCGCCTCCACCACCGGGATTCCTCGCTGCTCTGCAGCATCGTTCATCGCGAGACGTTCTTCAAACAGTGGTGCGGCATCCACAACACAGTCTGCCTGTTCGACCAGACGCGCGGCGTTTGCGGCACTGACATTCTCCGGTACCGCTTCGATCTCCAGGTGCGGGTTCAGCTCTTTGAGCCGTCGCGTGGCAGACTCAATACGAGGTTTCCCGATCCAGTCGTGTGTCATCAGCAACTGCCGATTGAGATCAGAGTGACGGACATTGCCAGCGTGAGCAAGGATCAACCGGCCCACTCCGGCAGCGGCGAGTTCATAGGCCACAACTGAACCCAGGCCACCCACTCTGCTGACCAGAACGCTGGCCCCTTTGAGTCGTTGTTGTCCTGCTTCACCAAAACCTCTGACGTCCAGTTGCCATTCACGCAGGGCGAAATCATCACTGGTGAGCTGGGGCAGTGGCCCTGTTGTTTTATTGTCTGTCCGGTTCTGAGACATTTTTCAACCCCCGCTGATCATCGGGATCAGTGTGAGTCGGTCCCCGTCACTGACTGGAGTACCTGGCTGCAGCGGGAGCATCAGTCCATCACGCATGATCAGAAGTCCGGGTGGCAGTGCTGTTTGTTGTTCCGGTGGGGCGACTTCAGTACCGAGGATTTCTGCCGTTTTGGGAGAATGCGTTGTCAGGGCGAACAAAACACCGGCGAGAGTTGGGTTCTGACCGCATTCGAGGCAGAGCTGCTCCTGCTGCAGATGATGCTGCAGCTGCCCCGTGAGTTCGACCGTGATCAGGCATTGGGACACCGAGACAGACTCCTTTGGAACCCGGGGACAGCCGGACGAATTGGAATTGTTGCTGAACTTTCGAGCGTGAAGTTTTGCGGATCTGCGGACCCGGCTCAAGTGAGCAGACTTCGCGGAACGCTGACAGTTACTCGTTCTCTTTGATTTGCAGTTTCATCTCGTCGCTGTTGCCGATCAATTCCGGTGCATAGACACCCTCGATAGTTGCCGGCAGAGCACTGACCTGCCCGGGCGTTTCGGCTCGCACGCGATAGGAGAGGCTGTGCTGTCCTCGAGCGAGAGAGGGAATGAAGAAGCAAACACGATCGTCGCGGAATTCTCGATATGCGTGGAGACCTGCAAAGACATAACCGCTGAGTTGATCATCGGGTTCGCAACCTGCGGGCTTGTGGTCTTCCAGCAGCAGATACTCATAGTCGTTTTTGCTTTCCACAAGCAGTTCGACTTCGACGAGGGTCCCGGAGGGCACTGAGGTCTCCGGATCGAGTGGAATTCGGCGGAAGCGTCCGGTCTGCTGCTGGACGGCCTGGCCGCGACTGCCGCGAACAGTGACATCTTTCTGCTCGGGCTCAAGGACGTAGAATCGACGATTGACACGAACTTCCAGACCGGTTGCTGCAATCTGTTCTTCGAGGGAGAAGTTGGTCATCCAGCCACTGAGGTAAACGGGGCCGGCTCCCGATCTGCGGAGCTCTACAACGTGTTCGCCAGCGGTGAGTTCATCACCCTGCAGTAAGAGCGTGTTATCGAAGGAAAACAGATTTTCGGAAGTGATGCGAACGGATTTCCTGACCTCGTTATCGACGACAATCTCGACAGTCATGTCGGGCTTGTCTTCGCCGGTGGCTTTCAGGTATTCGACAAATGCTTCCACCACCATTGCGGTATCGCGTGTGCTTTCCCAGCGATTGTTGCTGCTGCGATTGTTAAGCAGATACTTGACCATCGCCGGGGCATCCGGATCCGTCGGATTAGTTCGCAGCAGCAATTTCAGAAAGATTGCCATCGCTTCATTTTCACTGCCGTACCAGTACCAGCGGGATGATTCCGGAAGCTGCAGCCACGCGGTTTGATTCTGGTGATCCCGAGCGACAAATTGTCGCAGATTTCGGATCAGCATAGCGCGGCGTTCGGCAACCTGACGTGAGTCAAAGACGAGACCCGTGAGTGCCATTCCATAAGCCGTCAGATTTCCGCGATCGCGGTACAGGTAGTCGTCAATTTCCGGATTGCTTTCGGCAAATTCCACCAGCACCTGAGCCACGAGTGCATCGAGGTTGCTGGCAGACATGCGGTAGGGCTGATTGCCGTGATTCGCATCCGGATCTTCGCGACGTTCGTCTCCGCGGCGGAGTTTTTCCAGTTCCTGTTCCTGCCACGACTGCAGCCACTGAACGCCTCTGCTCAGAAGTTGTTCCGGAACTTCGACCTGGTTGTTGCGGGCCAGAAACAGCCCCCGGACAATGAGTGCCGTGAATTGCGGAGAGCTGCGTTCATTGAATCCGGAAAACCACCCCCAGCCTCCGTCACGCAACTGCATTTCATTGAGTCTGGTAATTCCTGCGGTGACAATTTTCTCAAGATCTGACACGGAATAGACCGGATTCGCAGCTTCAGAGAGTCCGTATCCCGTACGCATATCAGATTCGATTTTTTCCTGAATCCATGCGGCCAGCGTACTGCTGCCACGTCCGAATCCGGCGGGGAGTTCCCGCAGATCGCGAGTCTGGCGAGCAGGTGGATCGCCCCAGTGTTTCGGGTACTTGCCACGATAGGTGCGCTGGGCATTCAGTTGCAGCAGCCGACCGCGAATCTGCTCCAGGTCAAGGCCGGACTGCTGCAGTGTTCGCTGGACCAGAACCGCGGGCAGGAATCGATTCAGGGTCTGTTCGGTACATCCGTGTGGATACTCGATCAGCCATGGCAGCGCGTCTGCCATCGCCATCGCCAGCGTTGGGCTGTATCGAATTTCCAGTCGAGACTGGTCAGCAATGCGATCCTGTGGAACCGAAACCGTGCGGCTGATGTTTTGCGTGCCGTTTTTCAGAACCCCTGTGAAACTCTCCGTGGTTGACATACCGTGGATGTTAACCGGCAGTGTGACCAGGACGGCATCCGATTCTTCGTCTGTCAACGCCTGCATTCGGATGACAGCTTCACCGGATTCTTCAGCTCGCACCAGCCAGTCAACTCGCGCTTCGCCTCCAGCCGTGATCAGCACATCCTGAGTTAATGGCGACAGAGCCTGCAGCTGATTTCCGTCAGTCTGCAGAACAACCCGCACCGTTTTGTCGGTGTCCAGATAATTGTGAACGACCGCAGAACACACGACCCGGTCTGTGGCCGTGAGGAATCGGGGAGTTTGAGGACGGATCAGCAGATCTTTGGACGCAACGATTTCGCTGGATCCGGAACCGACTCGAGTTCCATCAGCCATCGTCCAGACCTGTATCTTCCAGGTGGTCAGATTATCGGGCAGGGGAAATTCCAGTGAAAAATTCCCGTTCGCATCGGCCGTGGAGGTGGCTGTCCAGAAGGCTGTCTCTGCAAACTGACTGCGAAGAACCGGTTCGACGACTGCGTCCGGAGCCGCTCCTCCGAAGCCCGCTTTAGCCGAAGCCATCGCTGGCATATCCATGGCCATTTCTGCGGATTCCATCGGGGCCATGCTGTCTGCGACGACAGCCCCGCGTCTCAGCATTTGATTTCCGAACCAGGAATTCTCCTCACCATGAGTCAGCAGTTGTTCGCCGGTACTGAGTGGCGTCATTATTGGTTCACCGGACCGTACCATAGACTGTTCCACGCGCGTCAGGCTGGAATTGATCTGCAGCGAATGACTGCGACGGAACTTCCAGAAGAAGCTGCGAATTTCCGGAATGGTGTCCGCGGCGATCGCCTCCAGGCTGGCGTCGTAAACTGAGACAACGACATTGCCTGTGATGGGATTCCCCTGCACGTCCTTCAAACTGACTTGCACACGGGCTGTATCTCCAGGGCGACCGCGTTCCGCACTCGGACGCACGTCGACACTGGTCACGCGTTCTTCCGGAGGGACAACAATTTCCCGGATTTCCGAGTGGACTTTTCCGCCAGCAATCGTCAGTGCCTCCACAAAGAAGTTCGGCTGGTCGTCTGCGGTCACAGGGATCTGTACAACGGTGCTTTTGCCGGAGATGTTTAGCAGTTGCGGGGCCGGGCACAGTCCATTGGCTGGTCGCAAAAACAACAGCACAGTGCTGTTCGGAAGATCTGTGCTGACCTGAAGCTGTACGGTTTCTCCGGGTGCGTATTCCTTTTCATCGGGGGTGAGTTCGAGGGCATTGAATCTCCATGTCAGGGGCTCTTCCCCGTCACCGCGTACGAGGAAAACTGTGGCCCCGCGCTGGCTGATCCCGTCCGCTGTACTCAGCTCTGCTTCCAGCCGGAACTGACCGGCAGCCGGCAGTTGCAATCGCAGATTTCCGAAGCCATCAGCAGTGGTGGAGATCTTCCATGATTCCACTTGTTCTTCCCGAAGCTCTCCATCGATTGTGGAGAGTCTGGAGAGAATTGCGGTTCCAGTGGCGGCGACCGGACGACCATCCGGTGTTCTTGCCTGGAAACTAAACAGGGCGTCGGCACCGGTCCGGTAATGGCCTCGGTTCAGCCACGTGAAGACCTTGAATGGCGCCCGGGCTGCGGTGACTGTTCCGGTACCAACAATTGTGCGGCGACTGCGGTCGGTGACTTCCACCGTTACGGTGTATCGATGATCGGTGTCACCGTGCAGATCCCCTGCGGCGGCGGTGTCGATCGGAATGGTCAGCATCCCGTCCGGTCCGATTTCGGCTTCCCCTGTGGAAACTGTTTCCGGGGGATCCGGATTCCAGTTCCACCACGGACGTGGTGGAGGCAGGCAGCCCCATTCAGAGAACCCAGGATGCCAGTCTGTTTTTTCAGCAAACCACCAGTAGCCCGGTTCGTAAAGCCAGTCCCAACTGGAGACCGGAAACCAGCGCTGTGAAACACTGCTGCGTTCGATGGTGTATTTGACGCGAGCAGATGTCACAGGGGCACCGAAGAAATAGCGGGCCTTCACAGTTGCCGCAAAGGTCTCTCCCAGCGTGACGGGTGTTTCCGGTGCGTCGATTGTCACTTCGAATTCGGGTTTGCGGTATTCTTCGACCGAGAACTGTCCGGAGCCGAGAATCTGCTCCACAGTCTCCAGGACTCGCTGACGCTGTCCATCGATCACCCGGATCCGGGTGACATCAGATTCCTGTGCCAACGCGACAGACCATTTTCCGGTGGCTGCATCATCCGGCAGGGTCCATTCCCCGTCGATCCCTCCCCATTTGTCCAGGGCCCCGGTGCTGCGGTGAACGACATCACCTTTGGGGTTCCGGACCTGCACGATGACATCGGTGCCGGGGGAGTCATCTTCTGCGGTCGTGAAATCGGGATTTCGGAGCCACAGGCGATACTGGAGTTTGTGACCGGGCCGGTAGATGGGCCGATCGGTGATCGCAAACACTCGCTGGCGGGATCCCGAAAGCTGTGGAATTTCCTGGGGGTTCCAGACGTTGTGAAAGCCGTGGAACGCGACGCGTCCGTCTGGTGAACGGGCAATTGCAAGCCACTGTTTGCGGCGATCATTCTGGTCAGCGGCGATCACGCAGATCCCCTGCTCGTTGGTTCGATTCCGCATCATCGTTGTTTCAAAGACTGCTGGTGCCTGTCGCGAAGCAACGCGCTGCCATCCAAAAAATTGCAGGCTGCAGTCAGTCATCGGACTTCCGGTGGCAGCATCGGCCACGTAGTACATCGAACCTGCCTCAACGCGTTTAATGGCCAGTGCCAGATCGGCGGCCCAGATCACCATTGCGACGCGATTTCCGTCCTTCATCTGTGCGGTGATCCACCATGCTCCGGCTTCGGGCAGCGGGGCTGTCATTGTCCGGACCGCATCGAAGTGTCCCTCCGGTGGAGCAAGTTGCCGGGACCATTCCACAGCAGCCGGCTCGGTATAGAGATTCTCGTCGTCATTGATCAGGTGCCAGCCGATGGTCTGCAGCGAGGTCTTTTGCCAGGCAGGATTGAGCGGCTGAGATTTGATATATTCCATGATGTCCGTCAGCAGATTCTCGACTCGAATCTTCGCGGCGGTGAATTTCACCTCACTGCCGTTGCGGTAACGAAGATCGAAGGTCACCGACTTCCCTGCAGCCTGTGTTTCCGTCGGCTGAAACTGCAGCCAGTTTCCTTCGATCTGCTGCAGCCGTCGATTGACAGCGTCGACATGCTGTTTTGGTTGCGGTGTGACAACGTCTCGCAGCTGCCGCAGCTGCTCGGCGGCTTTGGGGTACTGGTGCCGCTGCATGTATTCACCGATTAGCTCTTCGATCGCTGCCGACTGCTGTGAATCTCTGCGGCTGGCGATGCTCCTGAGGATGCTAAGAAAGTTGAACTCATCCGGCAGCGTGAGGACTTTTAGTCCGGACGCGAGTCGCGCGATGGTCTGGTCGTCTGTCAGGGTCTGCGGCAATGGCAGCGTTGTGTTGGGATCTTGTGCTGACGTCTGGTCCTTGAGAATCACTGGCGGAGGGAATCCGCTGGATGATGCCACGCCGAACTGAGACTTGAGAAAGCGAGCGAATTGCAGGTCCACTTCACTGCGCCGGCCTGTGTTCAGGGTGGCTGCCTGTTCCAACGCGAATCGATAACGCTGACCATCAGAAATCGCGGCATCCCATGATTCAGGGACAGTGTGAAAGACCGGGTTGCCCTCGCTGTCGATCGGGGCTCCCCCACCAGCACCGCCGCCGCCCGGAAAACCACGAAAGCCAGTTTGCTCTTCCGTCTCCGGCAGCACATCGAGGTTGGTCAATTCCTGTAATCGCCATGCCGTAGAGAAACGAGAATCCCCGATGTGTTCAGCGATCGTCATCCAGACAGCACTGCGTTCGTTCGCAGGTGCCGTCTCCAGCTGAATGGCCTGCCGGAGGAGCTGCAGGCTGCGGACGCGATCGCGAGCTTCAGAACTTACCCGAATGCCGCCACCGCGATGATTGCCACGGTGAAAGTTGCCGCCGATCAGGAATCCATAATGTGGCAGTTGTTCGAGGGACCTGGCCGCCGATCTGAGGACTTCGAACCGATCTGAGCTGGCGGAAGCGATTTCTTCAATCAACTGCTCTGCCCGGGTCATTTCGCCGAGTCTGATCAGACAATTAACGGCCTGCTCCAGATCACTCGCATGTTGCGGGTCCTGAGTGGGCTCCCGAAGAAGTGTCTCGTAGAAATCCGCGGCTTCGCGAAAATTGTTCTGCTGCATCAATGCCTGAGCAGTCTGTCGACGTTCCGCGGGAGGTTGCATCGCTGGTTCCCCGGCCGATGTGAAAAATGACAGGGAAAGCAGTGCCTGCAGGAACAGGGCATATCGCATTATTGGGCTTCCTTCTTCCGGAATGCTTCAGTGCAGTTCGGATCGGGGACTGCTGCATAGCCGTCGTGCCGGCGGATGCGTTCGAGGAGCGGCAGGATATTTCACTTGCCGCAGTACTTCAGCGGTCTTTCATTTTGACGACCACGGGCGTTGATTCTCACAAGTTGGTCGGCAGAATCCTGTGATTGGACGCTGGAATTTGGGTCTGGGTTCCGGTGAATCCGGAAGAATGTCACCCTTCCTGCGTCCGGAATGATGATCCGAAGTCGCATTCTGTGAGGCGGAGTTTGACGAATGAGAGACGGTGAGACAAATGTGGGCCTTTGATCAGAACACTGTGCTGTTGATCTGCTGTTTTGCAACAATGGCAATGACCGGTCTCATCTGGTTGATCCAACTGGTGCAGTATCCTCTGTTTTCCAGGGTTGGCCGCAGTGCATTCGTCGAGTACGAGCGCGAGCACTGTCAGCGAATTACCCCGCTCGTCTTTCCTCTGATGCTGGCTGAACTTGCCAGTTCGATCTGGCTGGCTTTTTCGCCAATCGCCGGATTCGAGCGTCATTTGCTTCTGGGGGCCGTGTTAAGTGTGAGTCTGTGGGTCTGCACATTTTTGGTACAGGTTCCGCTGCACAATCGGCTCTGCCGCGACTTCTGTGACCGCGATCATCGATATTTGGTCCTCTCCAACTGGCTGCGTACAGCGGTTTGGAGCGGTCGTTCGCTATTGATGCTGATGATCCTGCGCGATCTCCTGTCTCGCTGAGAGACGCGACCTGGCGAAAGCGTTTCGGCAGCGTTCATGGCCCTGACTAAGACGGTCCGCTGGTCGCAGTGGCCACGGTGCCCGCTGGTCCCGGCATGTTTTTCACCCTGCAACCGGCAGATCCTGCCGAAATCGGGCCAGAATCCTGTCCGAATTCGGGGTGTTGAGTGGTGCTGTGCTGTAAGTCTTTTCTGATCAGGGGCTTACGTCATTGCTTCTGCCGGTTTCCGATATTGACCCTATTTTGGCTTCAGCCGTATAGTTCAGAACAGCTGCTCTCATTCTGCGAGCATGTTTCCAGTCTTTGGAATCCTCTCCACCTCTCCTGTCTCTTCCCCTGCGATCGAATCGATCGCCTGCGTTTCGGCATCTGCATGCAGTCTCATGCTGATTTTACGAGAATGATCCGGGCTGCGGTGATGGCATCAGCCATTTTCTGCACACCCGTCGTGCGCGCTCAGGAGGGGAAGTTACCTGTGTCGCCGGTTGAGAGCCGGACACTGGACAGCACAGCAGAGATTCGGATTTCAGCTCGTCACGAAGAGATGCTGCAGTGGCAGTCCATGGACGTCCACTTGCTGATTGGACAGGTTTCCATTCAGCAGGGGGAGCAGAGCTATTCCGGGGCGAGGATGGCTGTCTTTGTGAGTCCCACCGCCGAGGGTTTTGACCTGGCGGTCTATGGTGAAGAGGTTACCGTCGCGGGGCCTACCGGCCGACAGACATTCGCAGCGCTGGATTTTCGTCTGCAAAGCACCAGTCCTCCGGAATTGCTTGCATCCAGCACAACACTGGCCGGATCACGCGAGTCGCCTCTGCTTCAGCGAGCATTACCGAGGCTGTATCCGGGGCAGCAGAGTGGCTGGATCAAAGCCGGCCAGCAGACACCGGCGGAGATTTTCTCGCAACCAATCCCGGTGCTCCCGGCTCCCGGGGGTGGTGGTGGCGAGCGGCAGGTTCGTATCCGACCACGAGCGACCGATGCGCCACTGGTCGTGGAATCTTCGACCGTCGAAGGGACGGTACCGGAAGAGCGAATGACGGTCATTACGGGCGGAGTTCAGGTCTTGATTGACGGCCTGGATGCTGGCTCGGAATTGTCAAAGTATTCCCCTGATGGATTGGAGTTGTCTGCCGATCGAGTGGTGATCTGGACTCAGGCGGGAGCGTCTTCGGGAATCGATTCGGGCAGCACTGTGATTCAGTCAGCGGATGATCGTTTTCAGGTCTACCTGGAGGGGAACATCGTCATTCGCCAGGCG
The DNA here is from genome assembly GCA_017859815.1 of Planctomycetota bacterium. Classification (GTDB taxonomy): domain Bacteria; phylum Planctomycetota; class Planctomycetia; order Planctomycetales; family Planctomycetaceae; genus SXXK01. The sequence continues at coordinate 5,428 of JAFMMM010000001.1, read as the reverse complement.
GGCAATACGATTCGGGCCTCCTCCGGGTTTTATGACGCGGCAGGAAATCAGGCGTTGCTCCTGAAGGCCGAATTGCGAGCAGAAGTTCCGGGAACGGATGTGACGGTCCGAGTTCGCGGTGAGCGGTTGCGGCAGCTGAGTCGAGAGAAGTTCCACATTCAAAATGCATGGGTCACGACAAGCCCATACGGAGAACCGGGATATCGACTGCAGGCCTCTGATATTTTTCTTGAGCCTGGCAGGCGAGGAGCAACTGGAATTGATCCGCAAACCGGGCAGCCGGTGGTACGCAGTGAGTTGTGGGTCCGAAGTCTGAACAATCAGTTCGTGTTGGGGAACATCCCGTTGCTGTACTTGCCGATCATCAGCGGGCCGGCAGAGGATCCGAGGATTCCATTGCGGCGAGCGGCGGTTTCTTCAGACCGCGTTTTTGGAGTGCAGCTCAGCACCGTGTGGGATTTGGAGCAGTTAATGGGACTGTCTCCGGTTCCCGGAAGACAACTTGATCTGCTGGCGGATTATCGCAGTGATCGGGGAGTTGGCGCGGGTCTACAGGGAACATGGAATCGCCAAAGTGGTCCGAATCGCTGGGTCGGTGATGGTCGTATTTTCTACCAGAACGATCATGGCACGGACAATCTGGGAAGAGATCGACGCGGTCTGCAGCCCGACAGTGAAAACCGTGGTGAGGTTACGGGAAGTTTTCGTCGCGAGAGTGCATGGGGGCAGCTGTTCGGGGAGATTGGTTATCTGTCCGACAGAAATTATCTGGAACAGTACGACGAGATCCGATTCGACAGCGGCAAGGATGTGGAGACCATTCTTGGTGCTCGCCGGGATATGGGGGAATGGTCGGGGCAGCTGTGGGGGCGAGTTGATCTGAATGGATTTGAAGCCACGACGGAGTGGTTACCTCGCGCTGACCTGTACACATTTTCAAAGCCTCTGGGAGCTGGTCTTTTCTACTGGGATCAGCATTCGAGTGTTGGTTATGGAAAAATGCAGGCCTTACCGGCCCCGGCCGATCTGCAGGATCCGTATTCTCCGCTTGGTTTGACCGGGATGCGGGATGCGAGTGGCGTGGTGGCGATGACGCGACATCGACTGAGCGCACCAATGCGGCTGGGGATTCTGAACGTGGAACCGTGGGTCAGCGGTGAAGCCGCTTACTGGGGCGGTGGCACAACCGGAGAGGACGAGACTCGCCTGTTGCTGAATACCGGGATACAGGCAAGGTTCTCTGCGACCCGGGTGTTTCCGTTTGTGCGGAACACTCTGTTGGGTGTCAATGGACTGGCTCATCGCCACGAAACGTTGTTGGAGTATGCCTATACACAGTCGTCAATGTCGCTGGATGAGGTTCCCCAGTTCAACGAACTGGATGATAATGCTCAGGAGCGATTTCGTTCCCGCTACACGCTTGCATCGCAGATTTTTCCGGGAGCGTTACCCGATCAGTTTGACCCGAGAAATTACGCATTAAGAACCGGGGCCGGACTTTGGACATCGGCTCCGTATCATGAAGTTGCCGACAGTTTCCAGTCGTTGCGGCTTGGTTTTCGCGAACGGCTGCAGACTCATTCCGGAAGTGCGGAAACGCAGCGAACTCGGGACTGGATGACACTCGAATACGGGGCTACGTTTTTTCCAAAGTCTGAGCGCGACAATTTCGGAGAAGATTTTGGACTGCTGTACAGTCGGTATCGCTGGAATCTGAGTGATCGCACGGGCCTGCACGGAGATGCTTCGTGGGATCTGTTTGATAACGCGGGCAGTATGTGGAGTGTTGGGCTGTTGAGTCAGCGCAGTACTCGCGGCAGCGTTTATGTCGGATTGCGGAATGTAAGGGTGGGCGATTATCTGGACAGTCGGACGCTTGTCAGCAGCTATACCTATCGCATGAGTCCCAAGTGGATTTCGACGGCGTCCTTTGCTTACGACCTCGCTCAGGATGAATCGCGTGGCACATCTCTGACGATCTCGCGTGTTGGTCTGGACTGGATCCTGCATTTTGGATTTGGGATCGATTTCAGTCGCGACAACGTGGGGCTGGGGCTGTCGCTGGAGCCGCGATTTGGTCCTCCCAGCGGCACAAATCTCGCCACCCTGATGGGGATGCGCTGAACGACGGGCGTGGTTGAGATCAGCGAAAGCCGCGTGACTCTGCCAGTCCTGGGAAGTATGCTGTCGGCGTCCATGACCGTGATGGCTGTGCCTGCAGTTCATCAGGTCGGGTTATGAATTCGCACCCCGCCAGGAGACGCGACATGCCACGGTCACTTTCTGACGCGCCCGATCCCACTGCAGCGTGGACCGAATTTGAGTGGGCCTGTGATCGGCCATTGATATCGTGCCGTTTTGATCCGCAGGGCAACCATGTGTTTTGCGGTTCCGAAGACACTTCGATCGGGCGATTTCAGTTGAGTGACGGTGCTCGCGTGGACCTGAAGGACGGCCATGCGACATGGGTCCGAAACTTCGTGTTTACCAAAGACGGATCCACGGTGATCAGTGGTGGCTATGATGGACGTCTTGTTTGGTGGCCTGTGAAAGGCGATGCACCTGCTGTCACGCGCACCGTGCAGGCTCACGGCACTCACTGGATTCGGGCCCTCGAGATGTCACCGGACAATTCCATGTTTGCCAGTGGTGGCAATGACCTGATGGTGCGGCTTTGGAATCCAAATGACGGTCAGCAGATTCGTGAGTTGTCCGGACATGAAAAGCATATTTACTCCGTTTGTTTTGACCCATCAGGAAAGCAGTTGTTCTCCGGTGATCTCTCGGGGGTGATTCGGCAGTGGGACCTGCAGCAGGGTAAAGAAGTGCGCAGTCTGGATGGATCGCCCCTGCATTCCTTCAATAGCGGGCAGAAGGTGGATTTTGGAGGCGTTCGCAGTCTGGCGGTCAGTCCGGATGGAAAGTGGCTGGCGGCAGGAGGGCTTCACAAGGCGACCAATCCGCTGGGGGCAGTTCATGAGCCACTGGTCCTGTTGATTGATCTTGAAAGCGGTAAGGTCGAGAAGCAATTGATTGCGGAGAATGTTAAGCAGGGGGTGATTTGGCGGCTGCGATGGCTGGCCGACGGAAGCCTGATGGGTGCTTGTGGTGGAGGTACCGGGGGCTTTCTGCTGTTCTGGAAAACGGACGCAGAAAAAGACTATCATCGTTTCAAGCTGCCGAATCTTGCGCGAGATATGGATCTGCACGCTGACGGAATCACGGTGGCCACGGCTCATCACGACCGCAAGGTTCGGATTACTCGACTGAGTCCAAAGCCCGGTTGAAAGTTTCTTCCCTGCCCGATTTGTTTCCGCTGTATCAACCGGCAGGCTGGTGACCCGCTGGAAATTGGAAATTCTTATCGTCTGAGACTGCGTCCATGAGGGCGTCGCTTTAAGATCTCGGCCCACGCAGACAGGGGTCAGTGACTGTGGCCCGCGTACGGAATTGAAGAAGAAACGGGTAGAACGATGCTGTTGGCAGTGGAAACATCCGGAATGCAGGGTTCAATCGCCCTGGCAGAATCCGGAGTCCTGCTGGAAGAACGAGTACTCTGCACAGAAGGACGCCGACACGCGCAGACACTGGTCAGTGAAGTTGACGAGTTATTGACGCGACATCAGTTTCGTTCAGAGTGTTTAAGCACAGTCGCAGTCAGTATTGGGCCGGGCAGTTTTACCGGACTGCGTGTGGGTCTGGCCTTCGCCTCGACGCTGAGTTGGCTGCACGATATTCCCCTTGTCGCAGTAAGCACGCTGGAGGCGATGGCGTGGCAGTTGTCACCCGCCGTGAAATCGGCATGGATGATTTGTGACGCCCAGCGTGATGAAGTCTTTACAGCGCCGGCAGAGTGGAACAGTCAGCAGAAAGTGTGGCAACTGACCGCAGAAATCCAGATTGCAGTTCCCGCTGATCTGATTGGTCAGCGGATGATTGCGGGAACGGTTGCCGACCGGTACCGCCCACTGCTTCAGCAGGCCGGGCATTCCGAAGAGATCGCTCAGCTGACTCCACGGGCCGCGGACGTTGCGATGTTGGGGCATCGACTTGCCGAACAGGGTTGTTTCTGTACACCGGAGACGCTGGAGCCGTTGTATATTCGAGCCAGCTATGCTGAAGAAAAACGAGACGCAGCAAAGCGGGCTGCTGCGGTCAAAGCGGAAGGTTGACGCAACAAACGGAAATTGAGGTGACTCAGCTGTATCAGCGGGAGTCGGATCATTGGTTACAGATGTTGGGAAGCGAGAGATGTCAGCGGGAAACGCGGGTGTGACTGAGCCGGAAAACGGGGGGAAGCCCTGGTACAGCGGGGGATTGAATTTTACCTGTAGTCAGTGTGGCGACTGCTGCACCGGCGCTCCGGGCGTGGTTTGGGTGACCGACGACGAACTGCGGGAGATTGCCGAATTTCTGGATAAGCCGATCGGCGAGATACGGTTGTTTCACACGCGGATCGTCCGAGGCAGAATGTCGCTCACCGAGTTTGCCAACGGGGATTGCACCTTTTTCGACTCGCGCGAAAGGAAGTGCACGGTTTACTCAGCCAGACCTGTGCAGTGTCGTACCTGGCCATTTTGGAATTCGCATTTGGAATCAGAAGAGGCGTGGAACCGGGTCTGCGAGACCTGCCCGGGGTCAGGAACCGGGGCATTTTTCAGCCTGGAACAGATTGAAGAGCGAGCCAGCAGGATCGACATGTGACAGAGTCGGATCTGTGCCCCCAAAAGCACGCAGATTTGCCATTTTTTGCAGGTTGAGGCAGAAAACCAAGTGCAAGCTCGCCGATAAAATATCAGAGTATCGAAAGATCCGGTGCCCCCGTTCTGCGCACGGAGCGGGCGGAATCTACCGCTTTTCGCGGTGTTGACGACTTTTCCGGCCTGGGTCGAAGGACGCTTCGCACAACGCGAAGTTCCTGCAATCGGTGATAGTGAAGGTGGGGTCCATGCTGCGATTGTTGACTCGTGTCTCAGTATTTTCACTGACTGCGCTGATTTTCTGTCAGGTATCACTTCACGCACAGGTCGTCCAGGCTCCGTTGAATGACGGGTTTGTCCGGACCAGTTCGATTGAGGTCACGATCGATGAGATGCTGGGGATCGCTCAAGCTCGGGATGCTGACGCGCCGCTGCTTGGCCCGGGTTTTCCGTCGCTGTGGATCGCTGAGGTCCAAATTAAGCCGCTGCGGTTGTTGCGGGTGAACTGGAAGGAAGACGGTGCCAATCGTCAGGAGATCGTTCGATACCTGATGTACCGAGTGATTCTGAGGGATTACACAGATCTTGCTGGTGCCGAGAAGCCGGAACTGGAGGCCAAACTCGCTGATATCGAGAACCGTCCGGTCAACAACAGGACGGAAGAACTCACCCGCCCGCTGCGGTTGCCAAAGTTTCTGCTGCAAGCGGAAGAACTGGACGGTACCGTG
>JAFMMM010000265.1 GCA_017859815.1 Planctomycetota bacterium | reverse complement strand
GCTTATCACAGTACGTGGTTCGTGAACTCTGCCACGCATCTGTGGGGCTATCGAAATTACGATACCCGCGACGAATCCCGCAACCTTTGGTGGGTTGCGATTCTTGCGTATGGCGAGGGCTGGCACAACAATCACCATGCTCATCCTGCAGTGGCACCAGCAGGACACAAGTGGTGGGAATTCGATATGACCTGGTGGTCGATTCGCTTCCTGAAACTGGTGGGCCAGGCCTACGACATTAAGGACAAGCTGCCTGAGGGTCGCGGGGCTGATGAAACAGAGATGGCAGAAATTGCCACCGCCTGAGACGACATTCCGTATGCGGACCTACGGCAGCCGTGCTGTCAGCAGCGGCCGCGAATCGCAGGTTTGAATCCGTCAAAGCAAAAGCCACGAACGCCAGCAGCGTTCGTGGCTTTTTTTCAAGAGAGCGGGCAAGTTTCAGTATCCGCCGCGATTCCGTCGAAACGACATCGTCAGCGTAATTCCATAGTACGGGGCCGGAGAGACATTTCGCGCAAAGGAAACCAGTCCGTTCAGCTGCACCAATCCGCATGAGGCCCGTGATGGACATTGCAGGATTCGGCAGACTGCGTTTCCTCAATGCGACTCAGCAAAGCTGCGGTGGACTGCACATCAGGAGCGATCTCAAATCGTAACTGGTACGTCACCTGTTCCCCGGGCTGCATCGTCTTCAGACGGCCCTGTTCGCGTTCAAACTGACGCGGATTGGGAAGCGTGCTGCCGGGTTCGATTCCAGTCACATACCCGTCCGCCGTGGCCCCGGTATTTTTCCAGAGCGTCAGACAGGGCAACGTTGCTGTCGCGAAGTGAACGGCAAATGCCCGGCTGGCCTTGGAATCAGCCAGTGCTGCAGTGGCCCAGCCGGATTCCGTCGACAGCGGATCCATGAAATAAACCTGCTCCGCAAAGCCAGCCTGCGGCCCCTGGTATCGACTCCAGTCGGCCAGCCCTTCCACCGCCCGGTCATTCCGCGGAATGACCTGACTGACTGCAGTATGAAGCGTGGAACCTGCTTCAAGAAACGGTTCGCCAATGTTGCAGTGATACAGGATCTCTGATTCCGCGGGGGTCGCTGCGAGATTCGTCACCGTATCGGTGATTTCAAACTCCGCAGAACCGAGGGTTGTTTGAAGTTTGGAATGCAGACGCAGCCAGCCCCCAAACAGGCAACCTTCGTCAACAATTCCCTCAACGATCAGGGTATCGCCATCCAGTTGCACCGCGAGATAATGTGCCGGCAGGTTCGCAATTCGTCCATGCAGAGGCAGAAACTGTTCCGAGATCACTTCGCCAGCTTCGTTTCTGCGGGTGTCGTTTCCGGGCGCACCGTGCCAGCCAAGTCCGCACCGCACGATGAGTTCATTGAACCCGTCGACCCAGCCAATTCCCCCGAGCCGCATGGGATCCACGTAAGCCGGATTCACTGGCCGCTGAACAGGAGAATTCCACTGCAGTGGCGTCCCGTCGACGGTTCCCTTCCACACGCCCATGCCACGTGTTGGGAGCAATTTCAGATCCAGTCGACCGTTGGAGAGATGCAGCACATCCACACCGTCGGAAAGTCCACCGTGCAATCGCTGCAGTCGGGCAAGCACCTGACCCTCCGGCCCCTGCAGTTCCTGATCCGTCTGATGAATGCCCTCGTCAACATTAATCAATTCAATTTTCATTGGCCCTCTTCTCCAGTGCTGAACGAAACAAGCGGGCGGGATTGTAATTCCAGCCGGCCCGGCTGTCATGACAGCCGACAGCTTTTGCGATACTGCTCCGGCAGTCTCTTGAAGGAATGGGCACGACATCCGTCCCACAGCGTGGTGACACAAATCGCTTTTGCCTCGGTGATTTTCCCCGGAGGGTACTCCGCCCATTCGTCCGCGTTGAATCAACGCCCGTGGGCTGAACAAGCGGCAGCCCGATGCGTTTTGGTCGGCCCGCAGACCGCTTCAGCGATTGTCGCGGACATGAGCAAAGCGTTTGGCGAATACTGCAGACTCGTCGGCGGTTGTCACCCAGAGAAAGACTCGGCCGGCCTCATCCGCTCTGACAGAGAACCCCAGGCCCAGTTTCTCCCCCATTTCACGCAGCATACGGAACGGCGAGATCTTTCCATCGCGGCTGTACAGGAGACCTGCCGGGGTGACGCCCCCCGCAGACAAACTGGCAGTGGAATAAAAACTGGGGATCTCCAAATGATCTGCAATCGTCTCAATGACAACTTCGACATCAGCATCTTCCACGGCAAAGGGCAGTGATCGCAGATAGCGTGGGACCAGATCCGCCGTTTGTTCTTCCGTCTTCCAGCCAATCGGCCAGAGATTATCGCCTTCACCGCCGGCGACGACTTCCAGCGCAAAACCACTGCGAGTGAGGACGGGGCGAAATCCCAGTCCGTACTGGGCGAGAATGATGGCGATCGCAGTTCCTCGGCTGACATCAGTCAGTTCAAGTTCCGCTGGCGCACTTTTGGGTGCCGGTTTCAGGCTCCATTCAAAAGCCCCTTCGCTCCAGGTGACCGGCAGACTGCGCGGCAGTCTCAGTGCTCTGAGCGTAATGCCTGGGGTGGACAGTTTTACCGAGCCTGTCAGCGGTGGTCGCAGCAATTCTCGAAGTTGTGCAAACTGCTGTTCGGTCAGTCCCCAACGAGGATCTTTGCCGGGTTCTTCACTGCCGCTTTCCTGCAGATTCTTCAGCAGCTTCTCCAGTTCAGCCTTGTCCGTCACGCTGTAGTCCCGATTGCCGATCGTGATGGCACCACTGGGCGTCATTCCGCCAACGACCACGACGACCGAACGACCTGCCCGCTGCTGCTGTTCGATCCGCATTTTTTCGCCCGGTTGAGGGGCTCGAAATCGAGGTGCGTAGCCCAATTCCTGCAGCACTCGCCCCCATTCCTGTGCGCGAACACGATACAGCGGCAGTGGCTGCATCAGCACTTCCACAACCAGAGTCCGGGACCGTGAAACCGTTCGCTGCCCGATTTGCGCAGGATCAGTTGTGGAGATTCGCACCTGACACTGAGCTGTCTCGCAGGCTGCCACTGCCAGAAGAATCGCTGACAGTACTGCGGATCTGTATCCCACTCGCATCGTTCCGGTCCTTTGCCCTGGGGCTGCTGCAGTCCGGAGGATGACCGAACCGCGGCCCACGCAAATTGCCGTAAAAACACTTGCACGGCGTCCTGCTGGGTAGTTTCCCGTAAAACGGTCAAAGACTGCAAGACCAGCTGATTTCTCACACGAATCTGCAGCGTGGAGCGAGCCGTTTCGGCTTGTGATTCCACCCGCCGAAGCTTACCCTGAACACCCCGCCGCTCACCATCGGAGATGCTTCCATGAGTCTTCTCAGAATTTCCCCCCTCGCCTGCAGCAGTCTGTTGCTGCTGATCTCGCCTGCTTCCGCATTCTGTTTCGGATCAGCAGACGAGAATTCAGAGGCCCGTACGAAGTCCGCTGAGCTTTGGAACGCCCAGGTTGCCCCTCTGCTCCAAGAACACTGCTGGTCGTGTCACGGCGAAGAGACTCAGGAATCCGATCTGCGTCTGGATACTGTGGCGGGGATCGCTCGCGGCGGAAAAGCGGGCCCGCCAGTGATTCCGGGGAAGCCATCCGAAAGCCTGTTGCTGCTGACAGTCAAGCATGCCGATCCCACCCTGAAGATGCCTCCCGAAGACAAACTCTCCGAGGAGCAGATCACTGTGCTGGAAAATTGGATTGCCGGTGGCGCACAACATCCTGATGGTGCGATTGTGATTTCCGAACCGGCACCGCACTTTGACATCAAAGAGGCTCGCGAATGGTGGTCCTTCCGTCCCCTGCAGGATCCGTCCGCAGTACTCGCGGATGACGGCTCCGGTATTGATCAGATTCTGAATGGCCTGCTGCAGGAACGCGGAATGACGCGAAATCCTGTCGCTGACAAAGTGACGCTGCTGCGTCGTGCTCACTATTCGCTGACGGGTATACCGCCGACTCCAGCAGAACTGCAGGCATTCCTGGACGATGAATCACCGGACGCACTGCAGACCGTCATTGATCGACTGCTGGAATCGCAGCAATATGGCGAGCGTTGGGGGCGGCACTGGCTGGATGTAGCGCGCTACGCCGACTCCAACGGTCTGGACGAAAATATCGCCCACGGCAACGCCTGGAGATATCGCAACTACGTGATCCAGTCATTCCAGCATGACCGACCGTTTCATCAGTTCCTGACAGAACAACTGGCGGGTGACCTGCTGGTCAGCAGTGAAACAGAAGAGAAACGGAAGGCAGAGCTCCTGATCGCGACCGGTTTTCTTTCCCTCGGTCCCAAGGTGCTTGCGGAAGGTGATGAACGAAAGCTGCTGCTGGACATCATTGACGAGCAGATGGACACCATCGGCCGTTCCATGCTGGGGCTGACGATTGGCTGTGCTCGCTGCCACGACCATAAGTTCGATCCCATTTCGCAGGCCGACTACTACGCGATGTCCGGCATTTTCCAGAGTACCAGAACAATGGAGTCTTTGGCGAGGATTGCAAAATGGCATGAGAACCCGATTGATACCGCGCAGGATCGAACCGCTCGCGAGCAACATCAGGCGAAGCTGGACGCACTGCAGCAGACGATTGATCAGACCGTTAAAACAGCCTCTGAAAAAGCTGGCAGCCAGGAACCGCTGGCGGATGACAAGCTTCCCGCAGACGTTCAGGAAACGCTGAAGACGTTGCGGCAGCAGCACACGGAACTGACAGACCAGTTGCCCCAATTGCCAACGGCGATGGGAGTCGCCGAAGCGGATATTACTCCCTCCCGACTTCTCGCGCGAGGCAATCATCTGGCCCCGGGACGGGTCATTCCGCGGTCCATTCCGGTCGTGTTTGACGCCAGCCGCTCCTTCGAAGTCCCTGAGGACCGCAGCGGCCGTCTGGCACTGGCTCGCTGGATCACCGGCAACACCAACCCGCTGACTCCCCGAGTGATCGTGAATCGTGTCTGGCGATGGCACTTTGGCCGAGGGATCGTGTCCACCACCGACAACTTTGGAAAACTGGGTGAAAAACCTGTCAGCCCGGAACTGCTGGACTGGCTGGCTGTTCGCTTTGTGCAATCAGGCTGGTCCCTGAAGGCACTGCACCGATTGATCATGACGTCTGAAACCTGGCAGTCTTCGGCCGCTGATCACCCGAGAAATGAAGAACTGGATCCGGAGAATCAGTACTTTTGGCGATGGGACCTGCGGCGGATGGAGGCCGAGATCATTCGCGACTCGATTCTTGCCGTCACGGGTTCGCTGGACGCCACCATGGGCACCTCCCTGCTGCACGTTGACAACCGCAAGTTCCTGTTCGACCACACCTCGAAAGATACGACGAACTATGACTCGCAGTTGCGATCGGTCTACCTGCCCGTGATTCGCAACAACATCTACGATGCGATGGCCTTGTTTGACTGCACGGATGGTGCTGTTCCCAATGGCAACCGAGGTTCCTCCACGGTCGCATCTCAGGCTCTGTTCATGATGAACAGCCAGTTGATTATTAATGCCAGTCGCAAGCACGCAGAACTGCTGCTGCAGCAGGAACTGTCAGATCAGCAGCGGGTTGAGTTACTCATTCGGCGGACGCTGTCGCGTCCCGCTCGAGCGAACGAAGTCCAGCAGCTGCTGTCCGCAATCCCACAACTTGAGCAGCAGTTTCAGCAGGAATCTCCCGTGACAGAAGACAGTGTTCTGTCGGCCTGGACTGTGCTTTGTCAGACCCTGCTGATGTCGAATGAGTTTCTGTACGTCCGCTGATTGCCGTCTGCCCAGCCCAGGTTTTCCGTTATCGCCTCGAAAGATGTCGTTATGATTCCGTCAGGCTTCCCACTCACCCGCCGGCAGCAGCTGAAATCAGCAGCGGTCGGTTTTGGCGGACTGGCCTTCGCTGCGTTGAGTCACCAGCAGGCTGCAGCGGACACCGGCATGCCCCTGCAGCATCACGCCGTGCAGGCCAAACGTGTGATCTTCATGTTCATGAAAGGCGGCCCCTCGCAGGTCGACACGTTCGACTACAAGCCGCAGTTGCAAAAAGACCACGGTAAGCCGTTACCGTTTGAAAAGCCTCGCATTCAGTTTGCCCCAACCAACAATTTGCTGGGCTCTCCGTGGCGGTTTCGACCACGCGGAGAAAGCGGGATTCCCGTCAGTGAACTGTTTCCCCATGTTGCTGAGTGCATCGATGACATCTGCCTGCTGAATTCCTGCCACGGGACCAATGCGGCGCACGGCGGAGCCGCGCTCAAGCTGCATACCGGCAGCGATAACTTTGTTCGCCCCAGCGTAGGGGCGTGGGTCAGCTACGGGCTGGGGACGGAGAATCAAAATCTGCCGTCGTTTGTGACCATCTGCCCAACCCTCGCCCACGGCGGTTTGAACAACTGGGGTTCCGCATTTTTGCCAGCACAACATCAGGGGATTCCGCTGGGCGTCGCCAGCCAGCCGGCAACCGCTGCCAACGTGCGTTACATCAGCAATGATCAGTACTCGACCGCGACTCAACGTTCTCAACTGGACCTGCTGCGTCAGTTCAACGCAGGCAGTGAACAGCAACTCCCGCAGGAAAGCGACCTTGAAGCTCGTATCCGCACATGGGAACTGGCATTCCGCATGCAGTCCGAAATGCCGCGTCTGCAGGATCTTTCCAGCGAATCAGAGAGCATTCACAAGTCTTACGGCCTGGATGAAGAGATCACTGCCGACTTTGGGCGTCAGTGCCTGATGGCACGGCGATTCGCCGAGGCCGGTGTTCGCTTTATCCAGGTGACACACAGCGACACCAAAGTTCAATGGGATCAGCATGGGGATTTGCGTAACGGACACACCAAAAACGCAAAGGAAGTCGACAAACCGATTGCCGGCCTGCTTAAGGACCTGAAACAACGGGGACTTCTGGAGGACACGCTGGTGGTCTGGGGCGGTGAATTCGGTCGAACCCCCACCGCACAGGGAACATCCGACGGCAGAGATCACAATCCGGAAGGCTTCACCATGTGGATGGCCGGAGGCGGCGTCCGCGGAGGTCAGCGTTATGGAGCAACCGATGTCTACGGCTACTACGCCGAGCAGAATCCCATGCACATTCATGACGTTCACGCCACTCTGCTGCATCTGATGGGGCTGAATCACGAACAATTGACATATCGCCATGCCGGTCGTGACTTTCGACTGACCGACGTGGCCGGCAAAGTACATCCCGGCGTGTTCAGCTGACCCTGTCTCGGACTGACCTTCAGCGAATGTTGCTTGCGGCCGGCTTCTCGGCAACCTGCCGTTCCGCCCCCTGTTCCAGAGTGGTGATTAATTCTGCAGAACGCTGCAGCAGGTCGGAAGAGAGTCCACTGCCCTCGCGCGGACCTTCGGCAAGAATCCTGATGGCCTCGTGCACCTCCGTCGTGCGTCCGTCCTGCAACCCCTGATTCAGTGCACTCGTCAGACGCTGTACCTGCTGTCGAGTCTCATGCTGCAGAGTTTTTTTCGTGACCACAAACCCGCCACCGAGGCAAACAACTGCCATCAAAGTGACT
>JAFMMM010000264.1 GCA_017859815.1 Planctomycetota bacterium | reverse complement strand
TCTTCCGATCTGGTGATTTGTGGGATCAGTTGAATACGCCGGAATTCGATCAGGCGAGGTCAAGGAATGAGAGCCGAAATTCTGGAAGTGAATTCGGGAATACGAATTCCTGTGGACGAGTTTCGATTCACGTTCACTCGCAGCGGGGGGCCCGGTGGGCAAAACGTGAACAAGGTCAGCACGCGGGCGGTGCTGTCGTGGCCCGTTGTTGAGTCTGCCTCACTGCCGGAAGGAGTGCGTTCGCGTTTCCTGAAACGCTTCGCGAATCGAATTTCTGCGGCCGGCATTCTTCAGATCGCGTGTTCAGATTATCGCACTCAGCAGCGAAACATTGAAGGTTGTCTGGACCGTCTCAAAGATCTGATCAGAGCTGTAGCTGCACCTCCCGTCCAGCGTCGCGCGACGCGACCCACACGCGGTTCTCAACGTCGTCGGCTGGACGAAAAGAAACAAAAATCTGCTCGCAAGCAAAATCGTCGTAAGCTGGGGCCCGGTGACTATTGAGACATCGGGAAATGTCGTGACCAAAGGATGACCACTGCCGTTGGGGGAACGTCGGCTGCGAGTGATCAGGGGGCAATCCAGTCGGCATGGGTGAGTGTTCCCTGCCGCAACCGCATTCGCAGCCGCAGATTTCCTTTGCGATGCAGTTGCAACCATTCGATCAGAACGAGCTGCAGGCGGATCACGGCAAAATTGGCACGCGCTGCAATCAGTTCGCTGCGGTCCGGGACTCGTCCGCGAAATTCCTCCGGCAGGTTGCAGTTCGGGCCCGCCAGGACCGTCCCCGGTGCATGGGGGGCAAGGTAGGTCCGCAGGCTGGTTGCGGCCGACTGGTCCCACACTTGTTCGGCAATGTCGTCGTCAGTATGGATCGACAACTGACCGCTGAGAATCAGCTGCACCTGAGCCGTTGAGTCGTAGCAAAGCAGGCTGCCGTTCGGACAGTTCTGTATCTCAGTGACTTTTGTCGAACGCTGGTCGGTGTGCAGCAGAATGCTGCCTGTGTCTGCGCAGGCACTGCGGACAACGATGGTTCTGGATCGCGGGCCGTCGCAGCCCTGTGTTGTCAGGACTGCGGTGCGGAACGGGTGATCAGCCATTTGTGCAGCATGTTCAAGTTGCTGCATCAGCGAATGGAGCAGTTCCTGCGGTGCCGGGGGACGTAGTGAATCGGTCATCGGACACCGACCTCCATGAACTGAACGCACAGCCACGCCAGCACAGGGAACAGCACAAAAATCAGCAGGAAGCCAATCAGAGTCGATCGGCGCGAATCAGGTCAGCGTCCCATGAGACAGCCTTCTTTCGATGACAGGTGGAGGCAGTGAATTACGGAGTATCCCGGTGCTGCCGGAATGGTGAGGCCGGAAGACCGGCTGAGTTCACCAGATTGCAATCCGGCAACGCAGCCCATGCGTAACGAACGGCTGCAGGTGCGTTCCGGTTTTTGCTGCGAATCACAGCTCGATCTCCGGCAAGTTCAGCGGTTGCCGGATGCCAGTTGCCGTCAGCGTCCTGCAACTCAAATCCTCGAACGGCCTGTTGATCGCTGGTTTGCAGCCCCTGCACGGGATAACGAAACGTGACTTCCACGGAGTTGGTGGTGAACTTGCAGGCGGCTGGCAACGGGCCGGAGGCTGCCGGAACTTTCTGATCGTAAACATCAGCCAGCGCCCACCATGAAAGTCGTCGCCCCACGTCCTGCTTGTTCTTCGGATGGATATCCTTTTCTTCACCGATGTCGATGGTGATTGCCATGCCGGTTTGAGGTACTTCCAGAGCCTTAAGCATTCCCTCCCGCACTTCCGGCCAGCCGACGTCGCTGGCGGTGTAGTTGGGGAGCTGCACCCACGCAAAGGGCAGTTCGTCGCCCCAGTGAGCGCGCCAGTCACGCACGAGTGTCGGCAGCTGGTGCTGGTACAATTCGGGCCATCGCGAATTGGCATTGTTTTCTCCCTGGTACCAGACAATGCCTCGCAATCCGAAGGGAATCAGCGGATGGATCTTGCCGTTGAACAGGCCCCCTGGTGGCCCGCGGCGATTGCGAGCTTCGCTGGCGTTTCGTGGGCGGCGAAGTCCTGTTTCACCCGCCTGCAAGCGTTGCTGGTAACGCTGCACTTGTCGCTGATAGAGGGATTCTGCTGCAGCAAAATCAAAGTCGTCGTAAGCTGCCTGTTGTTCGATGAAATGTTCGTTCAGTGCAGGAGTGCCTTGCTGCGCTGGTCCGGAAATCCAGGCTTCAATGGGAGTGCCTCCGACGGACGAGTTCATCAGTCCGATCGGAACCTGCAACTTGCTGTGAATCTCCCGGCCGAAAAAGAACAGCGTGGCCGAAAAAGCCGATGCTGTTTCCGGAGTACAAACCTGCCAGCTTCCCGTGGAGTTGTTCTGTGGTACTTCACTGCCTGTGGAGCCTTCTGTGAACAGGCGAATCAACGGCAGGTCCGCTGTTGCTGCTTCCTGTTCCGGGTTCAGGGCACGTCGAACCTGCATCGCCATATTGGACTGCCCGGACCCCAGCCAGACTTCGCCGACCAGAACGTCGCTGACCTGCAATTGCTCGTCGGTGTCCCGATCGGTGATGGTCAGAACGTGAGGATTTGAAGATGCGGAAAGAGGATCGAGCGTCAGTTTCCAATGACCATCCTGCCCAGCGATTGTTTGTTTCGCCTGTTCACCAAATCGCACATGAATTTGGTGACCAGCCGAAGCCTGCCCCCAGACAGCAACAGGCTTCTGCTGTTGCAAAACCATGTGGTCTGTGAAGACTGTTGCAACCTGCAAATCAGCGGCCGGGAGGCCTGCAACGAGTGTGGTGGTGCAGAGAATCGTGAGACCGGCAATCAACTGCCGCATCGGCGTTGTCATGGGGAATGGCTTTTCGTGTGGAGGAACGGAACCTGTGCGTGGGTTTCACGGCGACGGTGGTGTATTGAGAATGAAGCCCCGGAGTCGTCGAAACCGAATCAGTTTATGTCATGCAGCGACCTGCGGGGAAGTTTAACCGCCAACGGCGAAAATGCGTACTCCCCGCGAAGCGGCGGTTTGTTCCCGCGTGGTTCATCATCCACTTCCGGCGATCGGCGGCGTGCCGGTTTGCTCGTTGTCAGCCGTTCTCGCGGGATTTGTCATCGCACGAATTCGACACTGGCTACTGGCGGGCTGGACGGGGCGTTATTGGGGCAGTCACTGGCTTGGGATGGTTTGATGACGTTCATCGCGACTTACGCTCAATGATTCTTCGGAACCGTACCCCGCATGAGCAGCATGATGGATGTCCGAAATTCCTTTTCACAGGTGGCCCATGTATCCGATCACGCTGTAGCGTGTGACAGGCTCAACATAATCTTCAATCAACGACAGGCACTCGTCCAGGTCTCGGTAGGCGAACGGGCCATCCGTGCGCAGTGAACTGTCTTCGACCCCTGATGGGATCATGATGCGTTGTCGCATTGCAGCGAAGTCGAAATCAGCAGCCAACTGCTTGCAGTCACTGCGAGACATTTTGCGGCCAGTTCCATGACTGATTGAGTTGAGGATTTCTGCGACGCGATCAGTGGCCCGCACCAGGACAACATCGCCAGACATATGCGATGGCAGGATTGAAAAGTCCCCAGGCGCAACATGAACCGACCCTTTCCGAATCAAAGCGGCTCCATCCTCCAGGATTTGATAGGTGTTGTGCGGGAGATCGAGAACAAGTTCAACATCACCAAATACCTGATTGAGGGCATCATGAATCGCAGCTCGGTTATCCGCCGCCCATTTCACGACACGATCGAATTCTCTGTCATATCGAGCAGGCGAGTCAATGAAGGCGTCAACATGTCCTGATTCATTGCGAGATCCTGTGTGAATGAGGAAATGCAGAGGACCGTCGTCACAGGGCTGCAGCGCGTCGAGGAAATGGTTGCCGCCGCCCAGGTCGCCGAGTCCACCTTTGTTGCGTCGAAGCAGGGCGGCCACACGATCCCATCGGGCGGGATCCAGTTCAGCCGGCAACAGATTGGATCGCAGCAACCGCATCCCACATCCGCAATCGGACACGGCGAACTTTCGCCAATTCTCTTGCCGTGTGAGCACAGCTGTTCCGGTGGGGAGTGGTGATTTCCCCGGACACGCATCCGGAAGAAACACAATCCGTTCGGCTTCCAGATCATGTGGAATCCACGAATGCAGTCTGCCGACTGGTTCGGCGGAAAGATTGATGAGGTCCATTGGTCGATCCGGTGGTAGTGAAAAGTCGCACGAACAGTAACGAAAGACACCCGCTGTGTGGAGAGGTTCGGAAAAAAGTTGAAACTTCTGCCGAATTCACAAACGACGTGCAACACGAAGGACTGGCGACTCCAGAAGCTCGTGTTTCAGCTGTTTGTTCTCCACCGCCATCGCCGTGGAACTTCTGTTTCTGGCGATGAACATGCCATTATGGCTTAAGCCAGTTCACATCCTGCTGGCCTGTGTCTGCGGTCTGGCCAACCAGCATCCGCCGCAGTTCACAACGCACCGGCGCACAAGGACCGAGGTCATGCTGAGGCAAGTCGGAAGAATCCGATGGTTCCCGGGGAGATAAAGCGGCGTTTGCTCGCCGTCAAGGCTCATGCCATCGGCTGCAAAGCCCTCGGGGAAATGACGTTCCTTGTCACATCGGACATAACCGTGCAATGGCATCGTAAACTGGTGGCGAAGCAATTCGATTCGAGCAATCAGAGGAATCGGTGGTCTTTCCGAACCGCAGCACTGTTCGCAATTTTCCGGCGTGTCTCGTCGTGCCTTCATGCCAGACCTGACGGTTTACCCTGATTCACTTCTGTTTGGGGAGACTGCAGCGAAAATTCCAGAGCATCGTCACTCAGGCCGGGTGGTTTTTGATAATTCGTCGTTCGTGTGCCTTCTGCAGCCCTCGTTGGGATTTGGTTCGATATGCTGCGAACCGGAGTACGGTTGTCAACCACGGCAGTGAGAGTTCAGGACTGATCGGATGAGCATACGGATTACTGGTTTTCAGACATTTGATTTGCGATTTCCCACGTCGCAGCAGCTTGACGGCTCAGACGCGATGAACCCGGATCCCGACTACTCGGCGGCGTATGTTGTGCTGGAGACCGGCAGTTCCGAAATCCGTGGTCATGGGATGACCTTCACGATCGGTCGCGGGAATGAGCTGTGTGTAGCGGCCATTGAATCTCTCGCAAAACTGCTGGTGGGGTGTGACGTTCAGCAGCTCATGCAGGAGCCTGTCGCGTTGTATCGCCGACTGACCGGCGACAGTCAGTTGCGGTGGGTGGGCCCGGAAAAGGGGGTCATTCATCTTGCCGCAGCCGCACTGGTGAACGCCGTCTGGGACATGTGGGCGCGGCAGCAGGGGAAACCGATCTGGCAGTTGGTTGCCGACATGACTCCGGAGCAATTTGTCAGTTGTGTGGACTTCCGTTATTTAACGGATGCGGTTACTCCCGGGCAGGCTCTGGAGTTACTGCGAGCCGCAGCGTTTGGCAAATCGGAGCGGCTGGAGCAACTGCAGCAGACCGGGTACCCCAGCTACACCACCTCAGCCGGCTGGCTGGGCTATTCCGATGATCAGTTGCGGCAAAAGTGCACTGATCTGAAGCAGCGCGGCTGGAGTCACTTCAAAATCAAGGTCGGACGGGATATGGACGACGACCTGCGTCGTTGTTCTGTGTTGCGGCAGGAAATGGGTGCTGATGCATTCATGATGGTTGACGCCAACCAGGTCTGGGATGTGCCGGAAGCAATTGAGTGGATTGAGCAGCTGCGGCCATTCAATCCATGGTTCGTGGAAGAGCCGACATCGCCTGACGATATTTTGGGGCATCAGGCAATTTCGAGGGCAGTGCGTCCGATTCGGATCGCGACCGGGGAGATGTGTCACAACCGAGTGATGTTTAAACAGTTCATGCAGGCTGACGCATTACAGGTGTGTCAGCTGGACTGCTGCCGACTCGGTGGTGTGAACGAAGTACTGGCAGTGGTGTTGTTGGCGCACCGATTTCAGATTCCTGTGTGTCCTCATGCCGGAGGCGTCGGGCTGTGCGAATATGTTCAGCACATCAGCATGATTGATTTTCTGTGTGTTGCCGGCACGACGGAGGGACGCGTCACTGAGTACTCCGATCACCTGCACGAGCATCTGCATGAGCCGGTGGTGATGGCGAACGGTCATTATCAGTTGCCCCAGAGTCCGGGTTACAGCGTGCGGTTCACGGATGAGGCGTTACATGGTTTTAGTTTTTCGGAATAGTAGTGTTGCTGCGGTGCGGAACGTCATGAGGGGGCGATTCGATTTGCACCTGAAATGGGGCAACAAGGTATCGAGACAGAGGCCTGTTTGATTTCTTCCTGCCGCCGAAGAGAACCGATGCTGAAGTTGGTGAGCATATCCCGCGTGGTGGATCATGGACCAGCGGGCTGCTGATTTCTGAGTTGCATCATCGGCCCATTGCCAGGGAAATTCAGGCGGCCAGAAATACCATGCTGGCAGAGTTTCGTAAGGAGTGGGTTCGCTTCCGGACGAGCAATTCCACAATCAGGCGGCAGATTGCCGAAGCGTTATTTGAGAGTTACGAGATCGACATGTGTGAAGATCGTGCGGGAGGAAACTTCTTCGCTGCGGGTGATGAACAGTCTCCACAGGCGAATCGTCCGGCCAACGTGTGGGCCGTGCTGACACCAACTTGTCTGTCCTTTGTCACCGAAACACGTGAGTACAAGGCCATTTCGTGGATCAATGAGGAATTGCCAAAGCCCCGTTTTTTTGGCGCCTGTCCGGACGGCAGCGAACTATCCCGGTTGGATGTTCAGGGATAACTTTTGGGGGCAGAACGCCACCGCAACAGTGGTCTGCAGCAGTGGAGACGCTTGCAACATCAGGAAGTTTCATGAACGGTGGGATCCGGCTTCTGCGGTGCCCGTCGGGAGTGTTTTGATGATTCAGCGACTACGGGTTGTGATCTTCGCGGCTTTTTGTTTCTGGGGTTGTGCTACTGGCGTACGCCGGTCTTGCGCTCCTGCCAATCGCGTTTTCAAAGTGTTGGCCTGAACCGGTCTTGCGATCGAAGTTAGTCAGCCATGCTGAATGGTTTTGAAAATGGTGATGCCCTCTGACAATCCCTATGCACCGTCCGCAATGACCGGCGAGCAAAGCCAGACTCGTGTGGCGCGTGTTTCCCGTTGGTATTGCGGCGTATGCGTGCTGTTTTCAGTGGCCTATGCTGCATTTACGGTCATGTTGTTCAATTCCGGTCCCGGCGACCTGTTTGGTGCACTGCTCTTTGCGTTCAACACGCCTGTTTTCCTTGGGCTGTCGTGGTCTGCATTTCGATCAATGCGGGTCTCGATGTGGTGTGCAATTGCTGCAGCCATTGTTCAATGCGGAATCACTGGGGTCATGCTGTCGACCAACTACGGCGAAACGTTTATTGTGACGGGAATCAACTCGGCAGTGATCGCACCCTGTCTGGCAGTCGCGGCCTGGGCGTGGTGGCTGAAACAAGCCGACTGAAACAAGCCGACTGAAACAAGCCGACTGAAACAAGCCGACTGAAAC
>JAFMMM010000263.1 GCA_017859815.1 Planctomycetota bacterium | reverse complement strand
GAACCAGCACCGCGCCCCCCCCAAAAAAAGACACCCGGCATCACACCACCTGCATTCCTTTACTGAATGAAGACATCGTCACTGGGGCAGGTCGCCACCACAGTCAACGTTGGCTGCTTTTGGGTACGGGCACCGTCACGGTCAATCCCAGCACACTCGCACCATAACAAAACGAGCCGCTGATCCCACTTGACCACTCGTAAGGCTCTGTCAGAATTCCACTCAGCGGAAGGATGGCAGCCAATGGCTGCCACGATCTCACGGGAATGCCGTTCTTCACTTCCGCAGGATTGAGACCAGCCTCCTCACGCCCGTCCACCGGCGGCCAGTGCGATTCTTTCCACCAGCGTTTCTGACAAGGACTTCACCAATGCACCGCACCTGTTTCACCCTGGCGGCAGCCTGCTTTCTGTCCGCCAGTCTTCTCTCTGCATCTGAACCAGCTGCCGACTGGCACAGCTGGCGAGGACCGCACGATTCCGGAAGTGTAGAGACTGGGACGTTTCCGGAACGTCTGGACGATGCGGCCACCGTCTGGAAAGTCTCACTACCTGGCAAAGGCTGCTCCACACCCATCGTGGTGGGCGGGCGAGTCTACGTCACGGCACCCATCGCCGGCAAAGATTCGCTGCTGGCATTCGACCCCAGCGGTAAGCCGCTCTGGCAAACCGAATTCTCACAGGAAAACCCCGGTAAACACCGTAACGGATCGGGTTG
Source organism: Planctomycetota bacterium (assembly GCA_017859815.1). Classification (GTDB taxonomy): domain Bacteria; phylum Planctomycetota; class Planctomycetia; order Planctomycetales; family Planctomycetaceae; genus SXXK01. Next base: position 6,909 of record JAFMMM010000263.1, on the reverse strand, counting down.
CAATGCATCCCCCGTCTCAGATGGCACCAACATTTTCGTCTACTTTAAGAGCGGCACGCTGGCGGCGATCAGCCCTGCAGGAAAAATCCTCTGGCAAACCGATATCGTCGAACGCTTTGGTCAGGCAACGCTGTACTGGGATCACGGCACCTCACCGGTGCTGACCACCGGCCACGTCATTCTTGCCAGAATGCACAACGGGAAATCATGGGTCGCTGCTTTTGACAAGACCAATGGCGATCTGACGTGGAAGACTGAACGAAACTACCAAACCCCTCAGGAAGGCGACCACGGATACGCAACTCCGCTGGTCATCCGCCATGCCGGACAGGAAACAATCCTGACCTGGGGTGCTGAGCACCTCACGATGCACAACGCAGCCGACGGAAAATTGGTCTGGTCTTGTGGAAATTTCAATCCCGATGCCGAAAAACTGTGGCCGTCCATTTCCACACCGGTCATCGTCGATCACACCGCTGTCATAGCGTTTGGTCGCAATGACCGGGGCAAGCCGCGATTGCACGGCATTAAACTCATCGGCAGCGGCGATGTCACCGACAGCAGTCATGCCTGGACGCGCGACGACACCGGAACCTTCGTTCCCAGCCCAATCAGTTACAAAGGCCAGGTGTACCTGCTGCGTGATGCCGGTGAGGTGGACTGTCTGGATCCCGAATCCGGCAAAACTGTCTGGACGGGACGCTTCCCAAAGAACCGAGCCAAATTCTACGCTTCACCCATCATCGCCGGAGACAAGCTGTACGCCCCCCGTGAGGATGGCGTCGTCTTCGTCGCCAGCGTTGCCGGTGGAAAGTTTGAACTGCTGTCAGAAAATGACATGCAGGAACCCATGATCGGTTCCCCCGTTCCCGTCGCGAATCGCATCTACCTGCGTGGGGAACAACATCTGTTCTGTCTGGGACAGTAATCAGCCGACAAATTTGTCGCTGAATGCCGACTCTTGAAAACGGACTCCGCAACCAAAAACGAACCTCAACAAGACAGGGCAGTGACATTCTTTGTCACTGCCCTGTTCGTATTCATCGTCGTTCCGTTTTCGCGTTTTCACCTGCGAACCCGTTTATGACTTGCGCACGCAATACAGCCGATTGACGCCTCGCAACAACAAGGCGTCGTCAACGATCGCGGGCGTGGACCAGAACAAGTCTTCGAGCCTGTTTGTGTCCAGCAACTGATATTCATCGCCGCCTGCAATGATGAACGTGTTCCCGGCCTCATCAAGGATAAAGACACGCTCCTGATCAGCCCACAATGACGCAGCCACGGTCTTCATTCCGGAAATTCGAGTCCGATAGACACGCTCACCCGATCCCACATCGTACACACTTAACATCCCGCCACTGCCCGGAATATACAGCCGCCCCTGACAAGTCACCGGTGACGCCATGCCCGGACCTGACTTTGTTCGCGACCAGGCCAGCTGCTCTGCCTCAAAGTCCTTGTTCAGTTCCACCTTGCCCGTCAGCCCGGCGTCGATTGCTACCAGAGGTCCCGCACTGCCCGGTCCACTGTTCCCGAACATCATACGGCCACCATCAACAGCCGGAGATGAACTGAAGGACGACTCCACTCCACTGACCTGCCAGATCACCGAACCGGTCTTAGGGTCATAAGCTGTCACCGTGCCCGAACCGCACGTAATCAATTCCTGACCATCGTTGTGAGACCACAGGAACGGGGAAGCCCAACTGGTGCGGGATTCACGCGACTGTTTCCAAATCTGCTTGCCGTCGGTCGTTCGGAATGCGACCACGAAGGAATCTTCATCGTTGTCACTCTGAACAAACACCATCCCATCCCCCACAGCCAGTGAACTTGCCGTGCCGAATCCATTCCCTGTACTGTAGGTGCCCACATCCTGTTGCCACAGCTTCTTTCCATCCAGGTCCCATGCGGTCACGGTCCCCGTTGTGGCAAAGAACGTGAACAAATGCGATCCGTCAGACGCCGGTGATTCGGTCGCATAAGTGTTGGACGGGTGCACCACAGGAGGCACGGCACTGGCAACGGTCTGCTTCCACAATTGGCTGCCATCCTGAAGACTCAGGCAGCTGACGGTGAATTGATGCTCAACCGGCTTCGCATTGCGATAGGTTCCCATGCTGGCGACCCCCGCCATCATGCCCTTGGGGCGGGATCCGTCTGCGGCTTCTGCAGCAGTCACAAAGATCCGATCGCCCACCACAATCGGCGATGACCAGCCGCTGCCGGCCATCTCGACGCTCCAGGCAATATTCGTTTCCGCATCCCACTTCAGCGGATGGGTGACGGCGGGAACCTGTCCCATTCCCGCACCCCGAAACTGCATCCAGTCTCCGGCTTGAGCCGACGACACGAAAAGTCCCAGCAGCAACACTGTTCTCATTGAAACATCTCCGATCTGGCCTGAATTCGCAGCGGGTTTGGAATCCTCTTTGGCTCTGCTGTAGACTGCTCCGGCGGGTTGCCCACCACTTCTTCTTTGTTTTTTTGCGACACCGATCACATCAATGCCGGATTGAAAACAGAGGAAATCGCAGCCGCCGCGACATTTTCCCGGATCGCCAAATCGCTTTGGAGCAGTCCGTCCCTTCCTCAGTACACCAGGAGTCGCGCGACCGCAGCTCTTGCTCACTCAGTCTACGCAGGAGATTTCGAATGAACCAAAACGCCCCGCAGCCCTACGCTGTGGAAACATCCACTGCATCGCCCCCCGGTGAGCAGCCGCAGGCGTGGGGCTGCATGACCCTGCTGCTCACTCCCGTCCTGCTGGCAGTCGCTGGCTTTTGCAGTGTCGGTTATCTGCACAGCTATGAAGTTCCAGGCGTGGAAGGACGTCCATGGCGAATCGTTTACGGTACCATCACTCCCGGCTGCCTGTTCATTGTGGGCTGGCTGTTCTGGAAGGTCTTGACATCCGGACGCTTCCCAACCAGACCGTCTGCCACAGACGATCCAGAGAAGACTCTCTGAAGTTCTTCGCTCAACTCACCTGCTCACCGAAGATCTGCCCCTGACGATCCCCCCACTGACGAAGCTTTCCGCCCGCCGGATCGGCGGTTGCAGCTTTCGTCGATCGGCGGAGTGCTGGCCCGCTCGTTGGCAACGCCGTTCGTTGACCACGCAGTTTCCGCCCCGCTTTGCTGGCCGTCCCTGCAGTAGGCCCCGTTCCCATCGGCCGATGATTCGCAAACAACCGCAACGGCCGGTAGGAACCGGCCCTACTGGGTAGTTCGCTCAATGCACTGGGTGCCACCCACCGTTGCCGATGCCATCCACCTTTCCCGGTGCCATCCACCTTTTCCGGTGCCACCCACCTTTTCCGGTGCCACCCACCCATTTCCGGTGCCACCCACCCATTTCCGGTGCCACCCACCCATTTCCGGCCAGCGAGCCGAATATGCGGCTTCTTAGCGTCGGATTCGTCAACGAATCCGACACCGGGTGCAGGCGAATCGCCTGCCGGTGCCACCCACCCTTGCCGTCATCCGGTTCGGCGTTTTGTACCTTCGGCGACTGGCGGGATGCCGGTCTACTTATCGGCAGCCCTGCGCCGTCCTGAATCTACTGCAGATCATCGCGAAGGGCCTCGATCAGATTCGGAATCAGCGGATGAGCTTGAGTCCCCACACTGCCCACCTTGAAGACCGTCTGTTGCCGAACCGTCTCAGACGTTTCGCTCATCGCCTCAGCCAGAACTGGCAAACACTCCACAAGCTGTTTCGCACCGGCTTCGTCCTGCACGCACAATGTCGCGTTCTCCATTGCAACCTGGAACCGTAATGACTTAGCGGAATCCTGCGTTGCGAATTCTCCCAGCATGGTCAAACGATCCTGCATTCGCGTCATCGATCAGGTCATTGACAGCAAAGAGACTGCGCTCCGACGAACCACTGGCTTCGTCCTGCAGAGCGTCAAAAAAGACTGTCATCGCCCGTTCGCCAATCTGATTCCAGGCACGCTCACTGCTGATGTCTATTTAATCGCCACCAAGCCGCTCAAAGAGAGCGGTTTGAGCCTGCTGGGGTGCCGCCCAGGCCTGAACCAGAGCGTCCGCCGCAACAATTCGTGCCCGCCGGTCTGAATCCAGCAAGTCAGCACGCAGCTGTTCCACCACGGTGGCTATCATCTCCAGCTCATCCTGCAACAGATTGGCCAGCGGATTCACGATCAATCGCCGTGCAATCGAAATTCCCGCTGACGTTGCCGATCCCGGAAAACCGGTGTTGGCAGGAATCGTTAACCGGCCGTCAGGGCCAGGTGACATCGTCTCTGATACTCGAACAGCCTGCTCCGGCAGTCCCGCAACGCGAGCATGTCCGGTCGAGGAATAAGTCGTCGTTATCTCGCTCCCAGGGTTCGAACTATCTGAACAACCCAAAACAAAACAAACACAGATCAGCAGATCAGCGATGAAGTTGTTTCACAACAGTCACTTTCAATCCCCACCGAGACAATACAGAATCCAATCCAGCGAACATTAGTTCTCCTGAAACACTGCAGTGGTTATCCTGAGTCAGACAGAACGAATGCCAGACAGGCCACATCTGAATCACGGCCGCACCAATTCCCGGAGCGCGGACCATGACTGGGATCAACGATCCATTCCTGTTCTCAGTGAACAATCGACGTCAACAAATCACTCCCGCAGCCATCGATTCACAAGTCCGCTTCGATGAAGACAGCGGCAACCAGTGATCTCACCACGTTTGGAAAAACTATGGGAAGCCTTCGTGCAGCGCAACCGGATTCCACGTTCCGCCAGCGTCGATATTCTGGAGTTTGCAAACACACCAGCAAAACCGTCGCTCACAGACGTGTCACTCTGTGTCAGCTGATCGCCTGCTGTGTGTCACTGACAATGACCGCATCAGCGGCTCGCGCACAATCCCGGCCAGCCCTGCAATTTAATCGCGACATCCGTCCAATCCTTTCCGAAAGGTGCTTTCAATGTCATGGTCCCGATTCCATCACACGCGAAGCAGATCTACGACTTGATACCGAAGCCGGTCTGGATGCCGTGATCATGGTTGCCAATCCCGGCAACAGTGAACTGTTGAAACGCATTCATCAGACGGATCCGGATCTGCAAATGCCGCCTCCGGAATCCGGTCAGTCACTTACACCGCAGGAGATCCAAACACTGGAAGCATGGATCGAACAGGGAGCTGCGTGGCAGCAACACTGGTCACTGATTCCTCCGTCGCGTCCGCAACTTCCGGCTGCAGTCTGGCCGGAGCGGGCCAGCAACCCGATCGATCCGTTCATTCAGGCAGCGTTGCGTGATGCCGGTCTGCAGCCCTCGCCAGCAGCAAACAAAACGGCCCTGATCCGCCGTGTCACTTTTGACCTGACCGGACTGCCACCCACATTGCAGGAAATTGACGACTTCCTGGCTGACGACTCTGCGTCGGCATGGGAGCGTGTTGTTGATCGCCTGTTGGATTCTTCAGCCTATGGCGAACGCATGACGACCGTCTGGCTGGATGCCGCCCGCTATGCTGATTCCCACGGGTACAGTCTGGATCGTCGGCGAGTGATGTGGCCCTGGCGCGACTGGGTCATTGCAGCCTTCAACTCCAACATGCCCTTCGATCAGTTCACAATCGAACAACTTGCTGGTGACCTGCTGCCCAACGCAACAGTGTCTCAGCAGGTCGCCACCGGTTTCAATCGCAATCATCCCATTCAAAGCGAAGGTGGAGTGATCAACGAAGAGTACCGGGTGGAAACGGTGGTCGATCGAGTGGAGACAACGGCAGCGGTATTTCTGGGGCTGACCATGGGTTGTGCACGCTGCCACGACCACAAGTACGACCCGATCTCCCAACAAGACTTCTACCGGTTCTATGCATTGTTCAATAACGTCCCGGAAACCGCTCACGTCGGCAATCGCGATAACGATGCGGACAAGCCCTTTGTCAAAGCCCCGTCGGTCCTGCAGGAACAACAAATCGCCGAACTCCAGCGAGCGATCCAACAGGCCGAAACGGCCGTGCAGGCCGAACAAAATCAGACTGCTCCGCAGCCGGTTGAAAAGATCTGGATCGATGATGAACTTCCGCCCGGTGCTCAGCCATTTGGAAACGGTGGGGGACCGCAGCAGTTCCTGTTCGTCAGTAAAGACGATCACCCGGTCCATTCCGGCACCAAGTCGTCCCATCGCAGCAGCAGCGGTCGCGGTCAGCATGGCTTTCAGGGTGCTCAGCCGCTGACAATTTCAGCGGGCACCAAACTGTTCACATGGGTCTTTCTGGATCCGGACAATCCGCCCCGCGAAATCATGCTGCAGTGGAACGGACCGGCAGGCTGGGAACACCGCGCCTGGTGGGGAGAAAACCTGATTGACTGGGGCACCAATGAAACCCCCAGCCGCCGTTTCATGGGTCCGCTGCCGGAAACCGGTCACTGGGTGCGACTGGAAGTTGACGCCGGCAGCGTCGGGCTGGAGCCCGGTTCACAAATCAGCGGGTGGGCCTTCACACAATTCGACGGCAACATTTACTGGGACTCCGCCGGTCTGGTGACCACTCCGGAAACGCCGCAAATGGTGCGGCTGAATTCCCTTCGCAGCGAACTGCAGTCGGTCATGTCCGAACAGCCCACCGTGATGGTGATGGCAGAAATGACCCCACGACGAAAGACCTGGGTGCTCACTCGGGGTCAGTACGACCAGCCTTCGGACCAGGAGGTTCAGCCACAAATTCCTGAGATTCTGGGACAACTGCCCGCCCTGCCCCCGAATGCAGAAGGCAGCGAATCGCCCGGTGTTCCCAATCGGCTCAGCCTCGCAAAATGGCTGGTCTCACGGGATAACCCACTGACGGCTCGCGTTGCTGTCAATCGATACTGGCAACTGACGTTCGGGACCGGGCTGGTGGCCACGCCGGAAGACTTCGGCTCTCAGGG
>JAFMMM010000262.1 GCA_017859815.1 Planctomycetota bacterium | reverse complement strand
GGCCTGCCGGACACTGGGCAACAGTTCAAAAAACAGTCTGCGTTCCGCAAATGGTCACGGAAAAGCGAGTCGTGCAGGTCGCCGTACCCGTGATGGAAGAACGAACTGGCACTCGCACCGTGCACAAATGTGTTTCTGAAGAACATGAAGAAAACTACACGGTTATGGTGCCCGTGCAGGAGGAGCGACAGGGCGTGCGGACAGTCTGCAAGCCAGTCATCGAAGAACGCGAAGAAACCTACACGGTCATGGTGCCCGTGCAGGAAGAGCGGCAGGGTACTCGACAGGTTTGTGATCAGGTTGTCGAGGAGCGCGAAGAAACCTACACCGTTATGGTGCCTCACGAGGAAGTTCGTCAGCGAACCAAAACCGTTCACACCAACGTGGTTGAGGAACGCGAAGAGACCTACACAGTCATGGTCCGCACCCCGGAGCAGCAGTTGCAGAAGCGAACCGTGTACGAGTCCGTGCCGGTCACAAAAACCCGCACCGTCTGCTGCGACGAAGGACATTGGGAAGAGCGACGCATCTGCCGTGTCTGGGTTCCCAACATGGTGAGGAAAGAAGTTGAGTACACCGCCTACAAGTGCGTGTCCCGCGAAGAGGAGTACACCTGCGAGGTCATGGTGTGTAAGCCGGAAACGCGCACTCGCATTGTGAAGTGCATGAAATGTGTTCCTGAGGAAGTTGTCGAAGAGTACACCGTGACTGTCTGTAAGCCGGAAACTCGCACTCGCACGGTGAAATGCGTTCGCAACGTGATGCGTGAAGAGGCCTACACCTATCATGTCACCGTATGCAAGCCCGAGACACGGACTCGGACCATTCAGTGCACCAAACAGGTTCAGGAAGAGGTTCCTTACACCTACACAGTTGAGGTCTGTAAGCCGGAAACTCGCACTCGAATTGTGACGCGAAGTACGATGGTACCCGTTGAAGAAACCTACACTTACAACGTCTGCACCACGCAGCATGAGCAGCGAGAAGTCGACGTCCAGGTCTGCCGTATGGTTGAGCAGGTTGTGGAATGCAGGGTGTGGTGCCCGGCTCCCCCCCAGCCGTGCTGTAACTGATGTGAACTGATTCACCGGAACCGGCAATTCCTGCCGATTCTGAAGAACACAGGGCCAGTAAATTCCCCCGGGAAATTACTGGCCCTTTTTTTGTGTGTTCAGACCGAATACAGAAGCAGATGATCCGTAGCAGACGCTAGAATCGGCTGAAGCGTCACTCTCTCATCAACCGATACCTATCCTGCGTGAGGTCCTGCGCCGATACTGCGCACCGAAACAATTCACCGGAATTGGTCTTCCTTCACCATCAGGAACCTTTCCCGTCGACTATCGATTTGAATTCGCTGGAGAACAAGGGATGTCCGGGCTCATGACAGTTTGCTTAGCCTCACCCGTTGCCAGACTTTGTCTGATCGTGTTCGCGGTTTCGCTTGTTGGTCAGCCCGTGGCTGCAACAGACGAATCAGATGTGTTGATCACCCGAAATACGCGATTTGAAATCCCATACGAACTGGATGCGACTTCGGATGAACCCGTATCAGGATTCGCAGTTCTCTATGGTTCCGATGACGATGGAGAGAACTGGACTCGGCTTCAGAGTGTTCCCGCCGCGCGCGGAGCATTTATCTTTACCGCTCCCAGAGATGGCAGGTACAGCTTTGCAATCCGCATGACAGACGAACGCGGAGTGTTGTTGGAGAAAATTGAGGGCAGCGAACCGGAACTGCAAATTGAAGTCGATACGGAGGGGCCGGAGATCGATGTCAAAGTCACTGAGCCGGAACCGGGCAAGGCCCTGATTGCATGGAACTGCCGGGACCAGCGTGTTGACGTCTCTTCTCTCGCGCTGGAAGTTGTTGACGGAACAACCGGAGCACGACGGCAGGTGAAAATCGAAGCAGACATCAAGGGCGAGGCCCTGCTCCCTGTGCCACAGGGAGGTGTCATGCAGGTCCGCGTTTCCATCCTTGACCTTGCCGGTAATCGAGGAGAGTCTCGCGTCAATTTTGAAAGTGACGCTAATTTCCTCAGCAGGCCAGACATGCAGTCACCGGATACGCCCGCAAAAAAGACTGATCCGGACGCACCAGTCCAACCTATCGGACCAACACCGTTTCCAATGCCGGAACCGAAACCAGAACCAGAACCGCTCCCGGTGCCAGAACCGCTCCCGGTACCTGAACCGGCCCCGATGCCGATGCCGATGCCAGAACCGGTCCCGATGCCAGAACCGGTCCCGATGCCAAAGCCGATGCCAGAACCGGCCCCGATGCCAAAGCCGCAACCACCGCAACTGCCTCCGGTCCTGCCTCAACCCGAACCGCAACCACAGATCCCTGAATTGCCACCAACTCGACCTGCGCCACCCAAGCCTCCCGCTGAACCAGATCAAAGCCAGCAGGACTTTTCAGATGAAGAGCCGAAACTGCACTACGTAAACAACAAGATGTTCAGCCTTGACTACTCCGTTGAAGACGTTGGGCCCTCGGGCGTGGCGTCAGTCGATCTGTTCGTGACGGAAAATGGCGGCAGGCAGTGGTTCCGCTACGGAAGCGACACAGACCGCAAGAGTCCCTTTCAAATCGATACAATGGGCGAAGGCACCTTCGGGTTTTCACTGCGTATCAAGAATGGTGTTGGCGTGGCAGATATCCCGCCGCAACCGGGTGAGTCGCCGGAGATCCTGATCACTGTTGACCAAACACCTCCCGCTATTGAAATGGCTCAACCAACCGTTCGCAAAGGAGCGAATGGCGTTGTTCAGTTCAACTGGCGAATTCGCGAAATCAACCCTGCTACGGAGTCAGTTCGCCTCGAGATGGCTGCGGCAACCGGAGGTCCGTGGAGCAATGTCTTTGACTGGCAGGCAGACCGAGGTGGCTTTGAGATGCCACTTTCGGAGGGTCTCCCTCCCGCTGTCCATTTTCGGCTGACAGCACGTGATGCGGCGGGAAATCTTACGTCCGCGCAAACCGTTCGTCCGGTTGTTGTCGACTTGCATAAGCCTTCAGGAAGACTGCTGAGAGTTTCACCCAGTGCGAGGTAGTTCACACGGCAACCGGCTTAAAAGCAGGATTCCGCCAACTCTCTCGTGTCCCGACTTCCACTTCACAGCTCCCCAGGTTGCAGCAGCAGAACTTGTCGTCGCAGAGTTGTGCGCCGGTCGTTAAGGCGTCGCAACTGATGGAATCTGGCCGAAGCGAACGAGACCAAATCCGGACTCCGGCGCAGCAGTGGTTGCTTCACCAGCAATCTGATCCGAGTGTTCCCCAGGCAGAATGCGGTCAATGCGAACCACCCACTCTTCACCGGGGTGAACTGGCTTGCGAGTGAGTTGGGACAGGGGAATTGCTACCTCCAGTCTCCACGCTGACGAATCGTTTTCAGTGGCGACAAACCATTCCGGGTTCCAGCGTTCGAACGGGCCGCAGCGATCCGAGGTCCGCCCGGTTTCGTCAACGGTGAACATGAAGCTGCTGCGATAATCACGATCCGTATCAATCTGCAGTGTGAGACGATCATTGCTTCCGTGATTGTCATCCCACCTCCTCGCTGTCACCTTGCGAATGGTTCCGCCATCAGTTGTCTTCCGGATCACTGCAGCGAGGTAGAGGTACTCACGGTCGTAGGCGAGGAAACAGAACGTGGAAGGCTTCTCTCCTGCAGCGGAACCTCGTTCCCGCTGCACAAGCGGAATCTCCGCGGCCGTGGCCCAGACATCATCGACCAGTCGGGCATCAAGCACCGGCTTTGTGGCCGTACCGGAAACCCTGATCACAGTCATCAAATTCTGTGTCAGCCCCTGAACAAGGTTCATTTCAGCTCGCGCCTGTCGACCGATCAGATCCTGCCGCGTGGTGAGCAGCGAAAGTCGGTTGAGTACTGCCCCCTGCTGTCCCCGACTCCGAAACAGGGCCGCGCTGGCCAGCACTTCTTCCGGAAAGAGACGCGCCATTGCAGCTGCAGAGCCGGTGTTTCGCAGTAACAATCGCCACGCTGTGTCATACTGTCGATCGAGACTTTCCGTGAGAGCCTCGCTCTGCGTGCCGGTATTATTACCAAACGGACTTGCTGCAACTGCTCCCTGTTGTGGCCGACCGATCCCGGGGCCGGACGGAATCGCCAGCGGCTGCTGCGTCGGCAGAACCGGAGACGTGGCCGTTCGAAAATGACGAATCTCCGCAGCACCGTAGTGCAAAAGCAGATCCCGTGCAGCCAGAACAGCTGCTCGAGAAGCGGGAAAACGACGGATGATCTCCCGATCGGCGGCCAACAGTCCCTCAAGATTGCCCCGCACCCGACACAGTTCTGACAACTCAGCAAGCTGCTGCATCGCCAGAGCAGCCGGCAGGTCTTCAGCAATCTGCGTGAGCTGCCCCACAAATGCCTCTTCTGAAAGTGCCAGAACTTCTGCACCAGCAAAGGCAGCAGCTTCAGTACGCAACCGACGGAGAATCTCTGCCGCGGACGCGCGTTCCGAACCTGGCATTGTTCTGGGAACACGCCGCACCGAGCGACCTGCGTGCTCGCTCAGTACTCTCTGAATGTTGCTGTTCTCACCTGCGAACTCGAGTGTCCGCACCGCCAGATACGAAGATAATGCCGGCATTGGAAGCTGCCCGGGCTGGAACGTCCGCAGACTGTCGCCAGCGTCGCAGGCCAGCCCTGTTGTCGTTCGTAAAGACTTCAGTATTTCGTGATCTTCAAATGCATCCGGACTTCGTGCTTCCGAATCAGTGCGTCGGCAAAGGAGTTCAACACGCCATGGCTTCAGCGCTGTACCGGTCAAGGCCGCATTGGTTCCCTCGGCAGCGATCTTCAGGGCGGGCAGCAATGCCTCATGCAACACCTGTGAGACACTCTCTCCTGCCGGAGATTGTTCCACCACAATCGCCACCGGCTTCATGTCACAGATGCTGCGAGCCAAACGGAGTGGCAGCAGCCGAGCCAGCTGTCCGTCTGTCTGACGCATCCACGCTGCAATGAGGCCTGCATGAGTTGTGTCGGGAAGCTCCTGAGACAATGGAAACATCCAGTCACAGGTAAAGTCACTAACAGCAAGTCGACTCAGGCTGCCTGCATGCCGTACTAACTGCTGATGCCGCCATGCTGCCCGAGATGGTTCCAATCTCACCGTCGGCTGCACAACAACTGACCGATAACCGGCATCCGCGCACATTGCCGACAGAATACGATCTGCCGCACCGTCGGCCGCGGTGCTCAAAACCAGGACAGCGGCTCGCAATCCGTCACCGCGAACACAGCTCCATCGCTGTCCGGATCGATCGGACCGTAGTATCCGTCCCATTCCGCCAACAGCAAGAAAACCATCGTCCGTGGCGATCAGACGCCGAATGACTCCCGTACCGGGAAGCGGGATCGTGGTCCAGCTCAGACCACCGTCAAGCGAGTGAAAAAGACAGCTGCCCGGGTTACCAGCGAGCAACACAAGATCGCCGCTGCTGGCAACAGAATGCAGATCGACCAGATCCACCACTTCAGTCGCAAGCGAGCTTTCTGGGCGGCTCCATGTGACTCCTCCGTCCTGCGTCTTCAGCAGGAATGCCCCATCGCCGACAGCCCAGCCAATACCATCCGGCCGCACTGACAACGCCCGGATTTCCCGCAAAGAATCCCGTGGCGGCTGCAAGACCACAGCTTCCCCGGAAACGACGGAACCGAGGGCCTGACCGACACCTCCCGTTACTCCCTCGTCAGAATTCATAAAGGCTGCTGTGGTCCAGACAGCGGACGGCTGATCAGTCGGAAGCGACTCCCATGACAATCCGCCGTCCCGGGAGCGAAACAGCGAGTGCGCTCCAAGTGCCGGATCAACCAAAGTGACTGCGATGAGGTCCTCGAGACCGAAGCAGTGCAGATTGAGAATTCCGGGAAGATCGCTCAGCGCTGCCCGGTGGGTGGTGCCGCCGTTGTCTCGGCCACCGCAGGACTCCCACGTGGCACCACCATCCCGAGTCCGCAGCAGCAAAGCACGCGGACAACCGGGCAGAATACCAGTCTCGTATTTCCAGCCGGCGACCCACCCCAGACGGTCGGTCAGAAAGCGAACTGAAGACAGCTGGCAGTCAAAGGGCAGGGCAGTGGTTGTCCACGTCGAACCACCGTCGGAAGACCGGCAGATTTGCCCCCGACTTCCAACAGCCCACGCATTGTTTCCGACAGCAGAGACATCGTTCAGCCGGGCATCCTGAAGAATTTCCGAAGTGCGTCGCAGAGGATCAGCTGCAAACAGCTCCGCAGGTAAGTCAGACTGGATGACTGAAAAAACGTTCCGAGGTTCTGTATTGCGGACGACCTCAGACTGGCCGCAGGCTGAAGCGGTCAGCCCCCACATCCAGCATGAGAGCAGTGCAGCGCGAGAAGTGGTGCAACAAGGCATCCGTGCCATCTTTCCCTGTCCCAATGGACCTGAACAAATATCAGTATCCGGGAGGCAAACGATTTTTCTGTTTCAATAGCCTGCAGATTTCACCGGCCTCCCGCAAGATCAGATCTCGCCGCTTCCGGTCTCCGAAACAGCACCGATTGTCTCTGGCTCCTGATGCTCCACCTCTTGTGAAGCCTGATCCAGCAGGAAGGGAGCGGCACTGCGGCTGTGGTCGTGCCCGTCATACACACCGAAGTCATTGAACAAAAATCGCTTCGCAAGCCGGTAATACAGGTTCTTTTCCGGAATCTCGTGCCCCGGATGATATTGCGAGGTTCTTGGCACCATTGACTTCAATTCTGACATTGCCGTCTTTCTTGCAGTGGCGTCCTTTGCAGAGTGCTTGTCAACAAGTTGTGCCAGCAGATCCGGACGTTCCAGAACAATGCACCCCCGTGTGGTTTCCTGTGACAACTGGCGGAAATCCGCCAGAAATTGCGAGTCTGTGAACTTCTGCAACAGCGGACGAGAGTCGTCAGCCGCATGGATTGATTCCGTGGAAAACTGAACGATCGGACAGGGTTCAATGTCTCCCCATGGATTGATGTGGTGACTGATCCCATTTGCAGCCGGACACAGGGCACGGCCTTCGCCATCGTAGTAGGCGTCGATAATGATGATGGGCTTGCGCGCTCGCATCTCCACCACAAACTTCCGGGCTCGACGCTGCTGCTCCGGTGTCAGACAAAGCTCTGTCGTCGCATCGGGCCCCATCGGTCGGTAAACGTGAAACCAGGTGTAGAGAACACCCATTTCGATCAGCCGGTCGACCCACCGCTCTGTCAGCAGGTCATCGATGTTGGACTTTGCCAGACTTGTGCAGACTCCCGTCATCACATTGTGCTTAAGACAATTCTCAATCCCTGCGAGCGTTCGGTTGTACACACCATCACGACCACGCCGCTGGTCGCTGATAATCTCTGTCCCCTCAACGCTGATCAGCGGCGTCACATTACCCAGTTCAAACATCCGCCGAGCGGTCTCGTCGGTGATGAAATGACCGTTCGTGAAAATCTGGAAGTAGCAGTCCGGATGAGCCTCCACGATGTCGAGGATCTCGGGGTGCATGAACGGTTCACCACCGACCAGCCCGAAGAAGGAATTCCCCGCGGCGCGCGCTTCGGAAATCAGCCGCTTCATTGCTTCGAGGTCAATGGTCTGCTGTTTGTGGGCGACATCGACCCAACAACCCTGACAC
>JAFMMM010000261.1 GCA_017859815.1 Planctomycetota bacterium | reverse complement strand
GTGTCTGTCTGCTGGCGAGAGTCATCCCATTCGGAAATCGCTGTGATTGCCCGTATCGGCGAGACACGACGCTGCCCCCGCACGCACCCGAACACCGAGGCCGCAGGGCTGCTTCCTTTCGGACCTGACCCGGTTTGGCTGGGCCCGCCACGATTGGAGGCAGCGTCGTGTCCCGTTTTCTTTGACCCACACGCCCGGAAACAATCCATGATCCAAAATCCCGTAGCACGGAACCGGATCTCTGTAATTGCTACCCCGAACGTACGCTTTGCAAAACAGATCCACCCGCGTGTTTTGGCCCGCCTTAGCAGCCGAACCGCACACGTCCTTCCAGCATTCATCGCTTCCGCAGTGAATGCGAGCGGGAAGTATGGAAAATCACCCGTTCCTTCGCAAGTCCATGCCACAAAACAGCTTCGCTTTCGCGAAGCGGAGAACTGCAGAACGCTGCCCTGTCCCGGCTGAATGCGAGCAAGGATGAAGAAATCTGCACTTTCCTCAGACAGTGACACGCCAGTCCTCCCATCGGTTCGGCAGTTTTTTGCAGAAACAACACCCAGCTCACGTGGCCGCTTCAAACCACACAGGCCTTCGGTGTGAATTTTCTGCACTGTTTTCACTGCCTGTCCGATCGGGTTCGTGTTAAAACATTGCAAACAGTGTGCGGCAGCCACAAGTTGCCAGCCCCCCTACCGTGCTCGCAAAGGACTTCACGATGGTTCTCATCGCCGACTGGACCAAATCGACTTTTGATCCGCGCAAAGACCTCGAGATCGACAAGATTTTCCGACTTGCGATTAAGCACAACTGTTCGGACATCCATCTGCAGGTGGATCGGCCGCCGATCTTTCGTATTCGCGGTGGGCTGAAGCCACTGGATATGCCGCCAATCACCGAAAGCCAGATGATTGAGCTGACGTTCCCGATGATGGACCAGCGTAACCTGGACATTTTTCACCGCGATGGCGGGGCGGACTTTTCCAAAGTGGTTGCCGTTGCCGACGACCCGTGGCGTTTTCGTGTGAACCTGCTGACACAGCTGGGTAAGGTCGGCATGGTCGCGCGTAAGATTGAACGGTCGATCCCACCATTTGAAAAACTGTTTCTTCCTGAATGCATGGTGGATCATTGCAAGTATGACCAGGGAATGGTGCTGCTGGCGGGTGTCACGGGGTCCGGAAAAAGTACGACGATCGCGTCGATGCTGGACTGGATCAACCGCAACATGAACAAACACATCCTGACGATTGAGGACCCAATCGAGTTCATTTACACCCCCGACAGCTGCCTGATTAACCAGCGGGAAATTGGTCAGGATGTGATCGACTTTCACGTGGCGATGAAACATGCGGTCCGTGAAGACCCTGATATTATGCTGGTGGGGGAAATGCGTGACCGGGAAACCTTCGAAACCGCGATTCACGCAGCCGAAACAGGGCACCTTGTCTTTGGAACAATTCACGCACCGGGAGCCCCGGGGACCATCTCCCGTATTCTGGACCTGTTCCCGTTCGATATGCACAAGGCGATTCGTGCCAGTATCGCGATGAACATGAAGTGCATTGTGGGTCAGAAACTGCTCAAGACCCTGGTGGATATTCCGCCCCGTGTTCCGATCGTGGAGATCATGAATTTCAATCCGACGGTGCGGAAGCTGGTGATGGAAGACGAGGACGACAAACTGTTCGCCGCGATTCGAATCGGCAAAACGGAAGGAATGCAGTTGTTCAATGACAGTCTGTATGATTTCGTGAATCGGGAGTTGATCAGTCGCGAGGCGGCCTTCGAAATCTCCCCCAACATCGAAGAACTGAAAATGCGTCTGAAGGGCATCGATGTGAAGGGATCCGCAATTCTGTGATTCATTCCGATTCCCAAACCCCGCCGCCCGTGCTCACCGGTGTGCCTGATCGCCTGAGGTTCCACAATGGGTGATCAAGGAAAACGCCGCGGTGGCAAATCGGGCCGGAAGGTGCGGGTGGACCTGCGGCGCAACAAGCAGACACGCGTGCGTCAGCAGAATCTGACTCACGAACTGCTGGACGATGACGTTTCTGCGGAAGACGCATCTCGCGAAGAACGCGTTGCAAATCGCGGCAGATTGTTTCGCAAACGGACGGTTGTGGGTGTGACCGCCGATGGCGAGCAACTGCTGCGGGAGGTCAACGAGGCCGATTGCCGTCGCGGACGCGTGACCAGTTTCATCGGCCTGACGATTCAGGTGCGTTGCGATGACACCGGAGAACAATTCGAGTGCTCGGTTCGCGGCGTCCTGCGTTCACTGGCTCGCGATGCCCGGAATGTGGTTGTCACCGGAGACCGCGTGCTGTTTCGGCAGGAAGGTGATGACTTTCAGGGCGTCATCGAACGCGTTGAACCGCGGCACGGATTACTTTCACGCAGCAGCCAGGGGCGCGAGCATGTCCTGGTGGCCAATATCGATCAGGTGCTGATCGTCTGCAGCGCGGCTGATCCCGAGTTTCGTCCACAACTGGTGGACCGCTATCTGCTGACTGCAGAGCGTCACGAAATTCAGCCGCTCATCTGCATCAGCAAGATGGATCTTGTCGATCCCGCGGAGCTCAGGTCGAAGATCCGCGTGTTCGCAGAAGTGGGCTATACCGTTGTCCCCGCCAGCATTCGTACCGGCGAAGGCATTGAGCGGTTGCGACATCTGCTGAAAGGACGTCAAACTGCGGTCAGCGGGCAAAGTGGAGTCGGAAAATCGTCGCTGCTGAACGCCGTGGACCCGGATCTGAATCTGGCCACGTCAGACGTGAGTGACTGGAGCAGCAAAGGGACGCACACCACTCGCCGAGCAAGACTGGTGGCGTTGTCTCATGGTGGCTGGGTTTGTGATACCCCCGGCATTCGACAATTTGAATTGTGGGACCTGGGGCTGGAGGAAGTGGACGGGTACTTTATTGAGTTCCGCCCCTTCATCACCCACTGCCGTTTCCCCAACTGTACTCACACTCACGAAAAACGCTGCGGGATCCAGCAGGCGTTGGAAGATGGCCTGATTTCTGATCAGCGATACCAAAGTTACCTGCGGCTGCGTGAGGAAGATACGTGGCAGTGGAAAAATCCGGCGCGCGGACAGAACCGCCAGCAGTAATTGGCTTCCGTTTGACCACCTGCGTTCAGCGCCGCCCACTGCCGACCGGAAGTGACCCGCATTCCACACCGAAGCCCACGGCTGCAAACTGCCCGCTGCCCGCTACCTGCTGCCCGCTGACTGCTGCCCGCTGACAACAGCCTCTCAGTGGTCGTGATCGTGATCGTGATCGTGAACAATCGAACCAGCCCATGGTGCACCGTCGATACTGACGGAAATTCGCAGTCGGGCGATCGGGCGTTCCAGCCATTCCAGCAGTGTGGCATCATCGCTGACAAAACAGCTTGCCATTCCTTCCGCATCGCCGTCCTGAGGCTGTGCTGTCAGCACAAACTGCTGACGTTCATCGCCGTAGATTCCATTCACGACGGCATCACCAGCCCCGGCAGCAACGGTTTCTGCAGCGGCTCCGTCCAGAATCCAGATGGTGAGTGATTTGTCATCGTGCAGCAGTTCGCCATGGTAATCACCATCACCCAGTTCAATCAGGTCCCCATCATGAGGCCCGTGATCCGGATGATCGTGCTGCTCGGCAGTGGTTTCTTCCGGGGCCGCTGCGGTTTCCGGGGCAACAGTCTGCTGACACCCAATCGTGATACTGACGGCAAAACATGCCGCTGTGAAAACGGAAAACAATCGAATCGGAATCGCGTTCATGAATCTGTCTTTCCATTGCTGGGTCAACCGGTGGAGGCTGCAACAATCTTTGCCGCCAGGAATCGCCGTCAGAGTTGTTCAAGATCTGTGGAGTCATTTGTCATGATTCGTCTGTCAGTTGCACGCCAGCAGCCGAGTCGGCGGTGACCGCCGCGGCGGACTGCAGACCAAACAGCCAGAACAGCGCCGGATGCACCAGAAAATCCAGCAACGTCGAGCTGATTACACCGCCCACAATGACGGTCGCGACCGGGTACAGGATTTCTCGCCCGGGCTGACCGGCCGACATGGTGAGCGGCAACAGGCCAATCGCCGCTGTCAGCGCGGTCATGAGAACCGGGGCCAGACGTTCCAGCCCGGCACGCACAATCATATTCTGATCCAACTGCTCCCCCTCCTCGCGGACCAGGTGCAGGTAATGGTTGAGCAGCAGAATTCCATTGCGGGAGGCAATTCCCCCCAGCGAAATGAACCCTACCATCGCGGCAATTGTGACGGACTGCCCGGTGATCACCAGGGCGACTACGGATCCAATAAATGCCATCGGCAGGGCTGCCATGACCTGCAACGCGAGATTCACGGACCGGAACATCGAGTAGAGCAGCAGAAACACGCCCAGCAGGGACAGTCCAAACAGCAGCAGCAGTGCCCGTGTCGCGGTTTGCTGACTTTGAAACTGCCCGCTGTATTCCACGAAGTACCCACTGGGAAATTCCGCAACCAGCGGCTGCACCACCTGCTGGATCTCCTGGACGACATCCACAACGCCGCGGCCGGACACGTTGCACTGCAGGACAATGCGACGACGAATATCGTCGCGGTTGATGGTATTGGGCCCGCCGGCTTTTTTGATTTGAGCCAGATCACCAAGTGGCACCAGACCGCCCTGAGGCAGCTTCACCGGTAACCGTGCCAGCAAATCAAGATCTTCCCGCTGGTCGCCATCAAGCCGCACCAGCAAATCCACCGGACGCTGATTATCCAGCACTTCCCCAACCACATGCCCCTGGAGAGCTGTCTCCAGCAGCCGATTGACCGTGTTCACGGACACGCCGTACCGAGCCAGCTGCTGATGGTTCAGCTGGATCTGCAATTGTGGAATCAGTACCTGTGGCTCCAGCATCAGATCCCGCACACCGTCCACCTGCGAAATCGCTGCTTCCATCCGTTCGCCCTCACGCCGCAATTGTTCCAGGTCATCGCCGAAGATACGGATTCCGACCTGAGCACGAATCCCGGAAAGCATATGCGAGATCAGATGCGAGATCGGCTGTTCCACGGAGGTGACGATCCCGGGAACCTCCGCCAGGACTTCGCGAATGGATTCCAGCTGCTCTTCCCGCGTCCGTTTTGACTGCGGATTCAATTCCAGCAGGTACTCACTGGTATTCACCCCCTCTGCATGTTCATCCAGTTCCGCTCTGCCGGTCCGTCGTACCAGCTGCACGACGTCAGGGACCTCACCCAGTGCCTGTTCCACCTGGCGATTAATCTGCTGTGAAGTTTGCAGCGAGGTCCCCGGCGGCAGCACAACGTTCAGCTGCACAGTGCCTTCATTGAAGGAGGGCAGAAAGTCGCGATCCAGCTGCAGCAGAGCCCCGGCCGCAAGCACAACCATGGCGGCCACCGCTGCCAGATTCAGCCACGGAAACCGCAGGCTGAACCGGATCACAGGCCCCGTCACCTGCTTCAGCCGTCTTAACAGCCAGCCGTCGTCATCGTGCGAACCTTCCCGAGGCTGCCCAAGCAACCACCAGGACAACGCCGGAGTCACCGTGAGCGACACCAGCAGAGACGCAAGAATGGAGACGATATAGGCCAGACCCAGCGGAACGAACAGCCGCCCTTCAATTCCGTCCAGGGCAAACAACGGCACGAACACCAGCACAACGATCATGGTGCTGTAAACAATACAGCTGCGCACCTCCACGCTGGCTCGGTAAATCACCAGCAAGGGATGCAGCGGATGACCAGCCTGGCGGTTCAGCCGCAGCCGGCGGAAAATATTTTCCACGTCAACGATGGCGTCATCAACCAGTTCGCCGATCGCCACCGCCAGCCCGCCCAGTGTCATGGTATTGATCGACATTCCCAGGGCGGCAAAGACCAGCGAGGTCATCACCAGTGACAGCGGAATGGCAGTCAGAGTGATCAGCGTGGTGCGAAAATTCATCAGGAACAGGAACAGCACGATGACCACCAGCACCACGCCATCACGCAGCGCTTCGAGCACATTTGCAATTGCTCGATCGATAAACGACTTCTGGGAATAGACGGCACGAACCTGAGTCCCCTGTGGCAGGGCGTCCCGCAGCTCATCCACCGCTCTCATCACTTCGTCACTGACCAATCTTGTGTCGGCCCCGGGCTGCCGCGTCACAGTGAGAACGACAGCGGGACCGCCCTGCCAGTGATCGTCGGACGCATCGCGAAGGAACGCCGCACTGTCCCCGCGTTTGACCTGACCGGCTTCGCTGACCTTTGCCACATCACCCAGCAGGACGGATCGTTCCCCGCGAGTTGTCACCACAAGAGAACGCAGATCATCCAGCCCCTGCACCCGCCCAAGACTGCGGACCAGCAGTTCATTGCCGCCCTGGCGAGTCAGGAAACCACCGGCGACATTTTCATTTCCCTGCGTCAGAGCGATTTCAATTTCATTCAGACCGACATCAAATTTCCGCATCAGATCAGCGTC
Source organism: Planctomycetota bacterium (assembly GCA_017859815.1). Classification (GTDB taxonomy): domain Bacteria; phylum Planctomycetota; class Planctomycetia; order Planctomycetales; family Planctomycetaceae; genus SXXK01. The sequence continues at coordinate 1,226 of JAFMMM010000261.1, read as the reverse complement.
AGCCAGCACCTGAAACTGACGCCGTTCGCCCCCCATCGTGAAGACCTGGGCAATCCCGCGCACGCCCAGCAAACGGGGACGCAGAACCCAGTCAGCAGCGGTCCGCAGCTGCATCGCAGACACGTCCTCACGGTCATTCCAGACTGCCAGCATCACAATCTGCCCCATGATGGACGAAACAGGGGCCAGCTGAGGCGAGGTCTCGGGAGGCAGCCGGTCAGTGACGGTTTGCAGTCGTTCCGCAACCAGCTGTCGATTGCGATAAATCTCCGTGCCCCAGTCGAACTCGACGTAGATCACCGAAAGACCGGGGGCAGACGAGCTGCGGACGGCTTCCACCCCACTGATTCCGTTCATCGCCGTTTCCAGCGGGAAGGAAATCAACGTCTCCACTTCTTCCGGAGCCATCCCGTGAGCTTCGGTCATGATGACCACACGGGGGCGATTCAGGTCCGGAAAGACGTCAATGGGCATTCGCAGCGTATGCACTGTTCCAAGCACACACAGCAGGATCGCAACTGCGATCGTGAACACACGCTGCTGCAGCGAAAAACGAATTAAGGCGTTCAACATGGTTCCACACCCGACAGGAATGAAGCAGTCAATCAGTCAGCATCACACACCGGCTAATGGTGATGCCCGTGATGCGGATCGACCGCACCGCCCGACTGATTCTTCAACGCCAGCAGTAACTGGTGAGCGGCTTTCAACGCCACAACATCACCCGGAAACAGGCTGCCGTCGTCCACCAGCACGACCTGTTCGGGTGACTGGTGTCTGACCTGCACGGGAACCCGTTCAAACCCATCACCGTTCCGTCGAAACACACAGGCTTCCACACCATCTTCGGCAACAGCGGCTGCCGGCAAAACGAGGTGGGGAGCAGCTTCGGCGGTTGGCAACTGCAGAGTGAATCGCTGACCTGGCAGATATTTCCAGGTGACCCAGCGGCGACCGTCTGTGTCTGTGCGATCCGTTAACAGTTCATTCGTCAGACCGGCATAAAAGGGCAGCAGCCGAGAATCCGGATCAACGCCGGTCCCAAGTGATTCCAGCTGCAAGCCCGTCATTTGTGGCTGTCCGGATCCGGTCACGGCAGCGATCGGCCAGCCACCTGCCAGTAACTGATTCAAAGCCGCCAGATCGCTTTCCCAGGCGTGCCCTTCGATGCGGAGTTGAGACAAATCTTCCAGCTCACAGAGATGTTCCCCGACCATGACTGCCTG
>JAFMMM010000260.1 GCA_017859815.1 Planctomycetota bacterium | reverse complement strand
CGTCCGGAAGGACAAATCCGGTCAACGAGGCCAGTGTCGCCAGAATGTCCGTTGTATTTGCCAGCTGCTTGGTAACTTGTCCGGACGGGATCCTACCAGGCCAGCGCATCATCAATGGAACACGATGCCCACCTTCCCATCCGTCTCGTTTCATTCCGCGAAAGCCCCCCGCTGCATCGTGCTGGTGATCTTCACGCATCCAGTGCGTGTGTAGTGTTTCCGGACCGTTGTCTGAGTTGAAAATGACAAGCGTGTTGTCGGCGATTTCCAGTTCGTCGAGCAGATCGAGTAATCTGCCGGTCAGGACATCCAGTTCCCGAACAAAATCGCCCCGTGGTCCGGCCTTCGTCATGCCGCGAAACTCCACTGCGGGCAGTACCGGTGCATGCGAAATTTGTGTCGACAACACAGCGCAGAACGGCTGTGTCGGATGTTGTCGGCAATGATTGCGGATAAACTTCTCAGTGTGCGAGGCAAACAGCAGGTCGGCGTCGATAAAGTCATAATCCGGCGCCATCCACCCTTCGTCATTGTCCCATCGCCATTTTCCTCCCAGGTTCGGCAGATCATCGCTGCGATGCCTCTGGCTGGCCGGCTGCACAACCATGCCATTCTTCAGATACAGATACAACGGATCCGTGGTCGGGCAGTTTGGAGTGACGAAGGACTGGTCAAAGCCTCGCTGCTGAGGTCCGTCTTCGAGTGGCTGACTTCGCTCGTAATCGATCAACAGCGAATTTTTGAATCCACCGCCCAGCCGCTTTCCCTGCTCGTCGTACCACGTGAGTCCAAGATGCCATTTGCCGAACACTCCTGTCCGATACCCCTGATGTTGCAGGACGGATCCCAGTGAGATCGAACCTGGGACGAGGTAACTGGGACCGCCGGGCCCTTCAAATGCAGTTGGCCGACGTCCTGTCCGACACACCAGATTTCCCGAGAAAAGACCGTAACGCGATGGAGAACAAATGGTGCACGGGCTGTGTGCGTCCGTAAAGCGAATCCCGTCCGCGGCCAACTGGTCCAGTCGCGGTGTCTCATATGCGCACTGCTTGTTGTAGGACGACAGGTCGCCAAACCCGAGATCGTCGGCGTAAATAATCAGGATGTTGGGCAGCTCGTCATCTGCCGGAGAAACTTGCGGAAGTATCGCCAACAAGCACACGATCAACGCCACAGCGACTCGGCAGCAATTCATTCATAAAACTCCGGCTTACGTGGTTCGACACCCAGCTTCTCATAGTTGAAGCCACTTTCCAGCGGTGCATAGTAACCGAGCACCTCAACGCTCGACGCAGGATCGATTTTCGACTCCTGGTGAGTGCACCAATAGCAGGCATTGGTGACTAATCGTCGCAGGCCCGCGCTTTGGAAATCCCGGGCGCTGCCCATGGTGACATGAAAGACCCTTGCCGTTTTTCCGGCAGAGCCCGTCCAGGTTTTTGTCCAGGCGATTGGCAAGGGAATCTTGTTCGGATTTGGTCCGTCATCCGGGCTTCGACCTGTCAGTGGCTGGCCCAGCATAAGTGCGACACACTCCTGCGAAAGCTGTTCGCCCTCGGGAAATGTCCGGTAGACATCAGAAGGTCCCCAAACATCACTGACGCCCTGAAGAATGGGATGGTCAGACTGCTCTTCGATAATGATGCCCCGTGTTGAGTCCCGATGCCAGTTGCCATGGTGACTCAGAAACGTTCCGCCCAGCACGTCCTTGCCAAAATTTACTTTTCTTCCATCCACCTCATACGGGAAATTTTGCAAAAAACCATGGTTTGCCGTGCGAATGCCAATGACTGGCTTGCCGGATTCGAGGTAGTCAATCAGCATTCCGATCTGCTCATCAGGAAGAGTCAGCAGGCGGGTAAATACGATGACAAGATCTGCTTCCGCGAGGTGTTCAAGTCCCGGGATGTTGTGCTCGACCGTCTTGTCTTCCCAGCGAATCTTCATGGTCGGATCAACTTCACCCCGGGAATTCACACCGAACAACACGGTGCAGTTAAACCCGTGTTCCTTTGCCAGCAGCCTGGCCAGCATCGGCATGGACTGCTCGCTGCGGTATTCCTGTTCGGCTGCAATCAGTACCACGTTTTTCCCGGCGCCTGGCCCCGCTGCTCCGGGATACCTCAGCCATTGATCGCTGAATGGAACGGAGAACTCCTGATACTGCCCCGCGTATTTTTGATGCAACCGAGGCCAGAACTCGCGCCAGTAGTCATCGTAATAGTCCAGCGCTGCACGGCGGATATGTGGAGCGTCAACCACAACAGGTGAATGTTTCGGATCAAATCCCGCCAGATGCTGTTGCCCCGCTCTCTGGCGGGGTGAAACAAATCGCCAGTCGGAGTCCCCCAGCACATCTGCACACAATCGTGCCAGCGGCTGGTCATACTCCAGCAGTTGTTCCCGGGTATGGATATGGTTGTGGTCATGATCCATGGTTCGATTTGTGTTGTACCAGCACTGCACTCCTTCAGCCCAGTACTCAGCCTTGTTGCGGGTCGCGTAGCACGCTTTCTCACCCCCAAAGACAATCATCACTTCATCATCACCGGTGACCTGCATGTCGCCCGTAGTTGGCTTTCCATTCACCAACACATCACCACCATTCAGGCAGAGTTTCAGGAATGCCGGAGACTGCTGAGGAAACCACTCTGTTAACTCGTCGAGCAGTGAAACGGGTTGCGTACCATGGACTCGACGAAATCGCTGTGCCGCCCGTCCATCCCGCCACAGCCCATTGACCTTGGCACGTTCAAAACAATCGGCAAGCCTGTCCTGTAGACCAGCGTCGAAGCCACTGTGGTGAATGACATGAGCAAACTCGTGCAGCAGAATGCTCTCAATCTGCATCCCCCCTTCGTACTCCAGAACGTCTTCTTCGGCGAAAACAACTGTGGGACGATCGTTCTTTCGAGTCAGAAAACCGCGATTCCGCCAGTTGTAGAAGTCCAGCTTTTCCCCCTTGAGCTGCGACTGAAACTGTGGCAATTCAGACGTGAGTTCTGCGTGACCGATTAGCAGGCACAGTACACCCGCCTCACGAATTCGGTTGGCAACCCCGGAGTTAATCCGACGCATTACGGCCGAGAACTGATAAGCCGCTTCATGGTGAGCATACTGAGAAACCTTTGCCGATGATGCGATCAGAATCCCCTCGGCACGCGTGATCTGAGTGTAGAACGAGGGATCCAGTGAGTACTCCACCCCAACTTCGTTGTCGAGAGTTCGAGTTTCAAATTCCTCCGCGCCTGCGATACCCCCTGCAATCCCAAACAGGATCAACACCATCAACCTGAAACTCTTCATCAAGCTTCCTCTCCGCACTGCGATCTCGTGGATTCCCCGTCACGTCACCATTCTGTCGATTCTTTGCGGGGGTGCAATCCTGCGCCTGGATGCTGCGGAAACAGCAGAACGATGATTTAGTTCATGGGATGGAACACAAAGTCGGAGATAACAATTTCAACTTCCCTTCCGTCTGAGGGGGGATGCTCACTGGTCAATCGCAGTCTGATACGAGGGATCTTGTCAGCTTCGGATGCGATGTGGTCGCCTTCGTACCCATAAAACGCAATCACCTGTTCCGGTGAATCCACAAAACTGCGATGGCCACGAAAACTCTGAAACCAAATTGAAGTCGGCCTCCATTCAAAACTGTGTGTGGACTGGTCATCAGCACTGTTTTGAAAACGATATCGATGTCCTGAAACTTCCACAGGGCGAATTTGATACTGGGAGTTTGTTGGTCGCAGTCGGTCACCATGTCCTGAAAGCGAAAGGCCGATTCCATCGCTGGCTGCGACCGTATCCACTGCCTCCAGGCTCAGGTCTAACTCCACATTCGGATCAAGCCTGTCGAGGCGACCCTCAACGCGGAACTCATACCGACCAAATCCTGGACTTTCCTGACAGACGAGTTCGCAGCAGAGCCACTCATTTCCAACACAACGCAGTTTCATGTGCAGACGGCCGACGTAGTCAATCCAGACACTCTGTCCGGAATCAGAATAGCAGTAGGAGCTGCAGGGAGATTGTCCGCTGCCGTTGACGATCATCCACTCATATCCGGCGAATGTGACCACTCTGGCTGCGGTAAGCTCCGCCGTTGGGGCAGCTTTGCCCGAACGCCGCGCCAGCAGGGGCAGCGAAGCAAAGGCAACAACTGACAGAACCCCCATCAGAACAACGACGTCCGGTAATGAATCTGTGGCCATGGAATACCTCAGACTGAAACTTCTCCGGTTGATCCGCCACCCCGACAACCGGCAAAATCGCCACAGGCTGCCCACAGGGGTGAAAGGTCCATGCACATGACAATCACCGCCAGGAACTTTCCGGGAATGAATCAATACAAAGAACCCCATGAAACAACAGGATTGGCGGGCTGTGAATCCACCAGTTGAAGAAGCGATGAGCTGAAAACTCGGTGTCGCAAGCCTCGATGTCAGGGCGGTCGCTGCCGCAATTGCCATGGACGTGCGAACTCCCGACATTGCCGAGATGCCGGTTGGTCCGGCCTCGAGAATGTCCACAAGCAGTGTTACTCCTCGTCCCTGGCAGTACGAGAATGCTGCGGACGACGCGGCAACGGGTACTCCCCGCCTATGGGGAGAGCGATTTTTCGGTCTGCGGAAAGCGTTTGCGGGAATCACTGTCGACCGGTTGACCGGTGCGGATGTTCCACCACTCCCCGGCGCGGCTGGGATCGTAAGACGGATTTGGGATTGGCATGCGGGCTGTCACCCGCTGCCGCCAATTTCGCAGCTTTGCCAGAAGATCCGCTTTCCGTCCGGCTTTTGTCTCGGCAAGATTCTGCTTCTCACTGAGATCCTCCGTTAGGTGATAGAGTTCCACATCGCCCGTTCCATCGAGGTATTCGATCAGTTTCCAGTCCCGTTCCCTGATTGCCCCTGCAGGCCTGTCGTGGTGGAAGTGCGGGTAATGCCAGTGTAACGCGTTGCGGTCCAGTCGACTCGCCGGAGATTTAAGAATCGGTGCCAGATCACTGCCATCGATCGTCTGATGCTGTGGCAGTGCGCCACCTGCAACCGCGACAAAGGTGGGGTAGAAGTCGTAGCTGATGGCAGGTTCCGAACTGACTGCAGCTGCAGCAATGGAACCTGGTTGCCTGATGATCAGCGGTACGCGAATCCCCCCCTCATACAGGGTGCCCTTTTCTCCGCGCAACGGTTCCAGATTACTGACATCATCATCGGCAGCAGCACGATAGTCGTATCGCCGATACAGACCACCGTTGTCAGACGTAAAAACAATCATGGTGTTTTCAGTCAGCCCGGCACCGTCAACGGCATCGACGACACGCCCCACCATCGTATCAACCTCCTCCACCATCGCGGCATAAATGGGACTGGGCAGTGACGCCCGTCGCTCGATTGCACGCTGACGATACTTTTCCACAAGCGCTGACTGTCCCGCGAGTGGGATGTGCACCGCAAATGGGGAAAGCATGAGAAAGAACGGTCGTTCGTCCTTATTGCGAATGAACTGCTCGCAAAGTTCCGCTTCAAAATCTGTTCGAAACTGGTCAGGACGGGGTTTCAAGTCCTGTCGACCGGCAACCCGAAATCGACCCGGTAAATGGGGGCCGTTGATCTCCGCGGCAAACTCATAACCCTGATTCGCAGGGCCGAAGCCCGATGACGGCCCCAAATGCCACTTTCCGACATATCCGGTCCGATAGCCGGCGTCACTGAGTGATTCAGCAATCGTTACGGTATCAAGTGGCAAGGCCATCGTGGTTTGTGGAGTGATCACACGTTCGAAGGGTCTCCAGTGCCCTGGAATATGAGCCGTAATTCCGATTCGTGCCTGATTCTGCCCTGACTGAACGGCACAGCGCGTGGGGGAACAGACTGCACCGGCGGCATAGAAGTCCGTAAACCGAATTCCCTCCGCGGCCAGTTGATCGATTCGTGGTGTGTCGATGAAGTCGTTTCCATAGCAGCCCAGATCGCCCCATCCCATGTCGTCAATAAAGATCAGAATGATGTTCGGAGGCTCTGCCATCGCGCAGCAGGAATTCAGAAACACTGTAATCGTCGCCGCAAGGCAAAACAGATCTCGCATGGATTTGGTCCGGGGGAGGAATTTGGATTTGGTGGTTTTGGCAGATCGACTGAGTTGCGCTGTACAGGCGCATCAGCTCCAGCGGTGGCGAAACAATTTCCGGGCGTCGCTGCCTATCGAGTCGCCCGAACTGCCTTGTCGAAGCTTGGGTTGGGAAGCATGGGTTGGGCCCGAACCTGCAGTTTCCCGTCCGTGAGTGATTGCTGGAGTTGCTGAGGAACTGCCGGTCCAGTCGTGGAGCGATCCATGGATTCTCCCGAGTCGGCCTGCAGATTATACAGTTTCAGTCCCGGCGGGTCATGAGTTTCCCTCTCCCGCTGCGAACAACACTCGACGGGTAGTTCTGCGGATGCTTCCTGTAGTGTAGGAAATGCCGGAAAAGATCTCGATCTGCAATCTGTACTGATCCCCGAAGAAACGGTTTCAAACGGATCCCATCGCCGTGCACGACCGAAAAGCCCGCCGCGTCGAGGCAGGTGGGATAGAGAACGGTACTGGTCACCGGGATAACAAGGGTCGTTTCCGCCTTTGCCTAGTCAGGCCAGCGAACGACCAGGGGCACGCACATCCCACCGTCGTAATACGAACCTTTGTTCGCCCGTAACGGTGAATCGTCTGCGGCTTTCCAGCCGCCCATTGGCACTGGTAAAATTGACCACGGGACTCTGGTCCAGTCGTCACTGCTGCAGTGTTTCCATGACGCGTCCAACGCTGTCATCAATCGACTCCACCTTCGCTGCGTACACCGTGTCGCCCCGCCGCTTTTGCGCAGGGATTTGACGGTAATTCCTGATCATGGTTTCCGGTGCCTGCAACGGGGTATGAACTCCGCAATTCGACCAAGACTGAAAGAAAAGCTGATCGCCGCACTGCTTGATGAATTTCATGGCTTCGTCGGTGAGTCGGTTCGTCAGATCATCGCCCTGCTGTCCATCGGGGGGCACGTTCCAGCGAACTTGCTGCCCTGTCCCTGCGATTGCCCAGTAACCGTGCCAGGGATCGAAGTCGTTTTCCGGTGCATCATGTGCATTGCCGCCTGTGTTGAAGTCGAACCGGTGATGCTCCGGCAGACTGAACGGCTCACTTCCCAAATGCCACTTACCGATGGACCCGGTTCGGTAGCCTCCGTTGCGGAATGCTTCGGACAAAGTCAACTCCTCCACTGGTCAACCGCGCAGAAATCTGTCTTCACGCAAACGTGCGCGAGGATTCCAGCCGCCGGAAGACAACAGGTTGGTCAGCTGAATTCCTGCCGAGTATTTTCCTGCCAGCAAAGCCGCACGCCCTGGTAAACACACAGCGCGGGCAGCATCGGCATTTGTGCAGCGTACGCCCTCCTCCGCGAGTCAATCGACAGGTGGCGTCTGGTAGAAAGAACTTCCCCGACAGCCAGGGGTGTATCCACTTCTGATCGGCGATCAGGATGATGATCACATTGCGTTGCAGAGCGTTCTGCGTTTCAACGACACACGCAGCCCAAAAGCACATCAGAATCAACATCAGACAAAACGCTGACATCACCATGTTCCACTGGGTTATCATCCGAAACTGCTGCAGCTTTGCTGTACACTGCCAGGCAAACGATCATGAAATTGGCATGACTTCCGCACCGGTCCCGGCAGGAACTGCAGGAGACAACTCGATGC
>JAFMMM010000022.1 GCA_017859815.1 Planctomycetota bacterium | reverse complement strand
CTGCGGTTTCTTCCACAGGAAGCGTCCGCCCCGATAGCTGAACAGACTGCCCCAAAGTTCGTCAAGGCAGACCGGGATGACAGGGGCATTTGTGCCGCGAAGAATATGCAGCATTCCGCGTTCAAAACGCATCAATTGTCCGGTGCGTGTGATCGCCCCTTCTGCAAAGATGCAGACCAGCTCGCCATTCGTCAGAGCGTCTCTGGCGTCACGCAGCGACTTTAACAGGGCTCGAGTGCCGTCTGTCGTTCGAATAGGAATGATCCCGAACAGTCTGGCCAGCCTTCCAATCAACGGTCCCTCAACATAATCCGCATAGGCGATCATGCGAATAGGACGGGAACTGGCGAGGAGAATCAGAATTCCGTCAATCCAGGTGACATGGTTTGCCACCAGCAGACCGGGGCCCTGCTCGGGAAGGTTTTCCACACCAAAGGTTCGTACTCGGTATGCTGAACGGCTGAGGATCCAGACAAAAAACCGGATTGTGGCCTGAGGCAGAATTCTGATCACGTAAGCCGCAACAGGGATCATGGTCAGGCCCGAGATCAGGAAGATCTGCGAGGCACTCAGGTTTAACTGCTCCCGCAGAAACCAGAACAGCCCGGCAACACCCATCATCCCAAGAGCCGTCAACTGCTGGCAGGATGCCAGAATTGTCCCCAGTTTTTCGTGCGGCGCTCGTTCCTGCAGCCACGCCTGTAACGGGACGTTAAACAAGCCGCCGCCAAGACCAATCAGCATCAGCATCAGGCCGGCGAGGATCGGTGAATCCACCGTAAAGAAAAGAACAATGCAGGATAATCCCATGAGCAGGGTTCCAAACGGAACCATGCCGAGCTCAACTCGCCCGCATGACCACCAGCCGGCCAGCAGGCTGCCTACCCCCACACCGATCACCAGCATGGCCATAAACGGGCTGGGGTTTGCCCGATCGAGATTGTCTGCAAGTTCCTGACGAACAAAAACGTCGATGGACATTTGCGCCATTGAGGCGATCGACCAGAAGAAGACAATGCCGAGAGTGATTCGCAGAATCTGTTTGTGAGACACAATCAGACGGGCGTCGCGAAGCGAATCCGTGACAAGATTCCAGTGAAACCGAACCTCCGGGTTCGCCGCAGGGACTCGACGGATCATCATGGCACCGACCAGGCCGAACACCGCAGTGCCAGCCAGCGACAACAGTGCCAGAAAGTGGCCCCGCGCCGGCGTCGCGACGCAGTTGTCGCCAAGCCCGTAACCGGCGACGGTACCGACGATGACTCCCACCAGGGTGGCCAGACCAGACCAGCCATTGGCGGACGAGATATCGCGACGCCGAACAATCTCCGGAATAATTCCCAGTTTCGTTGTCCCGATCAGGGTGGCCTGCACGCCCAGCAGAAACAAAACCAGAAACATCAGGGCGACGTTGTTAAGGCGAATGGAGAACACACCTACAAAGACCAGCAGCAATTCCGCCACTTTCATGCAGATGATGGAGGAACGCTTGCTGAAGCGATCAGACGCCCACCCCGCCCACGGGGCAAAAATCACAAACGGGAGCATAAAAATACCCAGCCCGAGTGCGAGAATCACCGACCCGGCCTCGTCCGTCGAAAGGCTGAACCGGGATTGCAGAACGCCGCGCCCGACAGGCATGATCATCCAGCGAAACATGCTGTCGTTCACAGCTGTCAGCAGAGTCATCAGCAGGTAGCCGATAAACGAGGCTGAAAGCAGTCGCTGTTGCTGAGCAGGTTGTGACGCAGAACCGGACGAAATGACACTACTCCGAGTCGAATTCCTCGTGGGACCTGCAGTTGTTTTCAGTGCGATACAGGCTGGGGCGGACCGGAATGCTACCTTGAGTGCAGCACGCGATGCAGTAGTTCTGTTCTGCTGCCGCCGGAGGTTCGTAAAAAACGGAAACTCAGCGGAACAATCTGCTCAGGGCGATTCTGAAAACGGCTTCCGGACACCTGCTGTCAATCGGATGTGCGATCAGCATCGATTTGGTGTTTTTCAGAGGACGTGGCGGTCGTAGACAATTCCTCGGCAATGCCTGGGTATCACCTCACCATGCGGCAGTACAGGAAGTCCAGCTGCACCGTTTAAACGGGAATTAACGGGTGAGTCATCGATTTGATCGCCTGATCGCGGCGGTGAACGACCGGCCCCGCTTTGCATCCGCAGTCGGTCGCGATACGCTTTGCGTTGTGCAGCGCATTACGGATATTCGGAAAGACAGGTTTGAAGGGGCTGGATCGGTGATCAGGATTGGGATCGTTGGTGTTGGGTTTATGGGTTATACGCACTTTGAAGGTGCACGAGATCTTCAGGGCGGGGAAGTCACAGCAATCTGCACGCGCAATGCACAGAAGCTGGCCGGTGACTGGACGTCGATCCAGGGCAATTTCGGTCCGCGAGGCGGACATGTCGATACTTCGTCGCTGAGTCAGTACACCGATTACAGGCAGCTCATTGCTGATCCCAACATCGATCTTGTGGACGTTTGCCTGCCAACAGATCAGCACTTTGATGTGGTGATGGAATGCCTGCGGGCGGGAAAGCCCGTGCTGGTGGAAAAGCCCATCTCCGTTTCACTCGAAGAAGGCCGCAAGATGTTGGCGGCGTCTGAAGAGACCGGTACTCCGCTGTTTGTTGCTCACGTGCTGCCCTTTTTCCCCGAATTTCGATTTGCAGCCGAGTCGATTCAGGACCAGCGCTACGGAAAGTTGCTGGCCGCTCACTTCCGTCGCGTCATCGCGAAACCGGAATGGTCCAGTGATATGTCGGACTTCAGAAAACTCGGGGGATGGGGAATCGATCTGCATATTCACGATAACCACTTTATTGCCCATGCCTGCGGAAAGCCCTCCGGAGTTTATTCACGTGGATTGTTGCAGGACGGTTTTGTGAACCACGTCCACACATCTTATCTGTACGAAGATGGTCCGGCTGTGACCAGTGTCAGTGGCGGCATCGGTGCCTCAGCGCTGCAGTTTGCTCACGGATTCGAGTTGTATTTTGAGAATGCGACTCTGCTGTTTGATGCCGGAACTCTGGCTGGCGAATGGGTGGTCAGCCGGCCCTTAAGTCTGCTGGACAGCGACGGTCAAATGACCAGTCCCGACCTCGGAGCCGAAGCGAAATGGTGTGGCGCTTTCACCGCTGAACTGCAGGTTGCTGTGAACGCACTGGGTGAGGGCAAGGGGGCCGGACCCATCAGTGCTGATACCGCTTTGGCCGCTCTGGAACTCTGTTGGGCTGAAGCGAAAAGCATCGAGTCGGGGGCAGTAGTTTCCCTTTGACATCGGATGCCCTGCACCAACTGAGGGAACAGCGTCATGGCGGCAAAACAGCGGCCGGCCACTGCGGGTAAGAAATCCCACCCTGCAAAACCGTCGACCGATGTGGATGCGGAGCAGCAGGATCGCTGGCGGCGGTCGGCAGTGGACCTGCGCCGGCAACTGCTGAAGTGGTACGCAGACCACGGGCGACGACTGCCCTGGCGAGAATCGCAGGACGCCTATCGCATCTGGCTCAGTGAAATCATGCTGCAACAAACCACAGTTGCTGCCGTGATTCCGTATTTTCAGCGGTTCACGGAACGGTTTCCGAATGTGCAGGCACTGGCGGCGGCGAGTGTCGACGAAGTCCTGCATCTCTGGGAAGGCCTGGGCTACTACAGCAGGGCAAGGAATCTGCATCGGACGGCCGGACAGATTGTCACAATCTACAACGGCAGCTTTCCTCGTGATCCCGCTGAACTGCAGAAGCTGCCGGGAGTTGGCAGATATACGGCCGGTGCTGTCGCTTCGTTTGCATTTGGGATTCCTGCTCCAATTGTGGAAGCAAATACGCAGCGACTTTATGCGCGGCTGATGGGACTGGAAACGAATATCCGCATGACTGCAGCGATCCGGCAGTTGTGGGCCTTCGCGGAGACAATTGTGTGTCCCGATCGTCCGGCAGATTTTAATCAGGCGGTGATGGATCTGGGTGCGCGGGTTTGCCGTGTTGCTGATCCGGAATGCGTGCGTTGTCCGCTTGTTGATCATTGTTGGGCGCATCGAGAGCAGCTGCAGAATGAGATTCCATGTCGGGGACCGGCTCAGGTGATCACGCCGTTGTGTGAACTTGCGGTGATTCTGCAGTATCGGAACAAAGTACTGGTACGACAGCGTGGCAGTGATGAACGCTGGACGGGGATGTGGGATTTTCCGCGACTGCAACTTTCCGCAGAAGTATTTGCTGACGTTCCGGTTGGCGCGAGCTGTACTCAGCGCGGTCGTACTCAGTCCGGTTCCCTGTTTGATTCTGCAGACGAGCCGCTGAGCGATTTCCTTCGCGAACAAATCGTTGAAGCCTGTGGCGTGGAACCAACGACGCCCTTACGATCGCTGCGTCTCAGCTATTCGGTCACACGGTACCGCATTCAATTGCAGGCCATCGCCTGTACTCCCGCTGAACGCCCGCTGCGGAAGCTGCCAAATGGCTGTCAGTGGCAGTCCCTGGAGCAACTGGAGCGTCTGCCGATGCCGCGGACTGGTCGGCAAATCACAGAGTGGCTGGCAAACGAATAATACCGCAGGTGGATTCCATCAAATCTCTGTCAGGCAGATTCGGATTCTGCAGTCTGCAGCATGAGTTTCAAAGCTTGAAGCAGGTTCTGCTGGGTCCACAACAACGGCGTCAGGTCATTGGGTTGCCAAACACCCTGTTCACAGAACCATGATTCCGGACAACGCCACGCAGGAAACCTTCCGCCGGGCGGGGAAAGCTGCTGCAGTGAGCGGCGCAGGTGATGGATTTGCTGCTGCCGATCTTCAGGAAGTCCGGAAGCGAGGTAGCGCTGACCATGGATGCAGGAAATGATCGGGTCGAACAGGCACCACTGCGCCTCCATTCCGGGCCGGAGCAGTTTGTCACGATCAGCCAGGCAGTCGCTGAAATCCGCGGTGCGGTGTTCGGTCGAAAGTAAGTCGCGGTAATCTGCGCACCAGTAAGAGTCGCCGTTGTAGCGGCGAATACCATAAGGACCGGTCAGTTTCACAGCGACATCCTGCAGGATTTGATCTTCAATCACTCGATCCTGCACAACGTTCAGGGGAAAAATCAGAAACAGCAGTGAGGCATCGCAACGTCGTTGTTTCCCCGGTTGGTCCTGGCGACACTCCCACGGCAAAATTCCACGCAGTGCCTGGTCACATTTCGAAATGAGTTCAGCCAGGGAGTCAAGCTGTTGATCGTCCGGACGCAACAGGGGAGCAGGTGTGGTCTGTAGTGACAGCGACTGCAGCGAACGCAGACCGGCCAGAACACATCCGATGCTGGAGGCTGAGACATGTCGGATTTCTTCCCAGTGACCGCTGTCTTCATCCTGCCAGACAGCGATGTGCTGCCAGTACTGCAGCAGTAACGACACCCAATCGCGCAGGGTATCAGACGGCTCTGTCAGTCCGCGGGACAGAACACGACAGCTAATCCACAGGAAGTAGCCGAGCGCATCATTCTGCGCGTGCGCCCATTGTTCCGGAAGTTCCTGCAGCGTCCCTGCATCGAATCGCACATGTGGACGCTGCATAGGATCGGTGGGGTCAGCGCGGCCCTCCAGAATATCGACGAAACGCGCACGATGGCGACTGAAATACAGCGTCAACTGCTGAACGATTCGCACAGCGATTTGGGAATCTCCAGCACTCAGCTGCGCGGCCGCGATCTGCACATTATCGCGGAGCCAGGCGTTGTGGTAACCGGAGGACTCAAAGTCGTCCCCTGCCCCTGTGGCCGCAGCGTACAGTCCGTTGATGCTGGCAGGCAAAGTCAGTGTACCGGCGTCAGTCAGCCGATGAATCAGGTGGCGGACCGAGTTCTTCGTCGGGTGGTCCGGAAGCAGTTGGTGCGGATGGTCGTCCGGCAGCGTCATGGAAGAGATCACGATATTGGAGTTACGAGTGAACTTTGGTCGCAGGTGCACGACCGGCCGAATCTTTATGATGTGCTGCGGAAGATCAACACCACCGCATCCGTAACGCCCGGAAATTTCAAAGTGGAAATTAAGAAGTGGGCGGGTGAAAGATCTCTCGCGAAAGTTCCATATGGGCAGAATTGAATCCCTGTTCAGACGGGGATCGTTTGGTTTTGAATGACCATGAACGCTCGGCCCCCGCTTCGTCAGTGTCTGGTACCTGTGACGTTCTCGTCAGAAACTCAGCATGCTGAGAATCCGTTTGACGTCGCGCAGACCAACTTCGGGAAGCCTCCGCTTCACAGCGCGGCTTCCGTGCTGACAGCAGGAACACGATACAGACGCCACTCCCCGACGGTATGGATGGGCTGGCTGGAAAACGGACCCAGAATTCGCGTCAGCAGGAAGTCACAGCCTGTCCGGCGATTCAACTCCAGCAGATCTTCTTTGTCGTATCGGCCATCGGAGGAGCTTTCCAGGGTCCATTCGTGCAGGAACCACAGGCGGCGATCCCATTCCAGAATCCCCGCTGCATCCTGGGGGCAGTCTTTGTAGCAAACATATTCTGCCCGCTCGGCAAACCACTTGAAGTCGAGGGATTCCCGCGGAGTCAGCACGAGTGCGTCGTCGGGCGTTTCGTTGCGGATCCACCGACACATGGAGACCCAGTCCTGATGTTGCTGTGGCGTAAACCCCGCCGGACTTGCAGGTCTTTGCAATGCCGCAGTGCAGAGTGGCACAACAACAAAGCACGCGATCATTGTCCGCATCTGCTGTCGTCCCACAGTTGGCAGACGTCGCTGCAGCAGGGCCGCGAGTGCAACGCCGAGATAAATCGGCAGCAGTCCATCAAACAGACGAAAGGGATAGAATCGCAGCAGCTTTGCTTTCCACTGCCAGTTCGTCATTTCCGAAACAGGCAGCTTGTGCCACCCGGCAACGAATCCAAGGCCTGCGATCAGTCCTGACACAGCAAAGATGCACATCAACAGCCGAAACCGTACGGATTGCTCACAGCGCGTTTCCGTCAAGCGCTTCGAGCACACGACCGCAAGTCCGGTGACGACGGCGGCAAACAGCAGATTCTTCAGCGACAGAGATCTCGGATCGAGGTGATGACTGAGACGCCAGAACACCTGAATGAACGACGCACGGTCGAGATCCTGCTGTGGCAGATCGCTGCCTGCAAGAAACCCCAGGGCAGGAATAAGTCCCGGCATCGCCGCCACGGTTGTGAACAGCGTGTAGGTTGCCAGCATGGTGATCAGGTGTGACGGGAGGAAGCTGTCGTCATGAGTGCGAAGCCGCCGTTGCCGCTCGAGCGCGAGAGCGATCAGCGCACCGAAGAAGACTGCGATTGCGAACCAGGCACCAACCACCGGATGAAAAGAGATGGCCGCGCCGTTGCAGAGGGCCGGTACAATCACAGCCTTCGTGCGCTGTTGTCGGAGTGCTGTGATCCAGCCGGAAACGGCAAACAGCCCCAACGCCCATGCCGGTACTTTGGATTCAAATCCTCCCAGAATCCACTCGCCACTGAAGTTTCCTGTCTGACTGAGGAGTACAAAGAAACTGGCTCCGGCCACAGCGGACACCGGGCTCAGGAGGAGGGCTGAGCCAAGACGCAGCCACGCGCAGGACAATATCACAAGGCAGAGCAGTCGTCCGGCGAATGAAACACTGAAGAAGGAGAACCTTGCGGCAAGGGGCCCGATCAGCTGCAGGAAACAGTAATGAGCATTTGTTGAAGTCAGGAAGAAGTCACGGCTGCACCAGTCGGGGTCCGCTGCAGCACGCGCCTTGGTGAGGTAGTGCGGCTCATTAGGCGCGGGAAAAGTTGTTTGCAGCAGCGATTCTGAAGAGAAGAGAAGGAACACTGCGCAAAACAACCACAGGCGATAGAGTCTCGGCTGTGGTTGTTCAGGTGGGTTGACTTTGTTCGGAAGAATCATTTTTTCCGTGCGGATTTCTTCTTTGCGGCCGCTTTCGCCTTACCGCCTGTGGGTGCGGACTTTTTCTTTGCGGCAGCCTTCTTCGCTACCTTCTTTTTTGCAGTTTTCTTTTTCGCACCCTTCTTTCCGGTTCCCGGTTCAGCCGGTTCACCGAAGATACGATCGTAGTTCTTCCAGAATGCGGGTGTTGTCCCCGTTCGGACGATGGGTCCGCTCATGAATTCCTGCCTCTTTATGATGTCGACTGACTTGGCGATCCGGGGTGTGATCCAGCGCCTGCTGGACAACGCGACCGGTAGATCTCCGGGTGAGTTTGATTGTGTACGCGGGTGGCGTCAAGCAGCGTGTGTGAATTGTCAGCGGTGTCTGATTATTTGCAGTGATTCGGCGAAGCTTGAGCAGACCAAACTGCAGGCGGTGCACACAGCGCTTGCGAGCAGGATCAAGAGGATTGAGATCTGCCGGCGTGAAATAGAAAACGCTCGGTGATTCACCGAGCGTTTTCATCATTTCTGAGCGAATTCCTGAGGTTCAGTTCGCTGATTCGCCGGGTTCTTCGCCCTGCGGTTCTTCTGCTGGATCGTTCTCTGCCGCAGGTTCTTCTTCAGCAGGCGGCTGTGCCGGCGGTTCTTCCTGAACTTCAGGGGTTTCTTCGGTGGTTCCTTCCGTTGGTGTCTGCGTCTTTTGTTCGGCAGCCTTTTCGCTCTCTTCAAGAGCCTTCTTCAGGGCCGTAATTTCTTCCTGAGCCTTGTTGTAGGATGCTTCTGCAGAAGTGAGTGACTTCTGCAAATCATCTGCACGCATGACGGCAGTATCTCGTGCTGTCGCGGTTTCCTTCAGCTGCTGCTGCGTGTCGGCCAGAGACTTGTTCAGTTTCGTCCCCTGCTCTTTCAACTCGCTGACGTTTGCCTCCGCCTTTTTCTGAGCGGTTTCCGCTTTGTCGGCCCGTGACTTCTGGCGTTCCGCAGCCTTTTTCTGAGCGGTCAGTTTCTTGTTGAGGTCAGCAAGCTGAGTCTCCATTTCTGTCTTTGTGGCGTTCAGTTTTTTCTGAACCGCAGCAAGCTGTTTCTGCACCGCAGCAAGTTGTTCGGCCGTTGCAGCTGTCTGTTGCTGCTGTTCAGTCAGTTGCTGCCGGGTCTCAGCAAGTTCGCCTTCGAGGCGATCTGCGTCTTCCGAACGTCGCAGTGCTTCGCTGTACGGAATCAGTTCTCGCAGGGAGCCGTCCTGAGCCCTGTAGTACCGTTTGGCCGGAGGGCCGCTGGACCGCTTGAACAGCGATGAGATTCCGCTGACGATGCGGCAGTCTTTGTCGCCGGCGTGAACTGTGGTGGAGGTGGCTAGAACAACAATTGCTAGAAGCACTGATTTCATGGCATTCTTCCTGGCGACCTGATCATCGGCAGAAATGGAGTGAATTGAAGAATCGATAAAATCCGTGGCCAGATCCCGATGAAGTGACCCCGGTCGGGAATCATATTCCGCAGACTCCCCGCAGTATACCCGATAAAAATACGCTGATCGGGTAAAATGAGTAAAGTGAGTGGAGTCTGCGGATTCCATTTTTCTGCAGGTGACACCTGAATGCTCCGGGACCGGGTGCATTCCTGTTTGCTTTTCCACTCAGGACGCCTGTGCGAAGACGCTTCATCGCGGGATTCCGGCCTTTACGGACAGTCTGCCGGCAGGGAGGTTAAACAAAGGGCGGCATCGTAAACTCGCAGCGAGGAATAGCAGGCAGTGGTTTTTTGCCGGCCATCTCGCATTTTTTTAATCCCTGTGGATATACTTCCCGAGTCGGCTCTACCCACCCGCCTGGCCGCAACAGAAATACCCTTTGTGAACGACTCTGAATCCACTCTAAACGCAGATCCGAAGCCAAACGAGCAGTTGCAGTCACACTACCTGGAGCTGTTGGGTCGCCGCAGCGCAAAGTGGGCGTCGGAACGAGCATTCGTGCGGAAGCTGGGCACGGGCGGTCAAGGCTGCGTGATGCTGTCAGAGCGTCGAGGAGCAGCGTCATTTCGAATTCCGGTGGCGATGAAGTTTTTCTCGCCGGCGGCTTTTGAAAGTTCGCGGAGCTACGAGCGTGAAATGCGGCGGATGGCCGAGGTGGCTTCCCTGGTGGCACGTATCCAGGAAGACAATCTGGTCACGGTTCACGCCTTCGAAGTGGACGAAGGCATTTATATGCTGGAGATGGAGTGGGTGGATGGTCAGGATCTGCTGCACATGCTGCGCAGGGAAAGCCTCGATCAGATTCGACGATCGGTGGATTCGGAACGCCGGGGCTGGCTGGACGAGCGAATTGTGACGGAGGGAGCATTGAACTGCCGCCTGCGCCCCGGCATGGCCGTGGCGATCCTGCGAGAGTGTCTGGGAGGGATTTCGGCCCTGCACCGCGGTGGAATTGTGCACTGCGACCTGAAGCCATCCAATATTATGGTGAAGCGTACTGGTCAGGTGAAGATTATCGACATTGGTTCTGCGTTCTGGGTGGGCAGACCGCCGCAAGGTCAGCCCTGTACACTGGAGTATGCAGCTCCCGAGGTCCTGACGGGATATCGTGCCACTCCGCAGTCTGATCTCGCGAGTCTGGGCTATATGCTGATCGAGATGCTGTCCGGTGCCCGCCCGTTTGCCAGCCTTTCGTTTGATCAACTGGTGCAGACGAAAATGCATCTGCTGGAGCAGTTGCCGCGGATGTTACCGCTGGAGGAATTCCAGCACAGCGAATCGCTGATTCGCTTGCTGCGAGGGCTGGTTCATCCGGATCCGACGAAGCGTTTTGCGACAGCAGAAGATGCCCACCTGTCAGACGAGGGGGTCGCCGGGTTATTGCGTAACCTGGTGAAGAGTGACCTGTCTGTGGAGTACGATGTGGAGCTTCGGCGATGGATGTCGGAGCTGGAGATGGATGCCGGTGTTCAGCGTCCGACAGCAATCTCCAACGGGACGACTCGGATCATCCCGGTTGCCGAGTAGGCTGGTTAAGCCGCTGTTGAGATTGCGTGTCGTGCCCGCGACTTACTGCACAAGTCCTTTGGTGAGCTGCAGGAATGCGGTTTCGAGATTGACCTCTTCTTCCCGGAAAAGCATCAGGGCAAACCCCGCTTCGACAAGAGCGGTGGGGATTTCGCTGTAGTCTTCTGTTTCAGGCATCAGCGTGGCTTCGATGAGTTGCTGTCCGGTTACGGAGACCTGTTCCACGATATCCAGTTGTTCCAGCAGGCGTGCGGCTTCGTCTGTTTTTTCGCGGACCTGAATGTTGAGAAGGATACGTTGGCGGGCCTTTCGCATAACTTCGGCCACGTTTCCATCAACGATCATGTGTCCTTTTTCGATCATTCCGACTCTGGTGCAGACATCAGCCAGTTCGGGCAGAATGTGGCTGCTGACGATGACGGTTTTCTTCATTTCGCCCAGCCGCCGCAACAGATTGCGAATTTCGATCCGTGCGCGAGGGTCAAGTCCGCTGGCGGGTTCGTCCAGCAGCAGGACCTGAGGATCATGCAAAAGTGTTCTGGCGAGGCCAATACGCTGGGTTTGCCCTCGCGACAATTCGTTCACCATGGCATCTCGTTTGAAGGCCATGTCAACGAGCTCCAGTTTTTCCTCAACCACTGCCCGGCGTTTATGGGCCGGGATACGATAAGTGGCGGCAAAAAACTCAAGATATTCGATGACGGTCATGTCATCGTAGACTCCGAAGAAGTCCGGCATGAAGCCGACGAGGCGACGGATTTCTTCCTGATCGGTATAGATGGATTTGCCACAGACGTAGGCTTCGCCATGATCCGGTGCCAGCAGCGTGGCGATCATTCGCATTGTGGTGGTTTTGCCGGAGCCATTGGGGCCGATGAACCCAAACACATCACCCTGGTCCAGTTGCAGTGTGATGTCGTTCGCGGCGATCAGGTTACCGTAACGCTTGGTCAGGTTCCGAGTTTCAATCATCGGCGAATTTCGCAGTCTGAACGGAGCTGGAGGTGTGTCAGGAAGGCCCGGGCGGTCGTCCCGCAGTAAATTGACTTACGCCGTCCCGTAACGAATGTTGGGTGAAATCGGCCTTTCCTTCTTACTTCGGCACCAGCGAACGAGCTCTGCCGGAAAAAAACCGCAAATTTGACTGTCCGCAGGTGCTGCTGGCAGGGTGATTTCTGCCGCCTCGTTTCCCTTTTTCACTCAACTCGATCATAGTCTCGCGTGGAGTTTGTCCGTCGGTCGGCCTGAACGGATCGCAGGGAGGCTGGAATGCGGTTTTTTTACTTTCCGTTGATACGGACTGACACAGAGTGAAAGGCAGAGTGCGGCAGATTCAATTCTGTTGCCGAGGTGACAAATAATATGGCAGTTGCACTGAGTGAATTCGCCCGGTCGTTGAGTGTGGAAACCGCATTTACGGTGCTGGCGGCAGCGAAGAAGTTGAAGGCCGCCGGGAAGGACGTGGTCGAGCTGGAGATCGGAGACAGTCCGTTCAACAGTACTTCAGCGGCGGTTCAATCCGGGCTGCAGGCAATCCGCGACAATCAGTCACACTACTGCCCTTCGCCGGGAATTCCCGAATTCCGCGAGGCTGCCGCCGAGTTCCTCACTCGTGAATTCTCCATTCCTGCTGCAGCAGATCAGATTGCAGTGGGGCCTGGTGCGAAGATCTTTGAGCAGTTCTTTTGTGAAGCCTTTCTGAATCCGGGTGATGGTTGCCTTGTCTTTAGTCCTCACTTTCCAACTTATATTCCCAACATCGAGCGGCGGGGGGCTCGAGCGGTCCTGAAGCCATTGCGGCAGGAAACACAGTTTCGACCTCAGGTATCAGATATCGAAGACTTTCTGAATGATGATCCATCGCCGCGAGCGATCTTTCTGAACTCTCCTCACAACCCGACGGGAGGTGTCACGACGGAGCAGGATCTTCGTGACATCGCGGATCTCATTCGCGGACGTGACATTGCGGTATTCAGTGATGAGCCTTATTGCCACATGGTCTGGGAAGGGCAGCATCATTCGCTGGCGGCTCAGCCCGGTATGCTGGACCAGTGTGTTGCCGCATACACTTTCAGCAAGTCCTACTCCATGAGCGGCTGGCGGCTGGGTTTTTGTGTGTCATCCCGCGAGATTACCGACGCGATCGGCAAGATGATTAACACCACGCTGTCCTGCACGCCACCATTGGTACAACTGGCGGGCCGCGCGGCACTGATGCAGGACTCATCAGAACGTGATACCACCATGCGCAAGTTTCGCGAAAAGGTGGTCCTGCTGACCGAAGGACTGAATCGAATCGAGGGATTCAGTTCGCTTGATCCGACCGCGACGTTCTACGTATTTCCGTCGGTAAAGCCGGTTTGCAACCGGCTGGGAATCACCAGTCACGGCCTGGCCCTGTACCTGCTGGAGGCAGCCGACGACAGTTTTGGCGTTGCCTGTCTGGGGGGCGAGTGTTTCGGTGCTGCAGGAGCCGGCTTCCTGCGGTTTAGTTGTGCCGAGCCGAACGAACGGCTGCAGCAGGCTTTGGATTTTCTGCCAGTAGCGATTTCCAGAACAGAGCGTATTGAATCATGGCTGAACAGCCACCCGCAGTTTCGTCTGAAAGCTGCATACGTTTGAGAAGATGAATCCTTTGTTCGCGCCGTATCACGCCATGGCGCAGACTTTTCTTTCCAGGGTACCACCAAGATGTCATCGAATTCCCGGATCGGGCTGGTCCTGTTTTCCATGTACCTGCTTTTCTACGTGGGTTTTGTCGCTGTGAATGCGTTTTCTCCGGAA
Source organism: Planctomycetota bacterium (assembly GCA_017859815.1). Classification (GTDB taxonomy): domain Bacteria; phylum Planctomycetota; class Planctomycetia; order Planctomycetales; family Planctomycetaceae; genus SXXK01. The sequence goes on along the minus strand of JAFMMM010000022.1, from coordinate 15,072 downwards.
AGCATGGAGCAGTCTGTGATGTCAGGTCTGAACCTGGCACTTGTTTATGGGTTTGGGCTGATCATTGGCGCTGTTGTGATGTCCGGCGTTTACGGACTGATCAGCCGTGATTCTGCCGAACCCGGCGATGTGAAGGAGGCCTGAATATGATTTACGAGTCCTCCGGACTGGCTGTTGTCATCTTCTTTCTGTTTGTGGGTTTCACGCTGGGGCTGAGTTTCTGGCTGGGACGTCGGGCGAAATCTTCCGAGGGATATTTTGCCGCTCACGGACAAATCCCGTGGTTCGTCAACGGGATTGCATTTGCTGGTGACTATCTGAGTGCCGCGTCATTCCTCGGGATCTGCGGCATGATCGCGTTCTTCGGATATGACGGATTTCTGTATTCGATTGGTTATCTTGCGGGCTGGATTGTGGCGCTGTTTGTCGTCGCAGAGCCGATGAAGCGGCTGGGCAAGTTTACCTTCGCGGATGCGCTGGATGCCAAATTCAACTCGCGGGGAATCAAACTGGCTGCGGGAATCAGCACCCTGGTGGTGAGTGTGTTCTATCTGATTCCGCAGATGGTGGGCGCCGGCATCCTGGTAACACCCCTGCTGGGATTCGATCAATGGGTCGGAGTCGTGATTGTCGGGGCCGTGGTGATCCTGATTGTGGTGACCGCCGGGATGGTCTCCACAACGTGGGTACAGTTTCTCAAAGGCGCCCTGCTGGTCGTTTTCAGCGCTTTGCTGACATCGATGATTCTCGATCGAGGTCTGGAAGTTTCCGGTGGTGGAGCTGACGGCCACGTGTTTGCATCCATTGCTGTCACCGAAGCAGATCTTGCCGACGATAATGGTATCGTGGGGACTCGGCAGAACACCGACGTTCTTCCGGCAGCAGACGGCTGGGAAAGTCTGAAGACCCGCATTGTGCGGCTTCAGGATCGAGACACGGAGGAGATTTCCGTCTGGCGTGTCCTTGAGGAAGACGGAGGTCTGGTACTGACAGAGGCGCAGACAAAGACAACCACCGCAGATGGAAAGACTCTGGTTAACGGCCTTGAGAAGGGAACGAAAAAAGGTGAGCCGGAACTTCATCCGATCGGGCATATTACGGAACTGCCCGACGGGCAGACTGAAACCGGCCCGCTGACTGCCACGGGATTCCTGCAGACGTTGCAGAAGAGCAAGGTGGTCCTGTGGCGAAACGAGACCATCACGCACACGGACGGCAGCAGCACGACTGTCTATTACCAGAAGCCCACGCCGGGTTCTGAAGTCCTGCGTCCGGGGGAACACCCCACATTCCGCGGGATTCGCAGCGAGAAGTTCTCGGACAAAGTGAACTTCCTGTCGCTGATGCTGGCGTTGTTTTGTGGCACGGCCTCGCTGCCTCACATTTTGATTCGTTATTACACGGTGAAGGACGCCAGCAGTGCTCGTAAAAGTACCATTGTCGGCATCGCCAGTATCGGCTTTTTCTATGTGCTGACGCTGTACCTCGGGCTGGGAGCCATGACCAGCGGTGAATTGGATGTCAGCAACGGAAACATGTCTGCACCCCTGCTGGCAAGAGGGATGAATACGTGGCTGTTCGCCGCGATTTCCGCGATAGCCTTCACGACGGTTCTGGGCACGGTCAGTGGTCTGATTCTGGCAGCAGCCGGAGCGGTCACCCACGACCTGCTGGGCAGCGTGCTGAAAGTCGAAATGGACGACAATCAGAAGGTGCGTACGGCAAAGATCTCATCCGTGGTTGTGGGTGGACTGGCCATTGTGCTGGGAATTCTGTTCCAGAAGATGAACCCCTCGTTCCTCGTCGGCTGGGCATTCAGCGTGGCAGCGTCGGCCAACCTGCCCTCATTGGTGATGATCCTGTTCTGGAAGCGGGTGACAAAGGAAGGAATCGTGGCTGCAATTACAGTCGGGATGATCTCTTCACTCGGCTGGATTTTGCTGAGTGAAGATACTTTCTCCAAGGTTTATGGACTGCCAGCATCATCTGCCATTGTGCCGTTCAGCCAACCCGGAATTTTGACGATTCCTCTGGGCTTCCTGACGCTGATCATCGTGTCTCTGATGACCAGTGGAGAGGCTAAGGAGACAGCAGCATCGTCATAGGCAACACGAAGCCGTCGCGCGTCAGCGTGACGGCTTTTCTTGTGTTTCCCGTTCTGTGACTGCAGTGAAACAGTTCGCCAGCAGGCTCAGGTTTTGGCAAAACACTTTACTCTCCAGCTGCAGCTTCGAATCATCCGCGGACGCCTTCGCGTTCACAGGTTTTCCGGAGCCGTCCGTTACCCAGCGTCCCTGCTCATCAAGCTGCTGCAGGACTCTGTGCGCCTGACGCTGAAGTGACGAGAAACTCTGCGATTGTTGCTGTCGCGTGCCGGCCCGAATCAGCTCCAGCCTTCGCTGCAGGCGTTTCACCCCGGATCGGGACCGGAATGAGTAGTGGGTGGGCACGCGTGAATCGTCATAGGTGAGTTCGTACGTGTCGCGAACAAAGTAGAGTGGACGATTGGATTTGAGTTCATAAAAGCGTGCAATCTGCCCATCTGCAACCTGCGACCTTCGGAGCCAGTCGAGCGCAGCTGGAACGGGCTTAAGAAATCGCTCGTCGCCTGTCCATTCAGTCAACTGCAGCAGCGTTTCAATCACATCTTCCGACTCCCGTCCCGCAACTGCGGGAGGTTCGAATTTGCGGGCCCAGATTGGCTGGAGCTGATGATTGTACTGCTGTGCCCATGCTGGTTGCGGTTCGGGTAATTGTGCGCGGATCAGAAACTCACCGAACGCAAGCATCGCTTTGTGGAAGCGTTGGTCCTCGTAAACCTCTGCCGCCTGATGCAGTGTTCTGGTAACGGTGCCTGCCAGTCCGTCATTCAGCGTTTCAAAATCCCAGTAGTTCTTAAACCGGCCTTCAGTCCGCCAGTCGTAATCGGGAAACGAAGCCGTTGTGATCGGCCCCGGTTCGACGGGGCGGTCCCAGCCCTGGGGAAACCCACCGTTGGCAAACTGGGCTTTGAGCAGGGCTTCGAGTGCGAACTGTACCGACTCGTGCAGTTCGGCGTCGCGAAAATCTGTCAGCTGATCCAGCCGCATCAGGAATCGCAGCGCTGCCTGTGACTTGTCATCATCGAGGGTGCTGTAATTACGGCCTCGGGGGTTGCCGCGGCCACTTCGATATCGCCCCGTCCGTCGTCCCTGTGGATCAAAGTCAACACGGTCGGTCCATCCTCCGGAATCGAGTTGTCCGAAGATCAGCGCTGAGGCGGCGCGGCGAGCTGCCCGGAGAAACTGCTGGTCCTGAGTGGCTGCGAACGCATCCAGAAATGCCTGGCCTACCGCTGGCGTTCCCGGAGGCTGAACCCAGATCTCCGTTGGCGAAGCCCTGCCCTCCCCTTCACGGTCCTGCAGATCGACACTCACCGTGTAGACGTAACCACCGCGGACAGATACAGAGTCCGTGAAGAATGCAGTGGCCCGCTTCATTGCTTCAAGAATGCGTGCAGAATCAGGTGAGGATTCATCTGCGGCAAAAGCTGAATATGGCGTGACAGTCAGCAGCGCGAGGCAAATGCAGATTCGCATGCGAGAGGTTCCTTAATCACAGCGGACAGCCGACGAAGACATGACGAGGTCCGCAGTGGAGCAGGCGGGTCTCTTGCTGGCCGGGAAGTCAGGCTGCGTGTTATTCCAGCAGCACTGGGATCGAGATCGTCTGCCCATTACGGAGGACTTCGATCGTAATCTCGTCGCCGGGCCGGTGGCTTTCAACTTCGGAAAGGAATTCATCCGGTTGCAGCGTTGGCTTGCCATTCACCCCGACGATGACGTCGGCCTTGCTGGTGTCGCGGGATTCGAACACAAAGATGCCCCGCCGTTTTTGCTGGACTTCAGGCCCACGAATACCCGCACGCGCTGCGGGTCCCCTGGGATCGATGGTGGTGACCCGCAGTCCCTGATCTGTGCGAGCAACCTCATCAATGCCAAACTCCGGACGAATGAATCGACCATGCTGAAGCAGTTCGGGAACAATTCGTGCCAGGAGATTGGACGGGATGGCAAAGCCAATTCCGGAATTCTGTCCAGTTCGGCTGGCGATTGCCGTGTTGATCCCGATTACTTCTCCGTGTGAATTCAGCAGCGGCCCACCGGAGTTCCCAGGATTGATCGCTGCGTCGATTTGAATCACGGATTTAATCGAGCGTGCTCGAGTCACCGGCAGCGTTCGATCAAGGCTGGAGATGATGCCGGTCGTCATCGTTCTTTCGAGACCAAAGGGATTGCCGATGGCAAAGACTCGCATCCCAACCAGTAAACCGGAAGAGCTGGAGAAACGGACCGGGACGAGCACTTTTTCGGGAGCCTGAATACGGACGACCGCCAGATCATTCAGGGGGTCAAGTCCGACCAGTTCCGCCTCATATTCCACACCGTCATGCAGCGTGACAAGAATTCGCTGAGCGTCTTCAATGACGTGGTGATTGGTCAGGATGTGACCGAAGCGGTCAATAATAAACCCCGATCCGGAGTCTGACGTGGGGTTCTCCCCCAGAAATCCTCGTTCGCCCCCGATGCGAGTCGCGATGTTGACCACGCTGCGATTGTTCGCGCGGTAAACAAATGCAGCCACGGCTTCATCCGGCGCCAGGCCTTCAGAGTCATAAACTCGTGGAGCGGCAATGTCACTCAACGCATCTTCGACGAGCCTTGTGCCGGAAGATGAGCCGGTTGGTTGCGCCTGAATCCGACTCAATGGTCCGGTCTGATGCTGAATCGCAAGGACCGTCACTGTCGAAGCGATGCAGGACAGAATGCAAACAGCAGAGCTCTTCAACTCGACACCCCTCTTTTGCGGTGTTCATGGATTTGAAGCGGGTTGAGATGGGAGCCGCCACAGCTCCGCCGCAATTGGCTCACTCGCAGGCTCCAGCAGTTGCGCAGGCATTGACCGGGAGCATGGACCCACCAGAAGAGATCGGCAGAACGGAGGCAATGAGCCTGTTAAAACCGGCTTAACCGATACTATCTGCCGGAATTCTCCAGTTTGAATCGGGTTTTCTTGAACGTTGAAGGCTGCTTTTTCCGCCCCGGCAGAGCAGTTGGCAGCTCCGCAAGGATTGAATGTCACGCCAGCTAAGGGCTTGGAGAGATGGTCTTCTTGTGGCTGTAAACCGTTTTGGTTTCTGTGCTTAGGATCTGTTTTCCTGGGAGGGCAGCGGGTGGTGGCAGCTGTCGGCGAAGCCGTCTTTTCAAAAAAATCAGAAAAGTCTGCCTAACCGGTAAAGCTTAACACGGCAGATTGCCGATCTGAGCGATACGGGAGGTTCTCTCCCGCTCCCCTTCACACCCTGTTCAGGGTGACAATTGCCAATCCGGCTTGCCCATCTGGAAACGATCTCATGTCACGTCTCTCCACCGTCGTTCTGTTACTTCCGCTCGCGTTATTCACCGGATGCAGTAGCACAGGTAGTCGCCACCACGCTGCGATGGGAGGATACATGAGCACCCACGACATCGAAATCTGTGAGTGCGGCCGCGTACACGAGACAAAAAGGCCGTTGTTGAAACGGCGGGAGTCCAGAGTGATCAGCCGGACTCGTCCGTTATTTCCCGGGGATCAGTGGGGGCGGTCAACACCTGCCTATCAGCCGGTTTCGATGAAGAATCCAATTCAGCAGGTCTCGTGGCAACACACTGATGATTGCGGCGAATGTGGCGAAGCGGAACTTGTCAGCAGCGGTTGTCACGCGCCGTCGTGCAGTCAGCCGGTTTGGACTGAGAGCGGTTGTCACGCGCCGTCGTGCAGTCAGCCGGTTTGGACTGAGAGCGGTTGTCACGCGCCGTCGTGCAGTCAGCCGGTTTGGACTGAGAGCAGTTGTCATGCGCCTGTGGTGTCCGAACCCTGCGATTGTACTCCGGCTCCCGCCCCGCCGGCTTCCTGCAATTCCCCGATTCCAGCCCCTGCCCCGGTTCCTGCCCCTGCTCCGGTTCCGCAGCCTGCACCAGTTCCACCGGCAGACCCTGCCTGCAACGCTCCTGCGCCACCGGCGTGTTCTGCACCTGCGGCTGACCCGCCGAGTACGGACTTTCTGCCTCCGGTTGAAGAAGTTGAAGAACCCGGACAGCCTGTTCCTCCTGACAACGTGCAGAGTGGCGGTGGCGGAGTTCCCATTCCAAAAATGGTTGACCCTGTCAGCTGGCAGGTCATGCCAGCGCTGCCACCGCTGCACTGAGCCGGAGTTTGTTAATGAACACTCTGAACACCCCGATTTGCGAATCGGGGTGTTCTTGTTTGGGGTTCAAAGCAAAGGAAACTGCTGCACCACCGGGTAATAGTCCGGCGGATCTGCTCGTGATTCATAAAGCAGGAACTCCGTCGTCCGAAAAACAAGTTTTTCGCCGCCGTCCTCCTCAAGGAATTGCTGCTGTTGTTGAGGCGGAAATCGTGTGCTGCGAAATCGCGCGATGGTGACGTGCGGTCTCCATGGACGATTCTCCGGCTGCAGGCCTGAACGGGTCAGTGCCCAGCCAGTGAGTCGCTGCAGCGTTCTTAATTCCATGCTGTCAGTAATACCTGTCCACAGTACACCGTGACCTGCCGAAGGGTGAAAAACTCCTCGTCCGGACAGCGTAACGTCGAATGCATTGGTTTGGATCTCTCGCAACTGTTCGCACACTTCCTGTTGCTGCATGTGAGAAATATCACCCAGAAAATGCAAAGTCAGGTGCAGTTTTGTGACGGCTGTTGCCCGAACTGCAGGGCAATTTGCAACGGCCCGACTGCAAAAGTCGTAAGCAACCGGGGGAATCGGAAGTCCGACGAACAGGCGGGGCATTTGAGAGTCCTGTTGGGCGGCGGGGAATTGTCCTAGTTTGAACCTTCGTCCGGACCGATCCTCGCTCGAACAGCATTGACTGCGGAAATAGCGGATGGGCGTACGGAAAAGTCGGGTGACTCGGCAAGTTTCTGCAGCATGGGCAACGACTTCGCCGTACCGATTTCTCGCAGGACCTCAAGTGTCGATCGTTTTGCCAGTCGGTCCTGCAGTTGAGGAAATGCTTCGAGGAGAAATGGCTCGAGATCGCTTCCGATATCAGTCAGGACTTCGCGAGTTTCTCTCTGCAGCGACGGCTCCTCAAGGAGTTGGATCAGGACTGCATAGTGTTTTGGATCCCGAAACCGACCCAGAGACCGCATTGCTTCGATTCTGGCACCGCGCAGAAAGGGGTCCGAATTCTGCAGGTATGTCAACAACTGAGCGGATTGCTCGGGGCCTGCCCAGCGGCAGAAAACGGCGCTTGCCATCTGCCTGAGAAAGGGATTGTCTTCGGTGAGATCATTGGCGATTTGTGTGAGGACTTTTTCACGGAGTGCATTGTTGGGTTCCGCGCGGGACAACAGTCGCAGCGGCAGACTGCGGGCGCCACCACTGCTTTCGTCAAGTATGCGCAGAAGATCGGGAAGCGGTGTGTCGGGAGTTGCCAACCGTGGCGGTGGAGTGATTCCTGCTGTGCTGTTGTCTGCAGGCGGATCATTCCCTGATGGCTGCGCTGGATTTGTTGTTGGCGGAGCCCCGGGGAATCCCCGTGGAGGGCCTCCCATTGCTGGAAAGCGAGGGCCACGGGGGAATCCGGGCCTGCGTTCTGCCCCCAGTCCGGCTGGTGATCGACCGGGAAATGAGCCTGCAATACCTCCACTGGGGTCGCCCGTATCCTGCGGGCGTGAAGGGTCCTGCCGAGGTTGTGGTGCAACCGGCTGTGTTGAGCTGACCATTGGCGCCGCAGTCACCGGCGGAGCCGGGCTGACCGGCGGTGTTGAATTCATCATCTGTCGGGACCCTGCGCCGGACTGTCCCAACGCGGGCATTCCGGGGAGGCCGCCCGGAAAGTTCGAGGTCGGTCTTTGGGGAATATCGATCCGCGGGGGCCGGAAGCCCCGTGCTGCTGTGGAAGAACCGCCAGCCACGACCACGTTGGAACCGCGCTCGCGAGTCAGGTAGCGATATCCTGTGAAGAATCCTGCTGCAACGATTCCGAATACGACGGTGACAAGCAGCAGGCTGAGGAACAAGCCCTGACCGGTATTTGTTCGGCCGACCGTTGAAGCCAGGGCCACAGGCGGACTGGAGGCCGCTCGGTTGTGATTGCGGGATTTTCGGCTACCCCCGGGGCGCCCGTTTTTTGGTTTCGCCGCCGAGGGATTCAGGTGTTCTCCACAACGCGGGCAATGCAGCGGGATGACGCTGTCAAGATCACGGATCCTGAGCGTTGTGTGGCAGTCTGTGCAGTCCAGAACAAACACGGCCATAGCTTGGCTGACTTTCGCGGTGCGGGAACGGTTAAGTGCTGCAAGTATAGGATCGGGTCGAAGGCAGGGAAACGCGGAGCGACGATCCTGAGCTCAGATTAACGAAGCTGAACTCGCTTCTGATTTGCATGTCTGGGTGTGAATGTCGACAATGCGCGAAAGCTCGCAGCAAGCAGCCTGGGTGGCGACAGCAGGCCACCTTTTTCAATTCTTTCTTCGTAAGGATAATGTTGCATGAGATCACTTGTCATGTCCCTGATGCCCCTGCTGGCAATCAGTGTTTCTGCGTTTGCTCAGGATACGTTTCTGACAATTGAAGACGCCGGAGACGACTACAGGATCCAGGGTGAGTACACAGGGGCGATCGAAAGTGACGGCGAAAAAGTACCCCTGGGTGCCCAGGTGATCGCACTTGGAGAGGGAAAATTTGATGCCGTAGTCTACGTTGGGGGACTTCCCGGAGCGGGCTGGGATGGCTCCGATAAGATTCGTGGGCAGGGAACGACCGAGGGCGACGTGGTGAAGTTCCGTTCCGATGAGAATGGAACCGCGGAAATCGCTGCCGGCAGAATGACAATCCGATCCCAGTCCGGCGCAACTCTTGGAGTACTGAATCGAACCGTACGGGAGAGTTCTACGCTGGGAGCGAAGCCTCCAGCAGGAGCCAGAGTGTTGTTTGACGGGAGTTCAGCAGAACATTTTGAACGTGGGAAACTGGCAATGGGCGATCTGCTGGCGGCAGACTGCGAAACGAAACACAAATTTGGCAGTCACAAGCTGCACATTGAGTTCCGCACCCCGTTCAAGCCTAAGGCTCGCGGTCAGGCCCGAGGAAACAGCGGTGTGTATATCCAGGGAAGGTATGAGTGCCAGGTTCTGGATTCGTTTGGACTGGAAGGCGAGAACAACGAGTGCGGTGGCATCTATTCCATTTCCCGTCCGGCTGTGAACGCTTGTTTTCCTCCGCTGACATGGCAGACCTACGACATTGATTTTACAGCCGCCCGCTATGATGGAGATCGTAAGGTCCACAACGCCCGCGTGACGATTCGTCACAATGGAATTGTGATCCACAAGGATCTGGAACTTCCTCACGGGACCCCCGGGAAGAATCCTGAAGGTCCTGGTCCGGACGTCATTTATCTGCAGGGACACGGAAATCCGGTTGTTTATCGCAACATCTGGGTTGTCGAGCAGGATTGATTAGCGGCACCGCGCAGATGACGTTGAATGCGAAAAGCACTGACGCCTGGTCAGTGCTTTTTTCTTAGCCGTGCAGCAGTTCTTTGACAGCAACGCCAATGTCGGTCTGGCGCATCAGGCTTTCGCCCACAAGCACACCGCCCACCTGATGTGCTCGCAGGCGGATCAGGTCATCGTGAGTGCGAATGCCGCTTTCGCTCACGAAAAGGATGTGATCAGGGATCTGTTTGCGGATGGTGAATGTGTGTTCCAGTGAGGTCACGAATGTCCGCAGGTTGCGATTGTTGACACCCAGTAATTCCGTACCGGTTGCCAGTACCCGCGGAACATTCTCCGGTTCATACAGTTCAATCAGAACATCCAGTTGCAGCTGTCGGGCATACTGATACAGATCATTCAACTGATGATCATTCAGGCATTCAGCGATCAACAGTACACAGTCTGCACCGGCTTCGCGGGCTTCCGCAATCTGGTGGCGGTCAATGATGAACTCCTTGCGCATCACGGGGATCGAGACGCTGCCTGTGATCTGACGCAGATAGTCGAGGTGTCCGCGAAAGTAGTGCTCATCAGTCAGAACGCTGAGACAGGCAGCTCCGGCTGCTTCGTATTCGTGGGCGATCCGGAGAGGATCGAAATCTTCCCGAATCAACCCTGCTGAGGGCGACGCTTTCTTGATTTCGGCGATCAGAGCCGGGGAATGCGCCCGGCGCAGCGCCTGAAGAAACCCGCGTGGTTCGGGAAGATCAGGAAGTGTTTCCTCAATCTGCTCCAGCGGACGCGCCTTCCGTGCAATTAGAACTTCCTTTTGTTTCCGTGCGATGATTTCGTCAAGAATAGTCGACACTGCTGATGACTCCCGGTTGATGTGCTAGTTTTGGAAATCGTATGTCTGCCGCCACGTCGTGGCGAGTCTGTCGATCTCAATTCCACCATCCGGATCGTTTTCTCCTGCCGGAGCAGACCTGCCATGGAAATCCTGTCTGATTTACTGCTGTTGCTGCAGGTTGAGAATGGCGATGCCGCTGCAGCCATGCCGGGGGCGGAAGAGCTGACGCCGACGCGGATTATCGCTGGCCTGATGGTCATGGCTGCTGGTTCAGCCAGCTTCGCTGTCGGGATTTCCTGGATCGAACGCTTTCGCCGCGGCGTTCCCCTGCTGCAGCAGTCAAAGCGGCGAATTTTTGCTGTGCCTTTTGGGTTGACCGCGGCAATTCTGATTTTTTCCATCGCTCTTGTCGGGCTGGTCCTGGCAACGACCTTCTCAGAGACGGGCGAGGGTGACGGTCCCCGGACGCCGACGACAGCTGACAGCGAAGCTGGTGACCCTGACGAGGGCGTTATTGAGCCGACAGACAGCGGTGCGATTGACGATCGTGAAGTGAATCCGATCCCTGATGCAGAAGCGGAAGAGATGGCCCGCAATATCGTCGTACAGACGGTGGGCATGAACCTGATGCTGATGCTTTGTCTCGGACTGGCAATGTATCTTCGGCGTCACGCTCCGCGATTTGATCCGCAGACACAGCAACTGGATACCGATGTCACTGTGCCGTCAGCAGAATTATGGTCTGAGCTGGTCGCCGCTGATGTTGAAGACCCCGCTGAGGTTGGTGGCGACGAAGCGGTTCGTTCGGCGGACGAGGCGGCTTCGTTGAATCGTGTTTCAGTCCGGGAAGAGCTTCTTGTGGCGGGTGAAGTTGCGCTTGTTGTGTATCTTCCCACCATGATTCTGCGTTTGCTCATGGTTGTCCTGATGACAAAGGTGACGGGGGAAGTACCTGGAAACAATCCGCTGCTGGAGATTCTGCAAACCGAAGCAGGTCAGAAGATGATGCTGATGATTGGGGTTGCTGCGGTCTTTATGGCACCTCTGGCAGAAGAGTTGCAGTTTCGTGTGGTGATTCTGGGCGGGTTGCTGCGTACAAATCTGGCTCGCTTTGCACCGGCAATCACAGCGTTACTGTTCGGGATGGCTCACGGCATCCCCGACGGGATTGCTCTGCTTCCACTGGCCTTTGTGCTGGGTTACACATATCTGCAGCGGCGCAGCTATTTGACCGTTGTGCTGGTGCACCTGCTCTTCAATCTGTTTAACGTGCTGCTGGCGATTTTGGTGCTGGTCTAAACCGACGCAAATCTCACTCGTCAGTCTGTGCTTCGTATCATCAACAGTTACACTGCGGTTGGGTCGCCAGGTTGTGCCCTGAAACCGGTTCCTGTTGATGATGAACAGAGGAGAGATCGAGATGCGGGGATTCCTGCTGTGCACTGTAATCTGCAGCCTGCTCACCGGATTCTGTCGAGCTGACGAGGCTGGCAGTGCGGACAAAAAACTGGAAGCGTTTTTTCGCGAGTGGCTGGAAGAGAATTTTCGACTGAGGCCTTACGAAGCCACAATGCTGGGCGACCATCGCTTCGACCATCTGCTTGACGACGTTTCTGCGGAGGCGCGTCAGGAGTGGCTGCAGCACGATCGTGATACGCTGCGTCGATTGCCTCGGGAAATTCCGCTCGATCAGTTGACCGCTGCTGGCCGGGTGGATTTTGAGATTTTGCGAGACGACCTGAATCGCAGCATCTGGCTGGCGGAGAACACGCGGCCATTTGAAGAAGATCCGCGAACCTACGGACGCTACATCACGGACTCGGTGTATTCGCTGCTGGTTCAGTCAACGCTTCCACAGGAAGAGAACATTCGCAACGCCATTGCTCGCATGCAGCAGATTCCTCGAATTGTTCGCACAGCTCGCGAAAACCTGCGGGAGTCACCACCGACGATCCTTGAGACGGCCATCCTCCAGAATGAAGGGGCCATTCGGTTTTACGAGCAGAGCATTTTTGACCTTGTTGGCGAAACAGAACAGCTGGCAGAACTGCGAGCGGCGACGACGGCGATTTTGCCGGCACTGCAGGAGCATCAGGCATTTCTGCTCGACAGCCGGCGTTTGCGAGCGAATGGAGAATGGCGTCTGGGGCCAGCTCGATTCAGCGAGAAGCTGCAACTGGTGCTGAACGCCGGCGTGTCCGCGCGAGAACTTCTCGATGATGCGCTGCAGGAGTTTGACCGGGTTCAGGACGAGCTGTATCTCGTTTCCAGACAACTCTGGAGCAGCTATTATTCCGGCCGTCCGCTGCCACCGGATGATGCGGCCGGACGGCGGGAAACCATCAGTCTGGTGATTGCCGCTGTCAGTAAGGAGCACGGTAAACCGGAAGACCTTGTTGATGACGCTCGGGCCACTGTTGGACGGATTAAGGAATTCATCACGAGGCAGGATATTCTGACACTGCCGGATCCCGATCGCTGCCAGGTGATCGAGATGCCTGAGTTTCGTCGAGGAAACTCGCTTGCCTATCTGGACTCAGCCCTGCCGCTGGATCCGGAGGGGATCAGCTCCTATGCGGTCAGTCCTCCACCGGCTGCCTGGGGCGAAGAACGGGTGCGGAGTTTCCTGGAAGAATATAATCGTCATATGCTGCAGGTGCTGACAATTCACGAAGCATGGCCGGGGCACTATGTGCAACTGGAGTACAGCAATCGCAGCCCGTCGCTGATTCGACGTGTATTGCAGTCAGGCGTTTTCATTGAAGGCTGGGCTGTGTACACCGAGCAGATGATGCTGGATCAGGGCTATGGAGAAGGCAGTCTGCAACTTCGACTGAATCAGCTGAAGTTTTATCTGCGCGCGGTTGTGAATGCGATTTTGGACTACCGCATGCACTGCACACAGATGACAGATGAAGAAGCGATGGAACTGCTGACAGTGCAGGCTTATCAGTCACTGGGTGAAGCACAGTTGAAGGTGATTCGAGCAAAGCAAAGTTCCACTCAGCTGAGCACTTACTTTGCCGGGCGAATGGCTCATTACCGACTGCGCATGCAGGTGCAGCGGGAGCTGGGCGATCAGTTCAGTCTGGGCAGATTCCACGAAGCCGTGCTGAATCAGGGTTCCGTGCCGATGAAATATCTTCCGGACCTCGTCCGGACGGCACTGAAGCTGGAGGCTGCCCGGTAATCGTGGTCATCACAACGCTGAGAACGGGTGACATCACTGCAGGCAGAGGCCCGGCAGGCGGCTGGTTGGTCGATCCGATCAGCCGTCTTTGCTTTCTTTGGCATTCGCAGGTGTCAGTGCTTTCTCCAGCTCGTCCAGCATTTGTGCCCGCCGGAATGGTTTGAACAACACCGCCTTCATTCCCTCCTGACGAGCACGAATGATGGAGTGGGTGGAGTCATAACCGAAGCTGGTCATCATGATGATGGGGACACTGGGATTGATTTGCCGCAGCTGGCTGAAGCATTCGTAGCCACTGGCATCGCTGAGATTGATGTCCATCAAAATGACATCATAACTGTAATTGCGAAGCATCGACCGGGCGTCGGTCGCTGTCTGAACAGCTTCGACCTGACATCCCATCTGCCCCAGCAGGTTGTGAGCATCCTCGCGAGCGATGGCGTCCTGATCGACGACGAGCACCCGCTGCCCCTTGAGCAGCTGTCGAGGCGGCCTGCTGGTGATTCCGGTCTTGAGTCCCGGTCCCGACTGATTCTCTTCGACATTGCCAACATTGGAGGCAATCCGTCGAATACGATCGGCAATCAGATGCAGTCGCTCGCAGACGTCCGGGTCATGGCCGATGTAACGTTCCAGAATCCACGTTGTCGCCTTCAAAATTTCGTCGGAAGGTTCAGCAACTTCCCGCCGCAGTCGATCCGTATTGGCGGTCGCGGCCATTGTTTTTTCGACTTCCAGTAATTGCAGCTGATTCAGGGCGCTGGCCACCACACGACTGAACAGAACAAAGAAATCGAGGTCCTGTTGATCGAAGGCCAGAGTGCCCTGACTTTCGACGTTGAATGTTCCCAGAACGGTATCGCGAATCATCAGCGGGACGGTCAGCGAACTGCGCGCGTCGCTGGCACCGGAGAGGTACAGTGGATCACTCTTGGTATCGACGCAGAGGTAACTCTGCCCGCTGAATGCCACAAAGCCGGTGACCCCATTGCCGGACTCAGAGCTGAACAGTTGTCGTTCCGCTGCTTCCTGTGACATGCCAAATTCCAACAGGGGCTCCAGCTCGGAACTTTCGGGATTCAACAGCCGCAGTTCAAAGCGGTCGTAGCCAAGCACTTCCTGAGTCAGCTGCAGGATCTGATCGGTCAGCAGGGCAACTCGTTCTTCGGGAGTCATACTGGCGACGTCGTCGGGTGACAGATTCCCCAGTTCCAGTCCGGCTCGATAGATCGCCTCGTGTTTTTGCTTCAGCAGCATCTCGGCGGAAACGTCCGTCAACGTGACCAGCAGGTTCTTCTGGTCTGCCGGCAGGCGACTGATACGCAGCGCCAGGACCGCGCCGTTTTCGCGTCGGAACTGGTACCGAACCGACAGGCCCTTTGCGGAAGGTGGTGCGAGTTGCTCGAGCGTGTTGTCATCGGCCGCCTCAAGCAGGTCCGGAATACTGGACTGCAGCAGCGGCTGGTCGGCATCAGCACTAATCAGCCGGCGAAAAATCTCGTTATGCCAGAGAACAATAAAGTCTTCATTGGTGACGCACAGTCCTTCC
>JAFMMM010000259.1 GCA_017859815.1 Planctomycetota bacterium | reverse complement strand
GGTTTCTTTGATGGCGGAGGGCAGGCTTTATCGGGTTTCAGTGTACTGGGTAGCGGGGCAGGAACCCCCGGGTCCACAGCCCCGACGGGGGGAGGGGGCTCGGGCGGTAGTACTGTTCCCGAGCCGAGCGGACTGCTGCTTATCGCATCTTTAGCATTGGCAGCAGTGCTGCGAAGAAGGTTTTAAGTGTGAAAAGCATTGCAGCCAAATTGATATTCGTGGAGAACGGCGAAGTTTTGTGCGCAGACGAAGCTCGTTTGTTTTGATGATCTGTTCAACAATGCGCCGACAGTTTTCCCGAACCGAATCAACTCCCGAGGCATTCGCGCGTCCCGCAAGCTCATTAAACGACATTTCCACGAGGATTTGTTGAAAGATAACTGCCACTAATGACGGGGAGTAGCAACGCGTTCTCACGTGAAAGGCTGCAATTTCTCCTACTTGCTTTTCGAGAACGTTCTCATTAGATGGCGCCCCGGCAGCAATGACATGAGGGCAATGCGTTGAATATCGCTTCCCGGAGACGCGTTTCATCCAGCGTCGAAAGCGGGTGGATTCGTCGTGCGGATGCCATCGCTCAATGGCTACCGAGACAATCACCAACAACGGTGGTGGCACTGGGAACGCGTTCATGGAGTCGGGCCGGTTCCTACGGGCCGTTGGGCTTTGGGGTGACGTATCGGCGTGTGGAAACAGGCCCTACAAAGGATGCCGCGGACAAAGCGGGTCGGACACCGTGTGGTCAACGCACCACGCGGCACCACGCCAATCGCCGAAGGCACAGGCCGGCTCTCAGCCGGGGGAGACATGCCACGGTAGGTGGGTGGCACCGACAACGGTGAGTGGCACTGGGAACGCGTTCACGGAGTCGGGCCAGTTCCTACGGGCCGTTGGGCTTTGGGGTGACGTATCGGCGTGTGGAAACAGGCCCTACAAAGGATGCCGCGGACAAAGCGGGTCGGACACCGTGTGGTCAACGCACCACGCGGCACCACGCCAATCGCCGAAGGCACAGGCCGGCTCTCAGCCGGGGGAGATTTGTCTGGCCGGTCAAGCCGAATCCTGTTCGGGAACGCAAACAGTGGGTGCTGATGAACTACCAGATTATCGCAAATGCGACGTCGCCGCAGACCGGGGTTGATTGTCGATCGAAACTCCCCTAAACAGCATTTGAGCGTGTGACTACACTCGCAAAGCCCCTACCTATTCACAAGGCCCGCTCCAGGAAGACCATGAGCGACTACAACCTCACCCATCTGAAGCAACTTGAGGCGGAGAGCATTCACATCATTCGCGAGGTCGTCGCGGAATTCAACAATCCTGTGATGCTCTATTCAGTCGGCAAAGACTCTGCAGTCATGCTGCACCTGGCGATGAAGGCGTTCTATCCCGCCAAGCCTCCGTTTCCTCTGCTGCACGTCGATACGACATGGAAGTTCAGATCCATGATCGACTTCCGTGATCAGTACGTCCGTGACGAACTGGGCCTGAACCTGCTGGTTCATATCAATGAGGAGGGCGTGAAGCTGAACATCCATCCCCTGGATGACAGCGAAAAGCACACGGAGATCATGAAAACCGATTCGCTGAAAGCCGCTTTGAACAAGTATGGCTTCGATGCGGCATTCGGGGGGGCGCGTCGCGATGAGGAGAAGAGCCGCGCGAAGGAACGAGTGTTCTCATTCCGCGACAAAAATCACCGCTGGGATCCGAAGAATCAACGCCCCGAATTGTGGAATCTTTACAATACGCGAGTCAACAAGGGCGAGAGTATCCGAGTCTTTCCGCTGAGCAACTGGACGGAACTGGATGTCTGGCAGTACATCCATCTGGAGAACATCCCGATTGTTCCCTTGTACAGAGCGGCAAAACGCAAAGTGGTTGAACGCGACGGCGTTCTGATCATGCTGGACGATGATCGAGTTCCGCTTCTTCCTGGCGAACAGCCGATGGAGAAGATGGTTCGTTTCCGCACATTGGGCTGCTACCCCTTAACCGGTGCTGTCGAATCCGAAGCGACAACGTTGCCGGAGATCATTCAGGAAATGCTGCTGACCAAAACCAGCGAACGTCAGGGGCGACTGATTGATCAGGACGAAGGCGGGGCTGGCATGCAGAAGAAGAAAGAACGCGGATACTTCTGATTCACTCGGCACGTTCCTGCTGACACGTTACATCGGTGATTGAGGCTCATTCTGACACCGGCCCATACCGAACTCTGAGAGATAACTGGATCCATGTCACATCACTCTGATCTGATCGCCACCGACATCGAAGCGTATTTGAAGCAACACGAGCAAAAGCAATTGTTGCGATTCATCACGTGTGGCAGCGTCGATGACGGGAAAAGCACGCTCATCGGCCGCCTGCTGTTTGATTCCAAGATGCTGTATGAGGACGAACTGGCGAAGATCGAAGCCGATTCCAAAACACAGGGAGCTGTCGGCGGAGAATTTGATCCGGCGCTGGCAACGGACGGGCTGAAGGAAGAGCGCGAACAGGGAATCACGATCGACGTCGCCTATCGTTACTTTAGTACCGCGAAACGCAAATTCATCATCGCGGATACTCCGGGACACGAACAATACACGCGTAACATGGCTACGGGAGCCAGCTCAGCGGATCTCGCCGTCATCCTGATTGACGCCCGCCATGGCGTGATGACTCAGACGAAGCGGCACAGTTTCATTGTGTCGCTGCTGGGGGTTCGACACGTCATCATTGCCATCAACAAGATGGATCTGGTCGATTACGACGAAGCCACTTACGACCGAATCTGCAGGGAATACAGCGCGTTTTCTCAACGTCTCGATCTGCCGGACCTCTACTTTATCCCGCTGTCTGCGCTCAAGGGCGACAATGTTGTGGATCGCAGTGAAAATATGCCGTGGTACAGCGGCGGTACGCTGATGAATCGGCTGGAGTCGGTTTACATTGGGTCAGACAGAAACCTGCAGGATTTTCGGATGCCTGTTCAGTGGGTCAACCGACCGAACCTGGACTTTCGCGGTTTCTGCGGCACCATCGCTTCCGGCATCATCCGCAAGGGGGATGACGTGATGATCATGCCCAGCAGGAAGACAACGCGTGTGAAAGAGATCATCACGCAGGACAGCACGCTGGAAGAAGCCTTCGCACCGCTCGCAATCACGCTGACATTCGACGATGAAGTGGATGCCAGCCGAGGCGACATGATTGTGAAAACCGGCAATGTGCCGGCCTCATCGGACTCCGTCGAAGCCATGCTGGTCTGGATGGCTGAAGAACCGATGATTCCGGGCAAAACCTATGTTGTCAAGCACTCGACTCAACTGATCACCGGATCTGTCGAATCGCTGCGTTACCGTATTGACGTCAACACGCTGCACAGCAGTCCTTCACCACAATTGAAGCTGAATGAGATTGGTCGCTGTCGCCTGTCTTTGAATGAGACAATCTGTTTCGATTCTTACAAGAGCAATCGTTCCACTGGGGCGTTCATCCTGATCGACCGAATTACGAACGGAACCGTCGCTGCGGGAATGATTCTGGACCGCCATCGCGGCAAGCAGCTGGCAGCGTGGGAAGAAGAGATCGCTGTCGAAGAAGCCGAGAAGCAGGCGGGTGTTGTTAACGGTGTCACTTCCGAGGAGCGGGAAGCACGCTATGGTCAGCAGTCGGTCACCGTTCTGCTCACGGGGCTGACGGGCAGCGGCAAGACGACGATTGCCCGGACCGTTGAACGGAAATTATTCGACGATGGGCGAGCTGTCATGGTCCTGGACGGGGAGCAGGTTCGCCGAGGGCTCAGCAAGGATCTGGGCTTCAGCTTCGAAGAGCGATCAGAGAACCTGCGGCGATCGGCGCATCTGGCGAACATCCTCAATGATGCCGGTATCATCTGCGTGGCCGCCTTTGTGGCCCCGAACGCGACGGTTCGTGACAGGGTGGCCGGAGTCGTCGGGACGGAAAGATTCCTGACGGTCCACGTTGATGCTCCGGCGGAATTGTGCCACGAACGAAAGCTGCAGGGACAAAATGCGGACGCTGATGCGGGGACGCTGCTGGAAGCATCGGCAATCTCCGCGCCGTACGAGGTTCCGGAGTCACCCGATCTGGTCCTGAAGACGGATGAGCGATCGGTTGATGAGTGTGCCGATGCCGTCATTGAACTCCTGTCCTCAAAAGGCTTCCTGCGATCTTAGCATCCACCCGGGGAGCCGGATCGCCTGCGCCCGGTGTCGGATTCATTCGTTGACAAAGCAGGCGTCCCGCCTGCACCTGGTGTCGGATTCGTTTGTTGACGAATCCGACGGGGCTGGGGTGCCGATTCGGTTCGTTGACCGAATCCCACGTGTTCAGGGCTGCCAACGAGCAGACCGGCGTCCCACCTCTCGCCGCAGGCCGCAACCGCCGCTCCGGCGGACCGGCGGACCGGACATGCGGTTTTGTAAGCAGGGCCGGAAGCCGGATCGCCTGCGCCCGGTGTCGGATTCGTTCGTTGACGAAGCAGGCGTCCCGCCTGCACCTGGTGTCGGATTCGTTTGTTGACGAATCCGACGGGGCTGGGGTGCCGATTCGGTTCGTTGACCGAATCCCACGTGTTCAGGGCTGCCAACGAGCAGACCGGCGTCCCACCTCTCGCCGCAGGCCGCAACCGCCGCTCCGGCGGGCAACCGCTGCTCTGGCGGGGGGGAGTCAAATCGTATACGGTGCGCGACGGTCGTAGGTTCGCAGCTGGTTGGCTTCGTTGTCGTTCACGAAACTCTCCGTCTGCGGGTCGAAAGTCACTTTGCGGCCAAGTTTCCAGCTGATCGCAGCTGCAAAGCAGGCCATGTGCCCGTACCGGACCACGGTCGAATTGCATACCGGCTGCTCCCGCGTTTTGACGCAGTCAAGGAAGTTTCGGACATGCAGAACCGGGTCGGTGCCTCGAATCTGATTCTCGCCCAGGTCCGCCAGCAGCTTCGGATCACTGGTCTCAATGCCAAGGTGATCGCCTGCTTCCACCCAGCCCTGATCGCCAACGAAGCGCACCGGACAGGTTCCCAACCCTTTGATCCAATCCCCCTCCCCTTTGCCCGAGGACAATCGCATGATCAGTTTCACGCCGTTGGCATACCTGGCATGAATCAGGCTGTCTGATTTGGCCTCGTATTCAATCGGCGTTGTGCCATCCGCACCGGCCGCCCATTGGCACAGGTCAATCGTGTGCGATCCCCATTCCGGCAGTCGCCATGCAGAATACAGCCCCTGATGGTTCCGCCAGCGACCCTGACAGTAGGCCTTATTAAATGGAACGTGCGGTGCCGGGCCCAGCCATTTGTCCCAGTTGATGATCGCCGGATCCGGTTCCGGCTGCTCCGGCAGAGGTTCGAGGTAGTCCTGCAGCTGAAGAATGCCGGCGTGAACTTCCCGCAGCCGGCCCAGTTTGCCCTGTTGAGCCAGGCCGGCGGCAAGCTGGAAATTGGGAACACTGCGTCGCTGTGTCCCTGCCTGAAAGATTCGCTTGTGTTTCCGAATGTGGTCGTCGAGTTCCTGACATTCCTGAATGTTCATCGCGCACGGCTTCTCGCAATAAATGTCTTTGCCTGCTCGAGCCGCGTAGATCGATGCGGTGGTGTGCCAGCGGTCTCCGGTGGTGATCAGAACGGCGTCAATGTCGTCGCGATCAAGGACACCGGACATATCGTCGTAAACAACGCAGTCTGTGTTCCCGTAGTGCTCGTCAGTCTTTGCTTTCACCATGTCGCGCCGTTCTTTTTGCGGATCGGCGATCGCGATGAACTGACAGTCCGGCTGTTGGAAGAACCCCTCCAGGACTTTCTGGCCTCGCCTGCCCAGTCCAATACCGCCCAAAACAATGCGGTTGCTGGGGGCGACATGCCCGTCTCTGCCAAGCGCACTGGCGGGAATTATGGTGGGCATACCAAGCGTTGCTGCCGCCGCTGCCTGGATAAACTGGCGGCGGTTATTCTTCGTCTGCGGTTTCATGAGTGATGTCCTGTGTGATATCTCGCAAACCCGGGAGACGGTTTTCTTTTGACGATGTGCGGTGACCGCTGTGTCCGGCGGTTTCCCATCGTTCACGATGCAGGAAACCAGCCGGGTGCACAGTTTAGCTTCAGCACCTCAGAATTCGCCAACGATTTCGCCGCCCTGAATGGTCGCCAGCGACTTATAGACGCCCTCGTCGATGTTCTCGCTGATGAAGCGGACAGAGCCGTCACCAAGCGCGAACTGTGCACCGCCGGTATGCCGGCTGCTGAAGTCATCGAAATGAGCCAGCGGCGAATTGGGAACGTGATCGGCAGCCCCCAGAATGCGCTGGAATGCCTCTTCGCCTTCAGGAACCATCCCCGGCCACGTGGAGTACCAGCCTAACTGCTGGTTGGTCCGGCGTTCGCCGACGAGGATGGTGTTGGATGTGCCGTCAGTGAAATCTCTCATCCTGACACTGCTGTTATGGAAGAAAGCTCCGTTTCCGATGCACTGGCCGGACGGACTGACGGGCCACGATCCGGGCGCGTTTTCGCACCCGTGCAGTTCTTCGGTCCCGAATGATGCCACGTAATTGGCAGTAGCCAGCTCAGCCAGAATTTCTCCCGCAGTTTCTTCCGATTCAATCTGCCAGCGATCCGGTTTTGGGTCGGATGGGCACTGCCAGGCCGGCAGCACAGTGCGTGCGAAGGCCAGATTGGGTGCAGCGTTGATCGCGAGATCAGGGTTGAATTGTGTGTACAGGTTGGTCTGTTCCAACTGCGGCAGAATCATGGTGCCCCAGCCAGCTCCACTGATGCCTTCATGGGCACTGGAAAGCCGGGTGGTTGGGTCAACGGCGATCCAGCCCGGGGCGAATCGGGAGTGGATGTCGTGGTAGTTATGCAGGGCGAGTGCCAGCTGTTTCAGGTTGTTTTTGCACTGCGTTCGGCGGGCTGCCTCGCGAGCCTGCTGTACGGCGGGCAGCAACAGTGCAACCAGAATGGCGATGATGGCGATCACCACCAGCAATTCGATCAGGGTAAAGCCTTTGGCGTGACGGATTGGACGCTTCATTGCAAAGTCACTTTCACGGATTGCCCAGGTGGCAGCGTTATGACCGCCAGCGGAACATTCTCTTGAATTAAGACGTGTAGTTGAATTCAGATTTGGGGAGGAATCCTGATCTGCCCGCCAGACCTCGGGACTGGTCGGACCCAAATGAGGACTACCGGAAAAAACAAGGATTCCAGCCCCATGTTTTCTTCAGACGCATCAATCGCGCAGCCCACTCAGAGTTTCAGGTGGCAGGCGAGGAACGATGGTATCGCGCAGCAAATTGCGGCGGTGTCGATTTCAGGGGGCGACGGCGCAGCAGCGGCGGTACATCACCTCGCAGTGATGCGAGTCCTGACTGTGAATCCCCGTCAGTGACCGCGGTTGCAGCAGTGCGCTAGCCAACGTTGGTGGAGGCAGGCGGTCCGCGGCTGCGGAGACGGTACGGTGTGGCCTGGGAGGCGAACCGGGGCAGCGACGGTGGCGCTGCAAGGGAGACGACATCGTGGTCGACCGCGATTCCCGCAGCGATCGCAATGCCCGGCATCACAGCCGCCTGACAAATTGGGCAGGACTGTCTGTCGTGGTGAGTCCCGTTGTCACCGGCTGGCTGGTGGCCCTGATCGGTGTCAGCGTCGTGCGGATTGTCTGACTGGCCCACGCTGCTGGTCAGGGGGACATGAGCACAGAGCGAACAGGAGGCAGAGTGTTCAGACGCCTTGCCGTCCTGCTTTCGTCGGGCGGATGACAAGCC
>JAFMMM010000258.1 GCA_017859815.1 Planctomycetota bacterium | reverse complement strand
GGCTGCCTGTCGGCAGGCCGGTGAGGCCGATCAGGCGGCAGCAAGTCCCGCCGACCTGACAACATGGTCGGTCATCCGTCAACTGCGTCAAAGCTTTGATTTCTGGGGCCCCGTCATTCTGCTGATTGACGACCTCCAGATGGTTGGTGTTCCAACGCTCAATGAACTGCGTGCACTCTGCGAGGAATCCTTCGAGGGTCGCCCGCTGCTGAGAGTAATTGGCTCTTCACCGGCATCGTTTGAGTTGGACTGCTCTCGACCTGAATACGAGTACTTTCGACACGGAGTCCGCTGCAGCGAATTTCTCCAGCCGTTCTCCAGCGAAGAATCCCTCTGCTTTCTCAAGCAACACCTGCGGTGCTGCGGTGGTGACGCCGCCGAAGTCTTCACTCAGCCCGCTCTCGAACTCATGCTGCAGGCCTGTGGTGGTGGCGCTGCAGCGCTGGCTGTGCTGGCGGATGAATCCCTGGCAGCTGCCGCGGAATTTCAACAGCTGAAAGTAGATTGTGACACCGTCCGTCGGGCATTGACTCAGCTGCGACATCTTGCATTCCAATGGAATACCGGAGTCCTGGAAGACGCCTGGAGTGAACAGGCGGAAGAGCTCGACGATTCCCCCCGCCAACACAACGGTTTGGAAAACGCTTCTGAGACAGATTCCGTTGTTGAAATCGTTGGGATGAGCCCCGTTTCAGAAACGGCAAAACCGGAGACTGACGAACCAGCCTTAACGTCTGACCGAAAAGCGCCTGAGGAACAGACGGCTCGGCCGACTGAAGAACTGACAGATGCCGGTTCTGTTGAACGAACGACCACTGGCTACGCCGTTGAGGTGGGTTTTGTCAACGAAACAGAGGATGTGACTGAACCCGTCGAGAAGGTCGCTGGTGTGCAGTCGGGAACCCCGGATGAAACAGAACAGTCCGCACCTGACTCCGACGATGAATCATTCAGCTCAGTGAATCCTCCGGAAGCGGCTGCCAAAGATACCGCAGCAGAAGCAGTCCGGTCTCACAGTACAGGCAATCGACATCCACAGCCGTCCCGTGGCAGGCCTTCCGGTTTCTCAAATGCGCGCAGCGTAATCGCTTCAGACGAAGCCATTGAGGAGATGTTGCGGTCCGGATCCGGCAATTCATCCAACGGCTGGTTTGCCGTAAAATCTGTGCCTGCAGATGGTACAGCTTTGCACTCTGCGGGAGCCGATGCAGGCCCCCCGCGTGATGCAACAACTGAAACGCTTCGAGTGGTCACGGATACTGGCGATCAAACAGATCTCGAACGCCGACCAACCCCGTCAGCTGCCGAAGGATCTCACCAATTCCCTGCACGGGAGGAAGTTGCAGGTCCCGACGCTCGGATGTCTTCGCTGTTCACGCGACTGCGAAAACTCCAGGAGCTGTCACGGCAAACTTAGGCCTTTGCCGGAAACGGAATCTGTTGCTCGTAACATCACCGCGCATCGTGGCGATCAGGATAGTTGCACGCTAGAATGCACAAGACAACACTGCGTCAGCGATAACGCAATCTTCAAGATCCTGCAAACACGGAAAAGTGCTGAGATGACCGGATACACGGTTCACACCGGAGCCTCAAAGAAATTTGTCAGTGGCTGGGACCGTATCTTCGATTCCTCCGACGACAAGCCGGCCCCGAAAAAGAAGAAGGCCGCCCGCAAGTCAGCCGCAAAGGCGGCAAAGAAAGTCGCCACGAAGGCCGCTCGCAAAGCCGCTAAGAAAAAAAGCTGAGCCACATTTGCGGGTCCCTGCCCGCGAAACAGCCGATCGCTGAAAATTCTGCAGGCCGCGGGCTTGCCTGTCGTGCTTGCGCGACGTCATCATAGCTTCGCACCAGGGTGGAATTTTTTACCCCCTACACTCTTGTCAGGTTGTTTCCGTTTCACGATGCCATCCGCTCGCATCACGCGGATCTCCAAAACTGCAGTGAGGAGTACGGCTGATGATGGCATCCCACCGATCGGGATTCGTTTTACGGGAACTGACAAACTGCCTGCTGGACGCCAGCTGCAGCGCCTGTGGCACTCGACTTCACGGTGCCGAAACACAGCGTTGTTACTGTGACGATTGTGTTCAGCAACTCCGGCCGCAGGAACAGCATCGCTGCCGCCGCTGCAGCGCCGAGTGCGGACCATGGTCCAGTATTGATCGCCATTGTATTTACTGTCGTGGGCGGCGACTGAGATTCTCGCAGGCGGTTTCTCTTGGCCCCTATGCAGGGCTTCTGCGAAAGGAAATTCTGGCAGGGAAGTGGTCGTGGTCTTCGGCCCGTCTGGAAGCCCTGGCGCGCCTGCTGGGAGAGCGGGCGGCAGCACAGTTCCGAGAGTGGGAGATTTCTCTTTTGCTGCCCATCCCGCAGCACTGGACCCGGCGACTGCAGCGGCACTTCAATCCGGCGGAGCGGATCGGAGCTGAACTCAGCCGCTGTTCCGGAATTCGTCAGGATTTACACGTGATTACTCGGTCCCGCGCGCTAAAACCTCAAAAGCGAACTCCACTGGGTTTGCGATTTGAGAATCAGAAGGGCAGTTTTCGGATCGTTAACAGCGACCAGATTCGCGGTCAGCGGATTCTGCTGACAGATGATGTTCTGACAACCGGGGCGACGTGTTCCATGGCAGCAGCAGCACTGATGCAGGCCGGGGCCCGCTCCTGCCACGTTGCAGTTCTGGCTCGGGTCACAGATGGTCCTGGCTGACTATCGTACCCGTCGCCACCAGATGTCGATGAAACAGCCAACAGGCAGTGGACGGGATGAAGCTTTACACCACAGATTTGTTTGTTCTGCCGCTGCCCGACGGGCATCGATTCCCGATGTCACGATACCGACTGCTGCGCGAGAAGCTGCAGGCCTGCGGTTCCTTTGCGGCGGAGGACTTTTGCGTTCCGCCCGCTGCAAGTCGGCAGCAGCTGGCACTGGTTCACACCGAGGACTGGATCAGCCGTGTCTTCGACGGAGAACTGTCGCCCAGCGAAATCCGCCGAATTGGTTTTCCCTGGAGTCGACAGATGGTGGAGCGTTGTCGTCGCTCGACCGGCGCAACAATTGCCGCCTCCGAATCCGCACTGGACGACCTGCTGTCGGTGAATCTGGCCGGTGGCACTCACCACGCATTCCCCGACCGAGGCGCAGGGTACTGTGTTTTCAATGATGTGGCGGTGTCGATTCGAGTGTTGCAGGCACAGCAAAAGATTCAACGTGCCCTTGTGCTGGATGGAGACGTGCATCAGGGGGATGGAACGGCATTAATCTTTGCGGGTGATGAATCTGTCCGCACCTTTTCACTGCATGCCCGAAAAGCATTCCCCATTCGCAAGACCATCAGTGATCTGGATATTGCCCTTGAACCTGGTACCGAAGATTCGGAGTACCTGGCAGCGTGGTCCGACGGTTTGCGGCAGATTAGTGCGGGCTTCCCGCCCGACATCGTCTATTTCGTCGCCGGGGCCGATCCGTGGCAGGGCGATACCCTTGGAGGACTGTCGGTTTCCGCGGGAGGACTGCGACAGCGGGATCAGCATGTCTTTGATCTGGTGCGACAGCTCGGCTGCCCGCTTGTCATTGTCATGGCTGGCGGCTACGCGAACGACCCCAATGATATCGCCACCATTCAATTCAGTACGGTGACCGCTGCACACACAGCCTTGTGCATCAGCGCCGGGTCATAATCAGGGAACCGAAACAACCCGCGGGATTGTTGGTTTCGATTACAGGCAGTCGGCAACAAGACGACCAATATTCAGGCAGGCGGTAGCTGCGGGAGAAGCTGCGTTACAAACATTAACCACACGATCCTGACGTTGAACCACAAAATCATCGATCAGTTTGCCGTCACGGCCAAGCAGTTGAGCACGTACTCCGGACGGCCCAACCGTCAGATGCTCTTCTCGAATCTCCGGAATCAGCTTTTGCAATGACCGCACGAATGCAGCTTTGGAAAGGGAACGATGGATTTCCTGCAGGCCTGTCCGCAGATTGCCGGCGGCCAGACGCAGGAATCCCGGGTAAGTCAGCGATTCGGCAAGATCCCGAAGATTGATTTGCTTCCACGTATAGCCCTCGCGAGCCAGCGCCAGCACAGCGTTGGGTCCACATTCCACACCACCCTGGACCATTCGAGTAAAATGGACGCCGAGAAAAGGAAAACGCGGATCCGGAACCGGATAGATCAGCGATCTGCAAAGGTGTTCGGCTTCCGGTCGCAGCTCATAATACTCCCCTCGAAATGGAACGATGCGTTCCCTCAGTTGCTGACCGCTTTTTCGCGCTATCCGATCACTGAACAAGCCGCAGCAGTTCACCACTTGAGACGCCGCGAACGTGCCGCTGGTACAGTCCAGTTCTACTCGATCTGCAAACTGTCGAATGGACTTCACCTGAGTGTTGAACGCCAAATGGTGCCCCGCCTGTCGCAGTAATTCGGCCAGTTTCCTGCAGACGCCGGTGTAGTCCACAATTCCGGCTTCAGCAACATGAATCGCTTTCAGGCCTGCACAATGCGGTTCCAGTTCATGAAGCTCCTCACGTTCAATCAAACGACAGGTCACTCCGTTTTGCCGGCCACGGTCCAGAATCTGCCGCAGTCGCGGAACTTCATCTTCGGTGACGGCGACGATTACCTTGCCGGTTTGTTGCCATGCCACACCGTATTCACTGCAGAATTCCTGCAATGCGATCCGCCCCTGATGGCAGTTGCGGGCTCTGAGTGAATCCGGGCGATAGTAAATCCCCGAGTGCAGTACACCTGAGTTGCGACCTGTCTGATGAACAGCAACATCAGGTTCTTTTTCGAGCAGTGTCATGCGGACGGAAGGATCTCGCTGGTGCAACTGCCAGGCCGTTGCGAGCCCAACGATTCCGCCCCCGATGATGACCACATCCGACTGACTGGAGGACATCGATTAAGGGTTCCGCTGTGCTGGTTCTGTGTGTGGAAGTGATTGCTCAGGCGGTGGGCGGCGGACAAATACGAAAGAGTCTGCCGAAAGCCGGGACTCACCGTTGAAGCGATAGGCCGTCAGCATGCCATTGCGGGCAACACTGTAATCCAGACAGGCAATATTGGGCCGCAGCGGGACGGGAGTGTTGTCGTACAGCCAGTAGTGCCCAAAAAACAGCGGCAATTCACTGGCCGCATAGGGAGCCGGGCGATCACTGTCGGAAACCATCGTCATCTGCAGGTGTGGAAGATCCACTCGCGGCAGCATGTATTCCGCACAGGAACGCCCCTCAGGAACTTCATACCAGCGAACCCGAACTCGTCGTCTGGTATTCCCTTCGGTATCTGTCACTGAAATGCCTCCGGGAAGTCGCATCTCCGGCCCCTTCAGGACGCGTTCCACCGACCGATACAGCGGGTCTGACTTCCGAGTCGCTCGAATCAGGAAGTCTGTACTGACCGATTCGCCGGAAGTAAGTGACTCGCTGATGATCTGAAAGTCTCGCGGATCCCAGCAGGCATGCACCATGCGCAGTTCAGGTTTCTCAATCCACATTGGCAGCGTCCGAAACCACTGCAATGCCTCCGCCAGTTCCGCAGCAGACAACTGGTCAAGTGTTGCCCGGTGCTGCCGGGTCGTTGCTGACGTGTGAGTACGCAGATGCTTTCCCGGACGACCGGGATCGGGCGTATGGTACGACAGAGCATTGAACTCGTGGTTCCCCATCACTGCCTCAGCCTGCCCGTTCTCGCACATGCTGCGGCAGATCGTCAGCACGTCCCGAATTCGTGGACCACGATCGATAAAATCGCCGCAGAACAGAACCCTGCGTTCCGGATGCTGGTAGATTCCACCGATGTCACGGTAGCCAAGCAGATGCAGCAGCTGCTCAAGCTCGTCCGCGTACCCGTGAATATCTCCGATCAAGTCGTACATTGGATTCCGAAAACGCGAAGTCTCGCCAGAAAATCAAGGACCAGATTATCCATAGCATGTTGCCGAGTTTGGAGAATACAGGACATTCAGATTTGTGTCTTCCCCGGTACGATCAAAACAGGCGGAAATTGCAGGCCACCCTGTGAAACCTGTGAAACAGCGGACGGGCTTGTTTTTCCGGGGGATCAAGATCAGACTCGGGAAGAACTATTTCCTGCTTTATCCCATCACGGTCCAGCATGTGACCGTTTCCGAGGAGCCTTCGATGCCACGCCCCGAACGATTCCCCAGACGCCCGTTTCTGCAAGCGACGGCAGCTCTTTCCGCCGGACTGTTTGTAGGCAGTACTGCTTCGGCAAGTCGTTCGGATGAACGTCTGAAACTGGCAGTCATCGGCTGCGGTGGCCGCGGTGGCGGCAATCTCCGCTCCGTTGGTTCCCAGGAAATTGTCGCTCTCTGCGACGTGAATGCCGACAACCTCGCCCGGGCTGCAGAGACTCACCCAAAAGCTCGTACAGAAAAAGACTTCCGACGCATTTTTGATCGTGCGAATGAATTTGATGCCGTTGTGGTGAGTACCTGTGAACACACCCATGCTTTCGCCACCCTCCCGGCGCTACAGCTGAAGAAACACGTTTATTGCGAAAAACCGCTGACTCACAGTGTCTATGAAGCACGCGTGATTCGGGAGGAAGCCGCAAAAGCGGGTGTGGCAACGCAAATGGGAACCCAGATTCATGCCGGTGAAAACTACCGCAGGGTCGTGGAACTCATCCAGACCGGCGCGATCGGAAATGTGACCGAGTGTCATGTGTGGGTCGGGAGGGCATGGGGGTTGCAATCCGCCGAAGAAGCGAAGCAGAACCGCGACATCGTCTTCGTTGATCAGCGTCCCGAACAGGCCGACCCAATCCCGAAGTCACTGGACTGGGATCTGTGGCTGGGGCCGGCGCCGCAACGCGCTTTTAACAACGTTTACTTTCCTGGCCCCAAGTGGTACCGCTGGTGGGATTTTGGAAATGGCACAATGTCCGACCTGGGAAGCCACTGGGTTGACCTGCCGTTCTGGGCTCTGAAGCTGCGGGCTCCGTCACTGATTGAACCTGCGGGAGGACCAGCTCATCCCGAAATCGCTCCCGCATCCATGAGCGTTCGTTACGAATACCAGAAAGACGGTGACCAGCCGAGGGTAGACGTACACTGGTACCAGGGCTCACACAAGCCGGCCCCGGTTCTGAACGGAGATGTCCCAGCGTGGAACAGCGGTGTTCTGTTCGTGGGTGACGCTGGCATGCTGCTTTCCGACTACGGAAAACATCTCCTGCTTCCGGAACAGCAGTTTAAGGACTTTACTCGACCGGAGCCATTCATTCCAAAGTCGCTCGGACATCACGAAGAATGGCTGCATGCATGCCGTACTGGTGCCCCGACAACCTGCAATTTCGAGTATGCCGGCTGGCTGACAGAAGCAAATCACCTTGGAAATGTTGCCTATCGGGCTGGCGAAGTACTGCACTGGGATGCAGCGGAAATGCGTGTCACGAATACACGTGCAGCTGACGGATTTCTTCGTCGGGACTACCGCTCCGGCTGGTCCCTCTAAGCAACCCTGCGGCATCCAGAGCGGATCGGGAAGAAGTCGGATCCGCTTCTGCTGCCGTAACCTCGGCCGGACCAGGGTGAACTGCGAGAATTCCTGGTTCACACAGTTCGACCGCTTTTTCTACCAGCACATAAGAAAGGCCCGGTGGCAATTGCCACCGGGCCTTTTCTTTCTTCGCTGCCGGGATCGCAATCCCGACCGCTGTATCAGCGCCGTCGTGGCCGCCTTGAACCACCACGAGAATCATCGCGATCGCGACCACGATCGTTGTCATCATCGCGATCTCGTCCGCGACCACGGCCACCGTCATCATC
>JAFMMM010000257.1 GCA_017859815.1 Planctomycetota bacterium | reverse complement strand
GGATTATGCGCGTGCAGCGTGGTGGTATTTAAAATCCGAGCTTGATCCGAAGTCGAGAGCGCATCCTCAGGCTGTAATTCGCCTTGCAGACTGTTACCTGCAGTTGAATGCACGTGCATCCGCACTCCAGATCGTTCGCGGTATGCCATCGAGGCCTTACGCTGCAATCAAGCTCCTTGGCGATGCAGGTGAAACCGACGAGGCCGTGGCACTTGGCGAGCAGTTTTCCAGAACAGGCGAAGCATCGATCGCACTGCTGTATGCAGGGGATGCATGTCGTGTGGCTGGTCGCCTTCAGCAGGCTGCAGACTTTTATCGACGCGCGCGTCAGGCGGCGATCGAATCACCACAGGCAGAGAAGCCACATCGAAAACGGGACCGAGCGAGAGCCGAGGCAAGTTTGGCGGTGATCAACACGCTGCAATTGAAACCTGCCGACGTGAAAGACGGAACCTATCGTGCCTCCAGTCCTGGCTACGAAGCCGATGTTGAAGTCGAAACAATCGTTGCTGACGGTCGGATCCAGTCGGTGAGAGTGACACGTCATCGGGAAAAACAGTTCTATTCGTCAATTGAGGAAACTCCCGTCCGAATTCTGAAAGCGCAATCCGTGAATGGGGTCGATGCCACAACCGGTGCCACGATTACGTCGGAAGCGATCATTAATGCGACAGCCAAAGGAATGTCGCAGGGGCGGAAATGATGAGTCAGGCATTTCGCGAGCTCCGTCGGGATGCGGGAGAGTTCTCATGAGAATGGATTGGTTTCTACCGACCCTTCGAAGCAATCGCCGAGGCGTGACTCCTCGTGTTCGAAGCCGTTTCTATCGAGTGCTTCAACGGATCCTCCCGAAAGTTTTCTTCTCCAGCACGCAAACGATGCGATTCGGCCTACTGCGACGAATGCTGCGGAAAATGGGACCAGTTTGGACCTCTGCACCACTGAGACGAGCGGTTCAGTCGGCTTGCTTCATCGCATTCCTCGTCCTGTTTTTCTACGTTTGTTGGCCCTACTCGGCAACCCCGGCTTCCGGCTCACCCGGGTGGTATCCCATCGAGTTTGATTATCAGCGTCAGCTGGTGTCGCTGGAGAATTCAGACACTGACGCCTTCACCCTGCTTGATGGCCGCGGAACTGATCACAGCTGGCTGATCGAGGATGTTTTGACCGGCTCGCTGTATGGACGTGTCGGTGAAAGTCACGATACGGTTGATCGGAACATCAGTCTGAGCGGTCCTGCTGTCACAATCATTGCTGTCCAATCTGATGAGGTTGAGATCAAACTGGAAGGCATTGATCCGGCCTCTCTGGACGAACTTTCTGTATCACCGGGCCCGTGGACGCTGCATGCTGTCGACCCGACTGCCTGGCCCTCTCATTACGCTGATCATCTGGCGAAAAAGGAACTGATCGATGCTGAGATGTTTCTGGCGATTGATCCACTGGTGAGTCTGTCAACCGCGATCGCCTCCGGCTCGTGGGTATGGTCGCTGGTGACCGCGATGGCAATTCTGGCAGCGTGCGTTTTGATCCCGAGAGGTTTCTGCGGTTACTTGTGTCCTCTTGGAACCCTGATCGATTTCTTTGACTGGTGTATCGGTCGGCACATCAGACGATTTCGGGTTTCGGCGGATGGATGGTGGGTTCACATTCGCTTTTATCTGCTGGGCAGCATTCTGGTTTCTGCTTGTGCGGGTGTGCTTATCAGCGGCTACTTTTCGGCAATCCCTGTCATCACTCGTGGAATGCAGTTCACGGTTGCCCCACTTCAGAACGGGGTGAGCAATGGATGGCATCAGATCCCGCCATGGAACATGGGGCAGGTGCTGTCCGTGGTGATGTTTCTGGGTGTTCTTG
Source organism: Planctomycetota bacterium (assembly GCA_017859815.1). Taxonomy (GTDB): domain Bacteria; phylum Planctomycetota; class Planctomycetia; order Planctomycetales; family Planctomycetaceae; genus SXXK01. The sequence goes on along the minus strand of JAFMMM010000257.1, from coordinate 5,969 downwards.
GCCTGGGGTTTCTGCGACCGCGATTCTGGTGCAAATATGTCTGCCCCAGCGGTGCTGTCTTCTCGGTTGGGAACCTTCTGAGGATCAGCGAACGGAAGGTGGACAGTTCCTGCATTCACTGCAATAAGTGTGTCGAGATCTGCCCTTTTGACGCGATCAAACCGGATTTCACGACGCGTACACTGGACTGCACGCTGTGTCAGTCCTGTGGAGGTGTTTGCCCCACGCATTCCATCACCTTCACCGGGCGGTGGGACTTTGTGGAACTGAAGACTCCCAATCAGCCACCGACTCACGAGACCGCGCTGGGGCGACGTGGTTTTCTGTCTGCCGGAGTGGGAACAACGCTGGCGAGTGCGGGCGGTCTCTTGTCTGCACTGGGCATGAATCGATCTCTGAATGCGAATGTGGTCCCGGTCAGACCACCGGGCAGTGTCCCTGAAGACTCCTTCCTGCAGATGTGCATTCGTTGTGGCGAGTGTTTTAAGGCCTGTCCCAGCGACGTCCTGCAGCCACTGGGTTTTGAACAGGGCCTGGACGGCCTGTGGACGCCTCATGTCGTTGCGGACTGGGCTGGCTGTGCGGCGTCCTGTAACGGATGCGGACAAGTTTGTCCCACCGGGGCGATCCGAGCCCTGCCTTTGGAGGAAAAACGCTGGGCACGGATGGGATTGGCGGAAATCAACACGAGCACGTGCCTGCCGTGGGTGGGGCGAGAGGCGTGTCAATTGTGTGTCGATGAATGCGACGCGGCGGGCTATCGCGCCATTGAGTTCGTTCGCATCGGCACCCGGATGGATTCCCAGGGGAATCCGATTGAAGGCACAGGGTTCCTGTCGCCGCTGCTGATTCCGGATCTGTGCGTGGGTTGCGGTCTGTGTCAAACAAGATGTCACGGGATCAATGTGGCAGACGGGAAACTGCTGAATGAGTCAGCGATCATCATCCGGGCCGGCGGTGAGACCGAAGATCGGATCTTCAGTGGCTCATATCGCGAGTTGGCCGAAGCGAGGCGCCGATCCTGAGGCAACCGCCCGTTGATTTGATCTGCATTGACCGCTGGTAGACACAAAAATTGCGACAACCCCCGCACAACCGGGGGCTGCCGAATAGATCGGGATCACGACTGCATTTCTGCGAATTTCCAGCACATCGACAAGGGGCAGGCGATTGATCGCACTAGCCCGTTGCTGCGGCCTGGCTTCATTTCACAGCTTTCAGCTCTACCAGGAAATGCAATGTCGCATTGCCTGGGATGACACCACCAGCACCTGCGGCTCCGTAGCCGAGATTTGGAGGAATTTCCAGTTCAATCATCCCGCCCTCGCCCACCAGCTGCATCCCTTCTGTCCAGCCGGGGATCACCTGGTTGAGTCCGAACGAAATTGTCTGACCTCGCTGATAGGAGCTGTCAAAGACATTTCCATTATCAAGCCAGCCGTGGTAATGAACTTCAACCGCCTGAGAAGCTGATGGCTTTGCCCCGGCTCCTTGTCGAAGGATTCGGTACTTCAACCCTGTTCCGGTGGGCGCCAGAAACGTTGCTGCGTCCGCGTCAATCTCTCCTGCACCGTCAGGGAGGGTGGGGAACGGGGTGTTGATGTCTTCGGTCATTGTTGAATTCCTGTTTTGTACCGACCACGTCTGGTCGATCGGTTGTTTGAGACTCAGAATCGCGGACGTTGGTTTGCTGACAACCGCCCGGGATCACCCCCGTGAGTGTGTCGCACTCAGGGAATGTTACAACAGCTGGAAAGCAATTCCTGTGCAACCGCAAAAAATTGCACCGTTCGCTGTGATTCCTCAGTATTTTCGGAACATCTTACTGCGAGTGATTGCCAGAATCAGATCCTGTAGCGGGTACTCTCCGTTGTGGTCGGCAATCTGTTGCAGGAGCTCTGAGATCTCCAGTTCGTCCGTCGGTGTCGGATGTCGCCCCAGCGCGTAAGTGGAAAGCTGCACTGCAACATTTCGGGCGAAGACATCAGCTCGTCGATTCAGGATCTCACGCAAATCAGACTCATCAGTGAATTCAGAGCCATCCGGCATTCTGCCTGATGTGTCAATCGCGTGCTGTTGTTTTCGATCATAGAAACGACGGCGACGACCGATCGGGTCGAAACTCTCAAGAGCAAACCCGGGCGGGTCAATGACTCGATGACATTGCAGGCAGGCGACATCTTCGCGGTGTTTTTGCAAAACTTCTCTGATCGTTCCCGCCCCGCGAACATCCGGGTCAATTGCTGGAACGTCGTCTGGTGGTGGAGGCTGATGAATTCCCAAAATCCGTTCCAAAACCCATACGCCTCGCGTAACCGGGGAAGTGTCAATGCCGTTAGCCGAAACCGTAAGTACAGACGCATGTCCAAGAATCCCGCCGCGCCCAGCGCCTGCAAGAGACACCGAATGAAATTGTTCGGCAGCCTCAGCTGGAACCTGCTCCGTGACGCCGTAGAGCTTAGCGAGATCTCTGTTGACGAACGAGAAATCTGCGCTGAGCAACTTGCTGATCGGGAGATTGTTTCGGACAGCTTCCTGAAACAGCAATTGTGTTTCCCGCTTCATTTCGGGTTCGAGGCCACTGGAATAGTACTGACGGAAGGCTTGTGGATCGGGCGGCATGCTGCCGAGGTCCCGCAGATTCAGCCAGCCGTCCAGAAAGTCTGCGACGAAACGCTCAAAGTCTGGTGAGGCAAGCAGTCGTTGGGCATGGACCTGAAGTTGTTCAGCATCGAAAAACTCGTCTTGAGCGGCCGCAGCCAGGAGAGAAGCGTCAGGCATTCCGGATGTGAGAAAGTAAGACAGCCTTTCGGCCAGACCGCTGGCATCGAGCAGATCAGTTTCCGGGCTTGCTGGCTTGAAGAACAGGAAATCAGGTGCACAAAGTGCCGCCTTGAGTGTGTCAAGGGATGCCTGTCGCTGAGTGCGTCCCGCCTGAATAAACTGTTCCCGCAGTTGCAGCAAAGACCTCGTATCATGGCTCTTCACTGGACGCCGCCACGCACGATGCAGGAAATCCGCAAGGAATCCCGGAAAAGTGTCGTCCTGCAGACTTGTCTCTTCGATGACGGCCGACGACCGATCTGCGTCGTTTTCCAATTTCAGCGGACCATGAATTTCGATTTCAGAGATGCGGATCTGAGGCAGATATCCCACGTCAGTCACCGCGTTCCTCATCGCGACAATGCCCTTCGCATCCCGAACTTCTTCGGGGAGTGTCTCACGATGGTTGCGAAAAACGCGATTGTACGCACCGCGAACGTCATGTTGGCCGTTTTCGAAGGTCAACCGGGGCACGTACCCTTTGTCGAGGTAGACCCGGAATTCGTACCACTTGAGTTCTCGATCCCGAACCACCGTCTCGGCGAGCAGGGGTTGGGCAGGTTGAATGTGCACCTGATCGGAAATTCGTGAATCGCCCGGCCGCACCCCCATGCGAAATGGCTCAGTACAGTCGATCTGCACCGCGTCTTTGCCGTAGGGCGTATCGCGATTCAAAGCCTCTGCAAGAACACGCACACGATAAACTCCATCGACCGGGACTCCCCTGGGCAATCCCGGTACTGCCCCATATGCTCCCTCCGGTTTGTCATTCAACGGGTGATCATAAAGCACCATGTAGCGGTAGTTGAATGCTTTACGATGTGCGATTGCCAGTTCGGGTTGCTGATTGAAGTTGTCTGCAAAATGCCATGTCTGCGGTCTGGTCGACTGTCCCGCCGCAACGCTCTTTTCAATACAGGTGTCAGCAGCATTCAGGTACTCTTCCAAAAGAAACCCGGAGGTACTGAGCGCGGCTCCGATATTGTCGTAACCGAGCGAGATGGGATCGGCAGGAAACCGAAATGTGGGGTCTGCTGTCTGCAGGCGGATCCCCAGCAACTGTTCCACAGTGTTGCGATACTCGCGACGATTCAGGCGCCGGAGTAAACCGGAGGGCGCTGACTCGCGAATAGTAGCGTCGGTGCTGGCCAGCAGTTGACGGGTGAGCTCGATCGCTTGCAGGCGTTCGGCGTCAGTGGGAGCCGGATGTTCCGCCGGTGGCATACTGCGGAGGACCAGTTGATCAATGATCTCCTGAAGACGAATCAACTGATCTGCACTGGCCTTTATTGGAAACAGGTCGTCGAATTGACGATCACCTGAAACCAATTCTGCGTCGTGACACTCCAGACAGTGTTTCGAGAGGAACGCAGCAAGCCCGTTCGCCGGGGGAACAGTGACCTGCGCCGGACAAGGGAGGGCGACGACAAGTGGGATCGAGAGACTGATCCCGGCCAACACCAGGAATCGAACGCTCATGCGAATCCCCGCAGCGTACCGGTTGATGTGGAAAACTGATCGATTTCCAGTCCGAACTGCTGCAACAGAGAGACATAGAGATTCGTCAATGGAGGTCGGTGCTGATGCGTTGGCTGGAAACGCAGGAAGTGGTGTTTCGGCTGCTTGCCACCGGCAACGACGATGGGAAGATCGGTGTTTGTGTGGGAGTTCGCGTTCCCCATGCCACTTCCAAACAGAACGGAGGTGCGATCCAGTAAGGAGCCCTGCTCCTCCTTGTGCTCCGCAAGCCTCGACACGAAACGGACGAACTGTTCACACTGATACGTGTCGAGTTTTTTCAATGCGTCGATCGCATCGGGCTTTTGACCGTGATGTGACAGTGAATGGTAGCCGCCACGGATCCCGAGATCTGGTGGATTGAAGTCACCACCGATCTCCAGCGTCGCAATTCTTGTTGAGCCGGTGACGAGCGCAAGCAGAATCAGGTCATACAGCAGCGGCAGGTCCTGCGCCATGTTTTTATTCGTGGGCGCCGCAAACGGTGCTGGGGGGCGTGGGACATCAATCCAGTTGCGACGCATTGTAAGTCGCTGCTCGACATCCCGTATCGAGGTCAGGTACTGATCGAGTTTCTGCCGATCCGCAGCGTTCAGCCGTCGCTGGAAGCCTTTGGTTTGATCCCGAACCAGGTCCAGAATCGAATGCTGCAAATGGAACCGCTCGTGTGCCAGTCGCTGCTGTTCCGGGGGCTCCATGGCAAACAGCATTTTGAACAATTGTGCTGGACCCGGGATTGGGGGAACTCGAGTGCCAGTCTTCGTCCACGACATCTGGCAGCCTCCGTGAATTCCACTTTCGCTGCCAATCGTCAGCGATGGAAAACGAGTCTGCCCGGATACGGACTCAGCGGCCACCTGGTCAAAGGTGACATTGCCGTCGGGCATGCTGCCAGCGTCAATTTGGCGGACACCAGAGAGAAAGGTGTGAATTGAAAAATGACCGCCCGGTGTGTCATGATGCAGACCACGGATCACAGTCGTCTCGTCGGCGATACTCTTGAACGCAGAACTGGTTTCCCCCGTTTCAAAAGCGGAAAACATCTCAAGACCGCTGGCTGCCGATTGAGGTTTCCCGGCCCCTTTTGGCCAGAACGCATCCGGATAGAAGCCCAACATGTTGCCAATGCAGACAAGGTTCGGCGCTGCGGCATTTTCCTGGCGTGTCGTCGCTCCTCGAACCGCCCCTGGAGCCGATGGCAACAATGGAAGTGCGATACTGACTCCCAGTCCGCGAAGAAAATGACGCCTGTTTTCCGTTCTCACGGTGCTCTCCTGCTGGTCCCCGGATGATGACTCTGTTGATTCGCAGTATAGTCAATGGATGCCTGCACCGTATGGTCAATTCGGACGTGAATCGGTGTTGAGTTCCGTGATGGTTAACACACTGAACAGACGTTCGGCTGGCACAGAAAAACGGGGGTAGAGGAGCAACATCCTGCAGCAGACACACTCGCACTGAAACGGTTGTGACCGAATCAGGACTCCGCTTCCGGCTTGTCAAACCGCAGTGAATGCGATCATCGAACTGCCGGATTGCCGATCTGATGTCCAATCCGCCCCGCTCACCTGAATATCTGACTGGGATGAGATTGCGGAGCGCGCGTTGTTTGAGCATATTCGTGCTCC
>JAFMMM010000256.1 GCA_017859815.1 Planctomycetota bacterium | reverse complement strand
TCAATTACCTTCTGCGGCAAGACTGCGCCAGCTGATGACATCATCGCCTTCGCCGCCCTCATCCTGGCCATTTGCACCGACGGACCAAATCGCAGGTCTCAACGCCCCCTGCTTCTTGCTGTGACCGTCTCCATTCCATTCATACTGCAGAATCTGCCCCCATGCGTCCAGCGGGGGCTCTTCCAGGTAAGGCCGCAGTTTACGTCCCTTGTAGCTGCCTGGATTCATCATCTGCTGCCATGCTTCCGAGCCACTGGCCTGCAAGTAGGTTCCATCATGGTCCGCTGCCCACGTGCCCACCGGACTCTTTTCAATGCTCTTGATTGTCGCAAGCGTGACGTCCTCATTGGCTTTTTGCTGACTACCAATCAGGTTGGGGACCACCATGGCAGCAATCACGACGATAATTGCCAGCACGATCAGCAGTTCAAGCAGAGTAAAGCCGGAGCGGCGAGTGCGACGAACTGGGTTTCGCTGTTGAGATCTCATCATTCCACAATTCTGTTCAAGTTGAGGTAATGGCTGGAAAGCCCTGATTTACTTCCAGGTGGCGTCACCCGGTGCTGCTTTGAAACTGCAGAGCAGCACCGCCCCACCCCTGATTCTCTGTCCTGCCCACCATCAGGCATTCGATGACATGTTCATGACCGGCAGCAGCAGAGCTGCGATAACAAAAGTCACCACTGACGCCATCACCAGCAGCATCAGTGGTTCCAGCAGACGTACGACCATATCAATTCGCCGGCCGGTTCGTTTTTCAAGATTATCCGCAACATTAATTAAAACGTCTTCCAGATTGTTCGCTTCCTCACCGACGGCGATCATCTCGATTAAATCTCGAGAAAACTGACCGCTCGCCCGCAACGGAGCCGCCAGAGACTGCCCGCTGCTGACATTATCTGCGGCATGACCGATCGCCTCCGAGAGAATCACGTTCCCGCTGGCATCACGAGCGATTCTCAGTGACTGCAGAATCGGCACGCCATTACGCAGCAAGGTCCCCAGCATTCTGCAGAATCTCGCCACGGCGAGGTTTTGCAGAATTCCGCCAAGCCCCGGAATACGAAGTTTCCAGTGGTCGATTTTACGAATTCCTTCCGGGCTGCGGGAAAAGGAAACCACGCCGGAGATCACGGCAATCAGACCCACCAGAATCAGTAATCCGTAAGACTGCAGCCCATCGCTCAGTGCCAGTAATGTTGTCGTTGCCCACGGCAAAGTTCCCTGATCCTTCATCCGGTCGAAGATCGATGCAAACTCAGGCACAAACCAGATCATCATCACCGTAACGATCGCCATCCCAACAGTCATCAGGAACAGCGGATACACCATCGCGCCTGTCACTCGACCACGCAATTCTTCCTGGTGCTCATTAAAAGCCGAAATTCGACTCAGCACGTCTTCGAGGAAGCCGCCCTCCTCACCCGCCCGAACCATACTGATCGAGAGGAAGTTGAATATCTTCGGGTGGCGACGCATCGCTTCGAAGAGCCGGCTTCCGTCCGCCACCTGTTCACGCACATCCTGTACGACAACTCGCATTACTGCGTGAGAAGTTTGCTCCTCAAGCAGTTGCAGCGATCTCAACAGAGGGACGCCGGACCTGAGCAGATCCGCCAATTGGTTGTAGAAAATTGTCAGGTACCGCGAAGGCACCCTTCTTGCTCCGGAACCGCTGCTCTTCGTCAAATCTTCGGACGGGGTAATTCGCGTTGGGAAGAGGCTTCTTGCCGACAAGGCTGCAAGAGCATCTTTTTCACTGCTGGCTGTCAGCAGGCCGGACACCTGCCTTCCTGACAACTCTTTGGCTTCGTAACGAAATTCCGGCATGGATACGCAAACCCAGGAAAACAAATCAGCGAGACAAACACAAAACAGCCCGGCAGGAGGAATCGTTAGCCAACAAGATCGCCCCGCGTGATGCGGACCACTTCATCGACACTCGTCACCCCGGCAGCGACTTGCTCCCAACCACTGGACCTGAGGGTTGTCATTCCGGCAGTGAGTCCGTAGTCGCGGATATCAGTACTGCTGCGCTGCTCCACACACATTCTCTGGATCATCGCGTCCGTGCGCAGCAGTTCAAAAACTCCGATTCGGCCTGAGTACCCCGTGCTGCGACACTCCCGACAGCCCACCGGTTCGAAGACTTCGGTTGTCTGATCACGCGGGAAATCAGCTGGTAAATCCGCCTGCTCCAGGGGCACCGCGCGCTTGCAGTGGGCACACAGCCGACGAACCAGCCTTTGTGCCAGAATGCCTTCCACTGTACTCGCAACCAGATACGGTTCCACACCCATGTCAACAAGTCGAGTAAATGCACTGGGAGCATCATTCGTGTGCAATGTACTGAAGACAAGGTGGCCGGTCAGGGAAGCCTGAATTGCAGCCTGCGCGGTTTCTCCGTCTCGAATTTCCCCAATCAACACGACGTCCGGGTCGTGTCGCAGAATGCTTCTGAGTCCCGCGGCAAACGTCAGACCAATGCGACTGTGGACCTGAATCTGACTGATCCCGTCCATATGATATTCCACCGGGTCCTCAACAGTAATGATCTTCGTCGCCGGGTCACGAATCTCATTTAATGCACTGTAGAGCGTGGTTGACTTTCCACTTCCGGTCGGCCCGGTGACAAGCACAATTCCATGCGGAAGATCAATCAGTTCGCGAAACAACGCCGAGACAGACCGAGGCATCCCAACGTTCTTCAGGTCGAATGTCATGCGAGCTTTGTCGAGAAGACGCATCACAACGCCCTCACCATGCAGCATCGGAATGATCGACACACGGACGTCAACTTCACGTCCCGCGACTCGCAACTTGATTCGGCCATCCTGAGGCAGTCGCTTCTCGGCAATATTCAGGTGCGCCATGATCTTCAGACGCGTCACAATCGCGGAATAGAACTGCGACATCTCGGGAGGCGTGGGCTGAACACGCAGCATTCCGTCCAGACGAAACCGGACACGCATGCCGTGTTCCATCGGCTCCACGTGAACATCACTGGTCTGAAGCTTGACGGCCTCCATCAGGAGTTCGTTGACGAGTCGGATCACGGATGGCGCCTGAGCACCTTCAGCCAACTCGCCAAACTCGTTCTCGTCAATCTCTTCCAGCAGCTCAATGCCATCTTCGGTACGCTGCTTCACCAGTTCGTTGATCGTGTCGCCACCAACCCCCAGCAGTTCGTGAATCCGACTCCCCAACTCACCACTGCGGGTGAGAACCGGTGACAGCTGGAAGCCACTGACAGAACTCAGTTCGTCAAGACCTTCGAGGTTGAGAGCATCAGCAGTTGCCACCACGACATGGCCATTTTCCCGGTAAAGTGGAAGCAGCGAGTGGCGGTAAATCGAAGACGTCGGGAAACGAGACAGCAACTCGGTATCAACATCGATCTCTTTCAAATCGATGTAAGCCATTCCGAATTCGTCGGAGAGCAGTCGAAGAATGCGATCCTCGGTGACCGCACCACTGCGAATCAGCGCCTGATCGATCCGCGCATCCGCATGACTTCCACGAGCAGCCTCAATCTGCTCGGCAGTTACGACTCCCTCATCGATCAGAAGTTGTCCGAGTTCCATTGTTTGTGCTTAATCCACGCTGGAATGATGTAATCAACAAAGTTGAACCCAGTGGCTGGCATTCAGCGGCCACCACGACTTCCAAACCCGCCACGACTTCCAAACCCACCAAACCCACCACGACTTCCAAACGGACTGCTGCCCGAACTGCGGCCGCCAAATGGAGAGCTTCCTCCCCGGAACGAACTCCCCGTACTGCCTCCTCCTGAACGCATCCGATCCATCATCATCTGCTGGAATGGATTTGCACCGCTGCCGGAGGATGGAGGCTGAGACGGAGCAGAGGACGATCGTGACGCATCTGATGAACTGGACGAGGACGTGCTTCTCGTCGAACTGGTTGTGACCCGAGGAAATAACGATGTCAGTGACTGTTGCACCATGGAGGCATCTGCATGCTGCAGTTGCACAACACGCACGGTACGATTCGACTGCTTTGCCGCATCATCGAGTTCTTTCACAAGAGACTCGACACGCTCAAACAGATTCAGGCTGCTGGAAATGATCAGAGTGCTGTTCTGACGATCAACAGCAACTGTCATCTGAACTCCCTGCGGCTCGTTGCCTCCGCCACCACGCTGCCCTCCACCAAACAGAGCCGCCATGGGGTTGTTCTGCTGCCCGCCACGACCGCCAGACGGCTCCATGTATGGCTTGAAGGCATCATTCACGATCGTTGAGATGTCATCGATCTCCGCATACTCAACCGCGATCCGCCGAGGCTGAAGATCCCGCAGTGACTCCGGCATCTGATTGGAATCCAGAACCTGCAGTAAAGATTCCGCTTCATCCACCAAAGCACGAGGACCGGTGACGTACAGGCAATTAGCGCGGGGGTCAGGAATGATCCGCAGGATCTGAGGATTTGCCCCAAGCCCTGATAGTCCTGCCATGTCAGATACCGATTGTGTCAGCGGACTGAACATCGAACTCAGGCTGAATCCGGAATCGGCAGCGGTGCTGGTAACACTGCTGCTGGGCATCAGTTGCTCCAGCAGCGAGGCGGTCTCAGTGGCATCCGAAGCCTCGAGGTAGAAAACAGTCCAGCGAGTTCGAAAGGGGATCGACTGCTGCAGCATGTCCATCATCATTTCAAGCCGATCAAGGGCATCCTCGTCCTCCGAAAGCAGGAGCAGTTCGTCACCGTCGACAACGATCTGAATATCCGCTTCGGGATACGCGCCGGACTCATCCGGCGCTGACATTGACACGGGAATCGCTTTGAGATCAGCGCGAACTGGATGATAGAAAACATCCTTCCGCAATCCGTCGACCGACGGCCGGAACGTGGTCGTGCCAGGGGACTCCGCGGCGCCACCGTTCTGCCCCGGCAGCGATTCGTCAGACTGTTGTCCAGGAGTCTTCAGGTCACGAATCGGTCCGCCACGAGCCGGAACAACAATGCGAATCGAAGACTTCTCCTGAGACTCCCATTCCCGCTGCAGAAACTCAAAGAATTCAGCAGGGTCACGACCTCGCAGGGAATAGCGACGAATGCTTCCGCCTTCCAGATTGCTGCGGTCACCAGTGCCATCCTCGCCAAGATCACGCAGGACCTCTCGAATCTGCTCTACCTGAACAGCATTCCCCTTCACAATGATGCGGTTGCCATACAGATCTGTCTCAAAGGTTGGCGGGCTGCTCTCCGCAATGAACAGGTTGCGAAGTGTCGCAGCGGCTGTCAAAGGATCCATGCGAACCAGAGGAATGACAGCAACAGAGCCGCCGGCTCCGGTGCCCTCGGCGAACGATTTCACCCACTCCTCAACCTGAATCTGCTGCTTTTCCGAGGCGAAAATATGCACTGTCCCGGCTGTCATGTCCTCATTCACCACGACCCCGGGCATCATGGCGTTGATACTTTGGGCAACCTGATCAGCACGCCCCTGAACTCGGTAGACTTTCAAATAAGGTCCACGACGGTCGGTTCGATCCAGCGGATTGCCTTCCGGATCCTCATTGACGTCGAGCGCCTTAATAATTTCTTCCACAAGCTTCTGCTGTTCTGGTGATGCTGTGACCAGCAGACTATTCGTACGGACATCTGAGAACACCTGAATGTTGCCGGAAGTTCGGGAAGCAGGCGTCTCTGGCGTGCCGCGACGATCGCGTGATGCGGCGGCGCTGACATTTGCGACCCCCTGACGCATCCCGAACTGTGCAAGCAGCATGAATTCCGCCTCTTCCACATCGATATTCTTCAGGAAGTAGGATTTGAAAAGCAATTCATCTTTCACGCGTCCAAGAGACGAATCGATGTAGATTTGAATCCGACGCAGATTCGCCCCGGTGTCAGAAATGATGAGAGAACCGGTCTGCGTAAAGGCAGTCATCGAGCCGATCGGTCCCAGCAGCTGCTCAACCTCCTGAGCCATCACTCCGACATCCAAACGCTCCAGTGGGATTTCAATCCGCACCAGTTCGTTCTCTCCAATGACCCAGCTGTCTCCGTCTTTTTCCGAAAGAGTCGCAAGTGTCACGTCCCGAATCAGCCCCGGGGCAATCCCTCGATCCACGTTGAGACACACCATGAAGTTGTCTTTCACGAGAATCGTGTATCCCCGCCGCTGCAGGTAACCATTGATCACATCCATTGCTTCCGACAACGAATACTCTCTTGAGTCGATGTGTGTAAATGTCCCCGGAGGCATTTGGGAAATGTCCAGCGTGTATCCGGCCGCTGCAGCGTAGTCTCGCAAGACCTGCTCCCACGGAGCGAAACGCATGTTGAACGAAAGCCTCTCGGCACGCTCCCCAGGTTCCGCTGCAGCGCCAAAACTGGTGACCGATTCCCCGGCGGGAACAGTCTCACCCGTCGCGGCAACGCCTCCTGGAGTCATTGCGGCTGCAGATGCGACTGCGGAACCTCCCTGCTTCTCCCATGCAGCACGCTGCTCGTCTGTCAGCACAGCAAGGAATTTCTGGTCCCATTCCGCGTCAAACTTGTCGCGTTCCTCGTCACTTGTTCGGAACCCAACCGAAGATGCAGCCTCACGTCTCTGTTCGATCAGGCCGCTGAGTTGCTGCTGCTGCTCAGCAGTCATCTTCAGATCAGCAGCGACGCTTGCATTACTGAGCGCACGAACCCCCGCCTCACGGATGAAGATAGTCCGCAGGACTTCCTTCTGACGCGAATCGAGAAGATTCAGCCCTTTCTCGGCCACACCATCTTTGGCCGCCTGAATCGCAGCCTGCATTTCTTCACGAATCTTTGCGCGCTCGTCCTCGTCAGATGTTTCACGCATCCGCTGCAAAAACGGATCGAAGACCTCTCGGCCCGGTGAACCACTGGAAATTGCCTCAGTCAATTGAGTCTGTTGCGTCTCGGAGAGGCCCAACTCCTGCTGAACTTCCCCCCGCCGCAGCAAATCTGCCTCGGAATTCGGGCGAGCAGTCGCCTGGGCGTTCGCAGGTGCCACATCCAACGCAACAATCACGAATACAACCGCAAACGCTAAAATCCGATGAACAGCCAGCATTGCCATTTCCTGTAACTTGAATTGACCCCTGCAATCCGTTTCGGACCGCGAACCGGCGGAGGACCAAAAGTATCCAGCCTGCAGGCTCAAAGTTCTTCGCACATTGCCCAACATCTGCATGACCCGAACCACCCTACATCCGCCAGAATCGTAGTGATCAATGCCAACTTGGAAAGAGGATACCAATTATTACACCTGATCCCCGCGAAGTGCTGACATCCGCCGTTGAAGAACACCGATCCGCCGCGACTCTTCCAAAACACGGAATTCTGGACCACACCCAAGCCGCAGAGACGCAAGTGCACAAAAGAACAGGAGCGAGCCGGCTCAATCTCTGCAGAATCCTTATTCCAAAACCCCCGACTTCTCCAAAGAACACTGCACAACATCAGAAGTTTCTTACAAAAATGGTAAGAATCACGATTCCACGTATCCCGGATGGGGTTAGAAAGTTGATTACTATTCACTGTCTCAGGTGTTCCGAAGAAACGTTGGAAAGTGAAGTCATGCGTATTTCCTACACCCGCCGTGCGTTCACTGAGTTGCAGTCAGTCATCGCGATGACTGCAGTTCTGTTGCTGCTACTCCAGAATACCGCTGTGTCGCAGGATTTTCGGGGGTTCGGATCGCGAAGTGGCGGTGACACCGGTGGTCGCCCATCATTCGGCGGTGGTCGCCCATCATTCGGCGGTGGACGGCCGGATTTCGGCAGCGGGCGTGGCTCCTTCGGCGGCCGACCCGATTTTGGTGGGGGAAGACCCTCATTCGGGGGCTTCGGCGGTGGA
>JAFMMM010000255.1 GCA_017859815.1 Planctomycetota bacterium | reverse complement strand
GATGCCGTCCTGCAGCCGTGCCGCCCCCCGAGACAAAAAGGCGTGCCCGATCCCAGCCAGCAGGATCAATGCGACTGCAATTCCGCGGGGAGGAATCTCCGGAAACAGGTTCAGGCCGGCGAAGTACACGTCGCAGGTCAGGGCCGCCAGTGCGATCGCTCCGCTGAAGCCTGCAGTCAATGAGACCCATCCAGCCAAAAAACCCACCGCGGGATTTAATCGACGGCTGAGATATGTGTATTCCCCCCCGGACATCGGCAACCGCCGCGAAAGCTCGGCGTACGAAACCGCTCCGCAAATCGCGATCAGGCCACCACAACACCATGCCAGCATGACCAGCTTTGCTGAACCAAGAGCAGCCATACTGAAGCCGGAAGTTGTGAAGACACCGGATCCAATCATGCTGGCGATCACAACGCATGTCAGCGTGAGCAGCCCGTATTTTCCTGCCTGATTCATAAGCCAGCCCGACCATCCAAGAGACACTGCAGCAGATTTTCCGGCCACCGCATGCCACTGCGAAGTCTCCGGCCGCGACTGCCTGCAACGACTCATATTCGCACAGGAACGTCCAGCGGGGAGTTTCGCTGTTCTTGACATGCGCGTAAAGCCGGACCACGAAACAAAGCGACAACTGCCTCAGTGGCGAGCCGCACACGCCCAAACACCCGAGCCGAACATCGCCACAACCAGGCACGGTTTTCAGCAAATTATCAACTCTGCCTGGAAAAGCGATTTTTTTGCATCCGCTGCCTGGTTTACCTGTGTTACCGCGCTGTATCATCTGTTGCAGCCTGCATCCGACCACTGCCTCACGCAGGTACCATTTCGCTTCCCCGTCCCAGTTTTTTGTGGAAGACCATGAGTACTGAAACCATTCAGGAACGCAAGAACGCGCTCCGCCGACAGGCACACGACAACCGCAACGCGCAGGAAAACAAGGATGAACTCAGCCGCAGGATTGTCGGTGCGTTCATGTCTCTTCCTGAATACGCAACGGCTCAAACTGTCATGTTCTACATCGATGTTCGCAGCGAAGTCCGCACGCGACTCGACCTCGAACAGGCACTCCAAAGCGGCAAGACAATCATCGTCCCGTGGTGTAATGCTGACGGTGAACTGGAACTCTTCCGGCTTGCTTCCATGGATGAACTCGAAATCGGGATGTACCGCATCCTCGAACCCAAAACTGAGCTTCGCGATCTGCCGGAAAAGCAAGTCTCCGTTGAAGAACTTGACCTGATCATGGTTCCCGGTGTTGGATTCGATTCCCGCGGTGCTCGGATGGGACACGGGAAGGGTTACTACGACAAACTTCTGGAACATGCCCGCCCGGATACGCCACTGATCGCGCTCGCGTTCGAAAGCCAGATCTTCGAGCAAATCCCGGTCGCCGAGCACGATGTGTTCATGGACAAGGTGATCACCGAAGACAACATCTATCAGGGGCTGGGACGCGGAACGTCCGCCGGTTGAGCGTTCTCGGCACGCCGGAAACACCACGCCTCCAGGTTAACTCAATCTGAATCAGGTGTTTCCGGGGCTGACCTGCTCGAAGTCTCCCGGGGCAGAACTCACAAACTGCCTCGCGCGGTGGCGGGTGCAGTCGGCGATCCGGCAAGTTCATCGGTCGCTCGGTGCCCTGGCTGCAGGACGGGGCGTCCAAACCTGCTCGGTTGCCGAATCCGCAGGCACAATGGCCGAGATGGGCCACAGTGATGGATGGGCCACAGTGATGCGATCGTGTGAAGCAAGCCCACTCGCGCTCCCTCCGCAAATGACCGTCTGACGCAACTGCGGAGCTCATCAAGATCATTTTTCGGCACTTCGCTGTCCCTCGCGGTGACCGGCAGTGTTCCCACTCCAGGCGATCACAAGGCGGCGCAGGATCCTCCGCCCGCCGCAATCGGCCTGACACCCAACAGCCAGCAGATTTTTCGTGGAATCTGTGCAGACAAACTGACAGACATCGTCCGCTGACTGTTCTCCGCAGGCATGTGTCGCAATAATCCGAACAGAGAGTTTTCGTCAACGCTGCAACTGGATGCGACATGACCGTTACGATTGAAGATACCTACGCTGAAGCGTTTCGAAGTCTGTATGCCGAGATTCTGATCACCGCACGCGATCGTCGCTGGCTGGAACATGCGGTCAACGCTGCAACCGGACACGGCTCGTCCTCCATCATGTGCGATTGCGAAGCGGGTGTAGACCGCTGGGTGGGTCCCGGAGGCGACGAGTCTTTCGAAACACCCGACAATCGCCCAGGGGTCATTTGTCAGTTTCACGTCCCCCGATTCTGGAAGAATCGGGAACAGGCTCTTGAGAAAGCCCTGCTGGCACGCGTCTGTCAGAATGTGCTGACCTGCCCCACCACAGCCTGCTTCGCCGTGACACCGTCGGCGGATGGTTTTCGAATTGGACGCAAACTGTCCTACTTCGGCGACGGGCATGAGCGAGTCGAAGAACGCTTTGGACGCCCCATGTGGATCGTTCCGACAATGGGTGGTGAATTCGCAATCGACCGTCGGTTCTCGTCTCACGATGGCGTGATGGGCGGCAACCTGTGGTTCATGGCGACCTCGGAAGATGCGTCCCTGCAGGCTGCTGAGCGAGCCGTGGAGGCCTGTCTGGCGACCCCCGGAGTCATCACTCCTTTCCCCGGAGGAATCGCTGCCAGTGGATCCAAAGCGGGAAGTGCCTACTCCTTCCTGTTCGCCAGTACCAATCATCCGTTCTGCCCCACGCTCAAGGGGTCTCCCGGGATCGAGTCGGAAATCCCTGAAAGCGTGCAGTCCGTGATGGAGATCATCATCAACGGTCGAGATTTGGCAACAGTCAGCCAGGCCACACAGGCCGCAATCCAGGCTGCAAGTACGGTTGAAGGCATGGTGAAAATCACCGCTGGAAACTACGGTGGCCGTCTCGGAAAGAGTTGGGTGTGGCTGAAACCGGAATTGCACTCGGACAGCTGATGCAGCCACGCCCGAAGACTGGCCGCTCTGCATATCAACCGGGAACCTTGCAGTGACAAGCGACTCCGCCATTCTGGCCTGCGGACTCACCGCAGCCGCCGTGATCCTGCCCGGACCGATGCTGATCCATCGACTCAGCACACGATTTTCCGAACGCATTGACAGTGCATCTCCGGAGCTGAATCAGCTCCATGGTGGCAAGGCAGGAACCCCCACGATGGGCGGTCTGCTGATCATTGCCGCATTCTGCCTTGGTTTACTGTCACTGCCGGTGAGTGTCTCCGGTAACCCGCACCGTCCAGTCCTGCTGCTGACCGTGTGTTCGTTTGGAATCGCAGGTGCAGTTGACGACTGGATCAAGGCCCGTACGCGACGACGCGGACTTGCAATCCGGACAAAATTTCTGCTGCAACTGTTACTGGCAGTACCGACGGGATACGCAGTCGCGATGTTACGTCTGCAACTGGCCCCGGCGCTCACTGAGCTCTCCGCCGCCGAATTCCTGCGAATCGCTGCTGAGACCGCCTGGTGCAGTTTCGTGATTCTGGCAACCTGCAATGCGGTCAATCTGACGGACGGGCTGGACGGGCTTGCCACCGGTGTCGTCGCTTTGATCAGCTTCAGTATGGCGGGAGTTGTCCTAATCAACACGGCCACACTGGAGATTGCGGCGCCATTGGTTTTGCTCGGCACAGCCTGTCTCAGCTTTCTGAAATTCAACCGTTTCCCGGCGTTGCTGTTCATGGGCGATACCGGCTCACTGGCGATCGGTGCGCTGCTGGCAACACTTTGCCTGCTGTCGAAACAGGAAGTTGCCTTGCCCTGCTGCGGACTCGCACTGGTCCTCGAAACAGTCAGCGTGATCGCTCAGGTCATCTGGTTCCGCAGAACAGGGGAACGACTGCTGAAGTGCAGTCCTCTCCACAATCATTTTGTTTTTCTGCGAATCCCGGAACAACAGATCGTGCGCAAGTTCTGGCTGCTCA
The DNA here is from genome assembly GCA_017859815.1 of Planctomycetota bacterium. Lineage (GTDB taxonomy): Bacteria > Planctomycetota > Planctomycetia > Planctomycetales > Planctomycetaceae > SXXK01. The sequence goes on along the minus strand of JAFMMM010000255.1, from coordinate 3,888 downwards.
CAGCCGTTGCCGGCCTGGTGACGGCCGGATTCGCCGCCCTGATCTGACTTTTCAGCCTGTGTCAGAACGGCGGCAGATTCAGGGCAGTAAGGCCGCCAACTGTCGCGACTGCATCACCGCATTGCGTGCATTGACGCCATGACGAGCCACTGTGGCGGCCAGACGCTCAAATTCCCGACGGACAGCTTCTTCAGGCGTTTTTCCGAACTGCCGCAGCGTGATCTTGCCGACCAGTATGGTCTCTTTTCCCTCCGAATCATGGACGACGATGGACGACGTTGCGGCGGTCTGCACTTCGTATTCGGCGACCGCAGGCTTGCTTCTATCCCATTCGACACGAAAGATTTTTGAACCCCGATTGACGCGAGGAAATGTCCAGGCCCTGGGCATGAGTTCTGCCTTTCTGATCGAGTACATCATGTTGCCGAAAAGGTGCATTCGGCTGGCTTAACCTGTTGTTGAACTGCAACGAGAACGGAAGCCATGGGAAAACGTGGTTGTCTGAATGCATCGCTTTTCAACTGTTGTCGCCAGGAGACAAGGTTCCTGCTGACATTCAGCTACGCACATGTCTCGCAGTTGTACTGTATCGGCAACACCACCCCTGGGGTGATATCTGATGCTACACACGGGGCGTTTTTGACACAGTCCTGACGATCACGCCTGTTCTGTCGGTTTTCGGGGCACTGAGCACACAAAACGCAACCGCACTCAACAGCAGCAGGATCACACTCAGCACTCGCGATGCCTTCATTCTCGCGGCTCTCGACTTCCTTCACTCCCTTCCCCGGATCGCCGTTTCTTGGCCTCACCACTCGCGCCAGCTTCAGCGCTGCGTTGATTCTTCTCCCCCTCAGCGCGCCCCGATCGTCCCTCTGTCTCTTCGCTGCCAGTCCAGGAGCCACGATCCACAGCGGCGGCAGGGTCGCGACCTGATCGAGCACGATCGGACGACTGCCGGGATCCGGTCTGCCGCCACCAGATGAATTCAGCCGGTGTGAATTTTCCGTCGCCGCTCGGCTCAGCATCATGAAAGTGCTTTGTGCTGATCGCGCGACGCTGCTCATTGAGATTCCCGTTGGTCATCGCCAGCCACTCATCCAGGGAGACAATCAGGTCGCGGTTTTTGTCGTAGGCCAGAAAGACTTTTCCTGCTTTCGTGCGCTGCCAGTTGGCCGGCAACGGAAAGTCCTGCGGATTCGCGTCGGCTGATGAATTGGATTCTGCCACTGGACGTTGGCCCCGCCGCCTCTCCACTGATCGCCCACCTTCCCGTTCACCGGTCCGCGCTGCAGTAAGACGATCGCGTTCAGCGGAAGCAGTCCCATCCTGCCTCAGCTGCGTGATCTTTCGCTGCAGTTGCAGAATCATCTGCAGCAGAATTGCTTCACGATCTGTCTGTGGCTTAAAGTCCCGCAATGCGTCCAGTGGCGAACGTCCCCCCACATCAGGGTGCTGCTGTCCCGCAGCACGCTCAGTCGCCTGACGACGATCGGAGTCCCCTTCGGGCGATCGCCGACTATCCGCTGCACGCTCCGCTGACTGGCCACCGGGGATCTCCTGGGCGACGGCACAGTTTCCCCACAACGCAGGATTGGCTGAACCGCTGAGAATCAACAGCAACGGACACGCGAGCCGAAGGGCAATGCGTTCCTGAATCCAGGCCACGGGTTTTCCACCGCTGGCCGAAAAACAGTTTCTTCCATTCGACATCCCGGTGGCTCCTGACAGCTGCTTTGATCCGTGTTGCACTGCGGCATCGCAGGCCCGAAATCGGTGAACCTGCTGCACCGATCTCCAGTCGGAATTGTCGCAGCTGGGATTCGAACAGGCTATCAGGAGCATCAACAAAAAACCGTCGTACCCGAGGGATACGACGGTCGAAGTTTGCGTTCGCCAGCACGTTGACGGACTGTCTGTCAGCCTTTGGCTGCGGCATATCGCTCAGCAACAGCGTTCCAGTTCACAACATTCCAGAACGCAGAAACATAGTCCGGCCGACGATTCTGATAATTCAGATAGTAGGCGTGCTCCCACACGTCCAGTCCAAGAATCGGTGTGCGGCCGTCGGACAATGGTGTGTCCTGATTCGCTGTACTTTCCACCACCAGTCCGCCTTCAGCATTCACGCTCAGCCATGCCCAGCCGCTGCCAAATCGAGTTGCTGCAGCCTTGCCGAACAGTTCCTTGAACTGATCGAAAGACCCGAAGGTGGCGTTGATGGCGGCACCAAGATCGCCTTCAGGCTCACCGCCACCCTGCGGGCAGAGCACTGTCCAGAACAGCGAATGATTTGCATGACCGCCCCCATTGTTCCGGACGGCACCCCGGATGGCTTCCGGCACTGCATCAAGATTGCTGACCAGTTCCTCGACAGATTTGTCCGCCAGGTCTGTTCCCTCCAACGCTGCGTTGACATTGTTGATGTAGGCCTGGTGATGACGACCATGGTGAATCTCCATAGTGCGAGCATCAATATGGGGCTCCAGAGCATCCATCGCATAGGGAAGTTCGGGAAGAGAATACGGCATCAGAACACTCCAGCTTATCTTCAAGTTGAAAATGAAGGGTGAAAGCACAGAAGCACCACGCTTCACGCATGCCTTCGTTTTAGCAGTTTTTCGCAAGAAAACCCGGCAGCATCACTGCTGTCATCCGGCTTTCCTGCGGAATTCTAGGCCACCACAGGCAAGTAACACATGTTTTGGCCCGCTGAATTCCCTGCAGAATCCGTGATTCCGGCGTTAAACCCCTGTTCCACAGGCCTGCCCGCCGTGCGAGGCGTCCGAATCGTGACTTTTTTCCTGATTGCCCCGTCTGACCTCGCCGCTCAGCCGTGCTCAGGGCAAATCAGATCGCCTCCCGTCCGCCCGTTCAAAGATTCTTTGTGAATGACGACGAGGTTCATTGCCGTTGATCGCAGCGGAATGCACACTGCAAACCCGCGATAATGCGGCAGTGAGAATGAAATGTTGCTGGTTTCAGGGATCGCCGGAAACGGCTGGAATGCTGCTTCCAGCGGGGATCGCTGTGCTCCATTGACGCAGCAGACCCCACGCTGAACGAATTTGACATCCCTCGGATAAGATCTACCATCAGGCTATGAATTCGCGAACACTCACCGCCGTTCCAGTCTACAACGAAGTGCAACATGTTGCTGGCGTCATCGAAGAGTTGCGCCAGCATGTGGACAACATCCTGATCGTCGATGACGGCTCCAGCGATGGCACCTCCGATGTGCTCAGGAAGATCGACGGGGTCCGGGTCGAACGGCATTCGCCGAATGCAGGTTATGGGGCCGCGCTGCGTACCGCATTCAATTTCGCAGTTCGTAACGACTTCGACACGCTCGTGACAATTGACTGTGATGGCCAGCATCAGCCACATCTGGTCACGCAGATTGCCGCCCAACTGTCTGACCCCAACCGCCCGGCCGATTTGGTTTCCGGCTCCCGATACCTGCGCGAATTCGAACAGGACAGTCCGCCGCCGGAAGATCGACGCGAAATCAACCGTCGAATTACAGCGTGCCTGAATGAAAAATTGGGACTGACACTGACCGATGCGTTTTGCGGCTTCAAAGCCTACCGCGTTGATGCCCTGCGTGACCTGGACATTACGGTTCCTGGCTATGCAATGCCGCTTCAATTGTGGATTCAGGCCGCCTCACAGAACTGGGTTATTGAAGAGTTCGCTGTCCCGCGAATCTACCTTCCCGAAGAACGGTCCTTCGGGGGCAGTCTCGACGATGCTGAAGCGCGCCTGCACTACTACCTCAGCGTGCTGAACGAAGAACTTGAACGCCAGGGCATGCCGCAGCGGTTCCACGCCAACTGCGGCAACGCCTGATCTCGCTGCCGCCAATATCCAGGACCCGGCCACCATCTG
>JAFMMM010000254.1 GCA_017859815.1 Planctomycetota bacterium | reverse complement strand
TCCGCAAACTGATAACCGTCCACGACGATGACCACTGCGTTCGTCTCAGTTGCCAGCTGAAGCGTCCGTTCGGCATCATCGGGCGAACCCGGCTGGACCTCTCCGGAGCGCAGTTCGCATCCTTCCAGCTGCAATCTCTTTGCGAGGGCGTCCGGCAAGTCGCAGCTAAAAAAGATGACTCGGCCACCCGCGTCCTGCCATGCCTGCGCCAACGCCAGGCAACGCATCACGTGCCCCGTCCCTGTACGCACCCCGGCGTCTGCACGGATCAGCACCGCGCCGGGACTTCTGCTCATCACGCAGCCTTTTGCTGAATGTGGGAGTTGATCTGCTGCCAGTCAGCATTCTTCAGACAGGCCTGCAGAACATCCTTCCAGTCAAATTCGGCTGACCCGAAATGTGTGTAGATGCGTCTGGCCAGTTCCATGTCTTCCACTGTATCCACTGTCCAGCGGTAGCCGGAGCAATCTGCCGCATTAACGATGCCATGCAGCCGAAACTTGTCCGGATTGCGGTAGACCCACGGTGTGACATGCTCGCGGCAGGACGGCTCTTTGGCGTCACGCCACATTGTCTCGAGCGTTTCGAATGTCAACGCTTCCACATCCAGACCACGCGGAAACGTCCGAGGCTCCAGCGTGTTTGACGCATAATCCACCGCCGATTCCTGGCACATCACCGCCGCCACGACCTCGTCAATGATCCCGGGATCAATTACGGGACAATCCGCCGTAACCCGAACCACGATGTCGGGTTTCAGCTGCAGCGCCGCCTGATAGTAGCGGTCCAGCACATCCAAATGACTGCCTCGAATGCATCGCCAGCCAAAACGTTTCGCAGCAGCGGCAAGCTCGTCGTCGCACGGCTCAGATGAGGTCGCTACGACAACATCGTCCGGAAGCTGCGCCTGCCTCGCTCGGGAAATCACACGCCCCAGCATAGGCTGCCCGCAGATGTCCGTCAGGACCTTGCCCGGCAGACGACTGCTTCCCATCCTCGCCTGGATAATGACAACCGTTCTCATGGATCGTCTCTGGTAAATCGCACTCAAATGAGTGACCCTTCTTCCACTCTAAGCCGCCCGCGAATGCCGCCCCGCCAGCGCCTGAGTGAGTTGCTGGATCACCGTATCCTGCTGCTCCGTTGTCAACCCAGGATGAACCGGCAACGAGAGTATCTCGTCGAATGCCGCTTCGGCCTCCGGACAAATCCCGGCGCGCGTTCCAAACCGCTCCTGATAGAACGGATGCAGATGCACCGGGACATAATGGACATTCACTCCCACCCCGTTTTCACGCAGAGTCTGGAAGACCTGGTTACGACGTCCTCCGGCAACTCGCACAACATACAGATGAAATCCGTGGCGATGACCGCAATTTCGCTTCAGCAGGGTCAGATCAGCAACTGCCCCAAGATAACGATCGTACCGATCTGCAATTTGATTTCGTCGGTCAATCCAGCCGGGTAACTTCTGCATCTGCCGGATGCCAAGAGCACACTGCACATCAGAAATTCGATAATTGAATCCCAGCGACTGCATCTGGTAGAACCAGGTCCCCTGCTCTTCACGCTGACGAGCATCGGTCACAATGCCATGGTTGCGAAACACCCGCATACGTGTGGCCAGCTCTGCGTCATTTGTTGTCACCATGCCGCCTTCACCGGTAGTGACCGGCTTTACAGGATGAAAACTAAATGACGTCATTCGCGCGATGCTTCCCACTCGGCAGTCATGCCAGCTGGCTCCCAGGGCATGACAACCATCGGACAGCAGCGTGAGTTGATGCCGGTCTGCGATCTGTTTGAGCCGTGTGTAGTCACAGGGTTGCCCGGCATAATCCACCGCGACAATCGCTCGCGTTCGCGAAGTAATCAGTCGCTCGACAGAATCCGGGCAGATCAGCAATGTCTCAGGGTCAACGTCGGCAAAGACAGGAGTCCCGCCCTGATAGACCACACTGTTGGCAGTTGCCGCAAAGGTCAGGGTGGGGACGATTACCTCATCATCCCGACCGATATTCAGTGCCGCCATCATCGCGTGTAAAGCCGCCGTGCCGCTGTTGACCGCAACGGCATGTTCCGCGCCAACAAACTCAGCGACAGCCCGTTCAAATTCGGAAACCTTCGGGCCGGTGGTCAGCCAGTCAGACTTCAGAACGTCAACGACGGCTGCGATGTCATCATCGTCGATTTGCTGCCTACCGTAGGGAATCATCCTGCGGCCACTCCTTTGGCGTGTCCCGTTTTTTGCAGTTCATCAGGCTAATCATCCGGATCTGCTGAGCAGCATCGGTTTCCCGAACAACGGCTATGCAGCCTTTCGCAGCGGCGTATCGACAACCGCTGCAGGGCAATGGGTATCAATCAACGTCCGCAATTGGGCAACCGTCAACCAGTCATGGTTATTCTCGCTGGAATAATTGAAACCCTCTGCACAGGAACGCCCCTGCTCCACATAGGCCGGTGGCTGACTGGTCCAGTACCGCAGAGTTGGCTGAATCACATAGTGATCATCGAATTCCAGCGTTTGACGAGCCTCGTCCGCCGGAACCATACACTCATGTAACTTCTCTCCCGGCCGGATCCCAACAACTTTCGTCTGACAGTTCGGCGCCACTGCTTTGGCAATATCCAGTACCGTTGTACTGGGAATCTTCGGGACAAAGACTTCTCCGCCCGCCATCCGCTCAAATGACTGCAGGACAAATTCCACACCCTGCTCCAGCGTAATGATGAAGCGAGTCATTTCAGGAGAGGTAATGGGCAATACGCCCTTGCTGCATTCCTTCTGGAAGAACGGGACGACTGAACCGTTCGATCCCAGGACATTCCCGTAACGCACGACAGCAAAGCGGGTCCCGTTTTCACCCGACAGTGAATTGGCAGCAACAAACAGCTTGTCGGAGCAGAGTTTTGTGGCTCCATACAGATTGACGGGGGCAGCCGCTTTGTCAGTCGACAAGGCCACAAGTTTCTTCACACCCACGTCGAGGCAGGCCTCGATCAGGTTCTCCGCTCCGCCAATATTCGTTCGAATGCACTCCGTTGGATTGTATTCGGCCACATCCACGTGCTTCATCGCAGCAGCATGGATCACATAATCGATCCCCTGCAGCGCTCGACGCAACCGCGATGGATCACGGACATCACCCACAAAGTATCGAATCTGAGGATACTGGGATGCCGGAAAATGATTGCGTGTCATCATCACATGCTTCTGCTCATCACGACTGAAGATCACCAGTCGCTTTGGAGGAGCATGTTTGAAGAGATATTCCGCGCACTTCTTACCGAAGGAACCTGTGCCACCGGTAATCAGTACGTTGCTGCCTGCGAGAATGGACATAAAGCCTCCGTGCTTTCTACAAAACTGCTGACGCATGCTACGCCAAACCATCTGCCTGGGGAAAGACGACTTTTTTTGCAGGAAAACCCCCGGCATCGCCCAGAACTCCCAGGCTCACAACCGCGGCCGCAACGCATATTTTGTCGAAAAGCCCGGGGGATCGATTCGGTTCCACCTCCGCCCCTGTCCACGCTGTTTTCTTCTGCAAAGAACTGCCAAAGTGCCGCAATCCCGGCTCAACTCCAGATCTGGATTCTGAAGTGATCGCGTGTCCTTCAAAGTTCACACGCGGATATCTTTTCCTAATCCCCCGTCTTTTCTTTAAAATTCCATTCCGGAGTAACACGGTTTCCAGGGCGAGAACCCGCTGCAAATGGCAATCAAGATGACGAAACGACACTTCATGCTGACAAGGAAATTCCTGCTGATTCTCTGCAGTTTCGGTCTGCTGTGTCCGGTTAACTCTGCAGAAGAACCGGCACCGGACTACCTCGGCAAGGTCAAACCTCTCTTGCGCGACAAGTGCTTTGCGTGTCACGGCGCGAATAAACAGGAAGGAGGCCTGCGTCTCGATGCCGCAGGTCTGATTCGACAGGGCGGCAACAGCGGCTCCACAATCGATACAGTGACTCCGCTGTCCAGCCTGTTGCTGGAACGCGTGACAGCATCCGATGAAGAACGCATGCCTCCCCCCAAAGACGGCTCCCGCCTGACCGACGAAGAAGTGGCTCTGCTGAAGTCGTGGATCAGTCACGGTGCGAACGCTCCGGATGAACCGATCCCCTCACCACCGTCCGAACACTGGTCGTTTCAACCACCGCTGCAGCCGAAGCCGCCGCAGGTTGATGCAGACTGGATACAAAGCGAACTCGACCGCTTCATCGCCGCAGAACATCAGCGGGCCGGATTGACCGCTGCGGTGGCCACGTCACCCGAAATGCTTCTTCGCCGCGTCTCACTTGCACTGACAGGACTGCCACCCACTCCACAGGAACTCGATTCGTTCCTGCAGAATCCCGACCCTGCCAGCCTCGAAGTGAACATCGAACGCCTGCTGAACAGTCCTCGCTACGGAGAACGCTGGGCCCGACACTTCATGGACATCTGGAGATACAGCGATCCCTCCGGTTACGGAGCGGAAATCCGCGATGGACGACAACACATCTGGCGATGGCGCGACTGGATCATCGAGTCCCTGAATGCAGATGTCGGCTACGACCGGATGATTACAGAAATGCTGGCCGCCGATGAACTCAATCCCACAGACCCAAACACACTGCGAGCCACCGGTTTCCTCGCGCGCAACTGGTACAAATTCAATCGCAATGTCTGGCTGGACAATATCGTCGAACATTCCTCGAAAGCATTTCTCGGGCTCACCTTGAATTGCGCCCGTTGCCACGACCATAAGTATGACCCGTTTGAACAGCAGGCGTACTATCAGATGCGTGCGGTCTTTGAGACACACGATCTGCGCGACGATCCCTTCGCATTCAGTACAGACGGCAAGCCAACCACCGATGGAATGCTTGTGCGTTCCTACGACGCCCACCCCGATCGGCAAACATTCCTGTTTCTTCAGGGGAACGAAGATCGCCCAGACGAGGAAAACCCACTGTCGCCCGGATTGCCGAATTTGCTGGGCGAACTCAGCGTGACGCCGATGGACTTGCCACCGGCAGCATGGTATCCAGCCCTCGCTGCTGCCAATCGAGACGCTGCAGTCGCAACCGCAACGGCACAACGAACGACAGCTGAAACAACTCTCCAGCAGGCACAAACCCGTCAGCGGGAGGCAGACAAAGCACTTGCAGACTTCGTCGCTGCACCACCTTCTCCCCTGCCCGGCGAACAGCCCGAGGAGGCGGATGATGATGAACCAATGGTCATCCTCGCCGATGACTTCTCACAGTTGAACGACGCGATCTGGTCAGTCGAAAGCGGAACATGGAAATCAGCGAACGGGCGTCTGATCCAGTCGACCCCAACCACCGAACAACATCGGCTGATCGCCAAATCCCCGCACCCACGTGATTTCAGGGCGGTACTGAATCTCCGAATTACCGGGGGTGATCAATACAAATCCGTGGGTCTGGGTTTCGACGGTCACGGTTTGGCGATGAACGCGGTCTACCTTTCAGCACAAGGTGCCAAAGCGCAGTTCACAACTCAAAATGCCAGTGGAACGTGGTCTTACCCCGCGGCCGGGACTGCCCCCACCACAGTCAACACCGGTCAGGACTACCAGCTTGAACTGCGTGTCCGTGATCAGCTGCTGAATGTGCTGCTGGACGATGAACTCCTGCTCGCGATGAATCTGCCGGAACGAACTGCCGGTCACCTGTCGATCTGGGCTTTCTCGGCAACTGCTGAATACGACAGCCTGCACGTCTTCGCTCTCAGCGAGACGACTCAGATGCAGCCCCCCTCGGCTGCAGACGCCGAACCAACCAGACCAAAGACGAAGGAAGACCTGCAGCTCGCCGCAGACATTGCTTCTGCCGCCGTCACGGCCGCAGAAGCAGGGCTGCAAACTGCCAGCCTGGCACTGCAGGATCTGCAGGCTCGGACCACCGCAGAGATGGTGCGTTATCAGCTTGCCGATGGCGATTTTGAAGCACTGCGTGCAGCAGCGGTAGCCTCCAGCAAACAGCATGCAGTACGCCTGCTGCAAAGTCAGATCGCTCAACAACAGCTTGCCGTTCTCGTCGGACAACAGAAACAGAACAACTCCGCCGCAGCTGAGAAAGCAAAGGCAGTCACGGAAATCGAAGCTGCACAAAAGCAGCTCACCGATCTGCAGCAGAAATATCAGGTCGCTGTCGAGGCACTCGATCAACAGACCGGCGAGTACCCCACGCTTGGGCCTCAGTATCCCAAAACCAGCTCCGGCCGAAGACTCGCTCTTGCTCGCTGGATCACAAGCAGGAAGAACCCGCTGACAGCCCGAGTGCTGGTTAACCATGTGTGGATGAGACACTTTGGAACCCCGCTGGTCGAGCGGACTTTTGATTTTGGCCTGCGATCGGACAAACCCCGCCACGCACAGCTTCTGGACTGGCTGGCTGTTCAATTCATGGAAGATGGCTGGAGTCTGAAGCGGCTGCATAAACGCATTCTGACGTCCGGACTTTACCAGCGCAGTTCCAACTTCGGCGATCAGTCAGCGGCGAACGTCGAAATTGATCCGGACAACCAGTTGCTCTGGCGCATGAATGCACGCCGCATGGAAGCAGAGGTTGTTCGCGACAGCGTTCTTGCTCTGGGCGGCAGCCTTGATACGACCACTGGAGGGCCTCCGGTGGACCACACGCAGGGTCAGACCGTGCTCCGTCGCAGTATCTACTTCCGCCAGGACAAAGAGCGGCAAATGACGTTTTTGAGTCTCTTTGACGGCGCCAAAGTTGCAGAATGCTACGAACGCAGATCCTCCGTCGCTCCTCAACAGGCGCTCGCGCTGTTCAACAGTCAGATTGCCTCGCAGCAGTCCGCAAAGATCGCGAACCTGTACGGCTCGCAGACCGGGGCGGACTACGTCTCGTCGCTCTTCCGTCACATCCTCTGCCGCACCCCCACAGCGGCGGAACAAATGGAATGCACAAACTACCTTCAGGAATTTGAGAATAGTTCCGCAGGACGCCAACAACTGGCACTCGTTCTGCTGAATCACAACGACTTCGTTTCCATTCGTTGACCCGGAATACCCGTCGGCACCCGCACCGCTTCAATCTTCCCGTCCGACCGAAATGAGAATTCACCATGCAGCGTTTTTATCAGCCACGCCGTTCTTTTCTTTCGGACCTCGGTACAGGCTTCGGCACTGTTGCTCTGAACGCAATGCTGCAGCGAGACGCCACGGCAGCGTCCGACACATGGCTGCCACCCGACGGTTTAACGCACTTCGCCCCCAAAGCAAAAAGTGTGATCTGGTTGTTTATGGCCGGAGGCGTGAGTCAGGTCGAGACATTTGATCCCAAACCTGAACTCACAAAACATGCCGGAAAGACCATTCCGGACACCCCCTTCGCCAGCGTGCTCGAATCGCCCTACATTGGAAATCGCATTGAGCTGGTGAAGGGAGATGCCAACGGGAAGATCTATGACACTCTGTATCCGCTGCAGGTGAGCTACAGAAAACGTGGTGAATCGGGTGCAGAAGTCAGCGACTGGTTCCCTCACGTTGCGGAATGTGTGGACGACATGGCCATCGTGCGATCCATGTGGACCACCGCCAGCAATCACGATGCACAGCTGCAGTTTCACACCGGCCGAAATCGCTTCGACGGGTTCTTTCCGACGATCGGGGCATGGGTGCATTACGGTCTGGGATCATTGAATGACAATCTGCCTCAATTCATCGTCATGGGAAACAAGATCGGAGATTGTTGCGGCGGCAAAGCCACCGAAGGTGCGGACTATCTGGGCCCGCAACACGATGGAGTGACTTTGTCGGTCGATCCCAACAACCCGCTGCCCTTTGCTGTGCCCGCCCAGGGGGCCGGCTCACAGGAACGCCTGCAGGCCCAGAAACTGCTTGGGCGTCTGAATCGTCTGACAGCCAAACAACACCCCGACG
>JAFMMM010000253.1 GCA_017859815.1 Planctomycetota bacterium | reverse complement strand
GCGAGGTCGTCTGGACGATCCGGGGCTGCGGTACCCGGACCTTGGAGCAGTTGTTGCTCGAGAACTGGGACGTCTGGAGAGTACCGTCCCCGACTATGTATCTCTGTACACATCCACCGAGGGTCGCCGCAAGGGCACCAGCGGATTTCTGGGTGCGCGGTATGCACCGTTATTCCTGTCAGATCAGATGTCTCCCCCGAACAGTGCCCTGCACGAACAATTGACGGCCGACCAGCATCGGGAACGAGCTGCTCTGCGAGATCTGCTGTCAAAGCGATTTAGCGCTGATCGTCGTAACAGCACGGTGGGCAGTCACAACTCTGCCTACCAGCGTGTTCAGGGAATGATGGCCAGTGCCGAACTGTTCAATGTGGAACAGGAGCCGGCTGAAGTTCGCGCCCGATACGGCCCCACTCAATTTGGCGAACAGTGTCTGATTGCTCGGCGTCTGGTCGAAGCGGGCGTGCCATTCGTCAAGGTAGCCCGAGCCTGGTGGGACAGCCACGGACAAAATTTTGAAACCCATCTGGAATTATGTGCCGACCTCGACCACAGCATGTCGGTTTTGCTGGACGATCTTCAGGAACGCGGCCTGTTGGAAAAAACACTGGTGCTGACACTGGGTGAATTTGGTCGAACGCCAACGATTAATGCCAGTCTGGGGCGTGACCACTTTGCCAGTGCCTGGAGCTGCAGTCTGTCCGGACTGGGAATTCGCGGCGGCGTTGTGCACGGTGCCACAGAACCGGAAGGTCAGACTGTTGCTGAAGGCGAGGTTTCAGCGGGCGACCTGTTTGCAACAATCCTGTCGGCACTCGGTATCGACTACACCCACGAATACATGGTTGGGGCACGCCCGACACCGCTGGCAGACTTTGGAAGTGAACCTGTTGAAACAGTTCTGGCTTAGGGAGGGAACTGAGAATGAGAATCACTGACGAGCCCGCAAACTCCGAAACCGCAGCGCCGGCAGCAGACACGGCAGTCGTTGAGACACCGTCTTCTGACGCCACCGCAGATGTGCCCGCTGAAGCCTCAGTGGCATTCGTGCCCGGAACCGTGAAGGTGGATCGAACATTGCGGCTGCCATCGATCACATTCTGCATGGCAGCGCATGATCAGAGTGGACGAGTGTTTTGCGGCGGCTCAGATTTTGGACTGCATCACTTTGACCCCGCAGCGAAAAAACCGGAAACAGCTGCTTTGTCCGAATCCCGACACAGCAGTTACGTCACCGGTCTGGTGAACGCCGGCGGGACACTGATCTCGGGCAGCTACGACAAATCACTGATCTGGTGGAACGCAGAAACTGGCGAACAGATTCGCCGCATCGAGTCGGCTCACACCCGCTGGATTCGTCGACTGGCTTTGAACTCCGCCGGCACAAAACTGGCCAGCGTGGGCGACGACATGCAGACCAGGGTCTGGGATACGACCAGCGGGGAATGTCTGCTGACCATGGAAGGATACGACCTGAAAACGCCACACGGTTATCCATCCATGCTGTATGCCGTGGCCTTTTCGACCGACGGGAAATTGATTGCCACGGGCGACCGCACCGGGCAGGTCCTGATCCGCGACGCGAGCAATGGAGACACGGTGCAGAAGGTTGAGACACCGGTCATGTACACCTGGGATCCCCGTGCACGACGTCACTCCATCGGCGGCATTCGTTCCGTGGCATTTTCAGCAGACGGCAGTTTAGTGGCTGTTGGAGGCATGGGAAGCGTTGGGAACATCGACCACCTGCAGGGCAACTCACGAATTGAGGTCTTCCGCCTCGACACCGGAGAGCGGGTGCACGAGATTGAAGACAGCAAGTACAAAGGGCTTGTCGAACAGATGCAGTTTAGCGCGGACAACAAATGGCTGGTGGCAGCGGGTGGGGACCACGGCGGATTCTTAAGCGTCTGGTCCATGGAAACCGGGAAACTGCTGGCGCAGGAAAAAGTCGGCAATCATATCCATGACTTCACGTTGTTGTCTGAACAGAGCATTGTGACAGTGGGCCACGATCACGCATCGATGGTCACACTGGCCGCTGCTGAACCGACAACAGAACCGGAAACCACGACATCCTGAACGAACGGTCCGAACATTGCGGTTTTCCACTGTAAGCAGTCGCTGCGTCGCCCTGACCCTGCTCTTTTGCCTTTCTCCCGGCGGATCTCCAGCTGTGGCCGCTCAGGGCGCGGCTGCTCCAATCCGGAATGTCCTGCTGATTGTGTCAGACGATCTGCGTGCCGGTGTGCTGTCCTGTTATGGCGACCCATTCTGCCAAACCCCGAATATCGATCGACTTGCCAAACGCAGCATGGTCTTTGAGCGGACCTACTGTCAGGGAACACTCTGCGGCCCCTCGCGAGCTTCATTCATGCGAGGCCGATTTGTCGGTCGACCGGGAATCACACTGGGGGAGCATCTTCAACAGCACGGCAGATATTCCGCGCGTGTCGGCAAGATTTTTCATATGCGTGTTCCCGGTGACATCATCGCCGGCACCAACGGTGAGGACGTGGCAGCCTGCTGGACAGAGCGATTCAATTCGCCCGGTCAGGAGGCTCACAGCCCCGGCGAATATGCCTGTTTAAACCTGAACATTGTCAGTCGTTCTCCCGAGAATCGGCAATCCACGGGAGACCCGCATCGCCCCTTCGTGACTGTCAGGACAGATGGTGATGGCAGTGCCCAACCCGACTTTCGAACAGCAGAAAAAACGGTCGAGTTGCTGAAGAAAATGAAGCCGGACGACAAGCCGTTCTTCCTTGCCACCGGATTCGTGCGTCCCCACTATCCGATGGTGGCCCCGCCGCAGTACTTCGATCGCTATCCCTGGCAGTCGATGGTTTTGCCGATCATTCCCGACGGCGATTTGCAGGACATCCCGACCCGCGGACGTTCTCGCTCCAATTCTGAGTCAGTCGGACTGGATCGTTATCCGGACAATCAGCGGCGAATGTGGTCCGGCTACTACGCGGCTGTCACTTTCATGGATGCTCAACTGGGACGAATCCTCGATACGCTGGAAGCACAGCAGTTGCTGGAATCAACGCTGATTATTTTCACCAGCGATCATGGATACCATCTTGGCGATCACGGGTTCTGGCAAAAATCCAATCTGCACGAGCAGGTGACACGCGTTCCGCTGCTGATTTCCGGGCCTGGAATTTCCCCGGGAAGAAGTCGTTCCATCACGCAACTGGTGGATTTATTCCCGACGATCTGCGATTTGACCGGCGTACCGGTTCCTGAAGATCTGGACGGCCGCAGCCTGCGACCAGTCCTCGAGGATCCTGCGGTGAAAATTCACGACGGGGCGGTCTCATTCGTCAATGGGGGCATCGGGCTGCGTACTGAGCGGTGGGCGTGGATGTCTTATCGGGACGGCACCAGTGAGCTGTACGACATGGATCGGGATCCGGGCCAGTACACGAATCTTGCCGACAGAGCTGACCAGGTTGAACGAGTTCGTGCGTTCAGCAGCCTGTTAAAACAGCTCACTGCAGAAATCCCGCAGGCGAAACAGAATTCAAAGAAGAGGACACAGGACAACCGGAAGTAGAATCCCGGGGCAACTGCAGACTTGCTTACGGAACACGCTGATGGAAGCTCCCCGGAAAGAAGGTAACATGATCAGCAAAACACTACGAACCGACGCAGGATTCCGGTCGGTACTGACGGCACTGCTGTTGATTGTTGCGGCCACTCCGAATTCCGGTCTGCGGGCCGGTGATCCAACAGAGACACGAACGTCGCTCGAACAACTTGCCGCAGCGCGTGCTCGGGGGCGACAGAATTCACTTTACCTGCAACAGCAGTCGGTACCTGTCGCCGACGCCAAACCGGAGATCCAGCTGCAGCGATTTGCGGAACACATCGGGCCTCTGCTGCAGCAGTACTGCGTGGACTGTCATGGTCCGGACCTGACCGAAGGCAACATCCGCATCGACACGCTGGATCCGGACCTGCTGAACGGTACCGACACGGACTGGTGGCTTGAGATTTTTGCCGTGCTGGGAAAAGGAGAAATGCCACCGGCTGATGAAGTGCAGATGCCAGACAGCGCCCGCAGCCAAATCGTCGGCTGGCTGTCTCAGGAACTCCAGACTGCATCCACACTGCGTCGCCAGCAAAGCGGACACTCCTCCTTCCGCCGTTTGACACGCTACGAATACAACTACGCACTGCAGGATCTGCTGGGACTGCCGTTCAATTTTGCCGCGGATTTACCACCCGAAGCCGCCACTGAGGATGGTTTCCTGAACAGTTCCGAAATGCTGCACATGAGCGTTTCGCAGTTGACGGTCTATCGGGAGCTGGCCCGCCGAGCCCTGCGTCAGGCCACGGTACGTGGGGAGCGACCTGTCGAACTGCACTGGCTGGGTGACATGGCTGCAGCGGCGGCAGCCGGGCATGAAGACCAGCAACAGCAGCTGGACAAACTGCGGCAGGAGCACGCGGAGGATGCCGAGAAACTGCAGCAGGCGTTGCAGGCCGCTGAAGAGAAGTTCCGCAATCGTCCCGGCGGCGTTTTCTACAGCAATCAGCAGACCGGCTGGAACACACCCGCTCGCTGGAACTATCACGGGGCGAAATACGCGATTGCACCAACCGAAGAACCGTTAGCAGAGACGGCCCCCGGAGTGGAGATCGCCGTGATTCCACCCGGGCAACGGCTCACCGTGGAACTGGGAAATCGCATCCCGGAGGAAGGCTGGATGCGGGTTCGCGTGCGAGCAGGACGGACCACCGCCGAACGGCCTGGAGCAGCTTCACTGGATCTGGATTTTGGCTGGCAGGCCAGCAACGATTCTCAGGCCGCGGTTCGCGTCAGCCCGCAGCCAATGGTGATCACAGCATCCGCGGAGGCCCCGGAATGGCAGGAATGGCTCATACCACTCAGCCAGATTTATCCACGCAACTCATTCCGCACGACCGCAAAGATGGGCGAGCTGCCCAACCCCTCGGAATTGATCCGCCTGATTAACACCTCGGTGAGGACTCACGAGATTCACGTCGAGCAGGTGCAAGTTACGGCTCCGGTTTGGCCAGAATGGCCGCCGGAGTCCCATCGTCGCATCTTTTCTGCAGACGCTGCCGGCGACGAGATACAGCAGGCTCGTGAAATTCTGTCGAAATGGATGTCAGCGGCGTGGCGACGTCCCGTATCGGATCAGGAACTGGACCGCAAGCTGGCATTATTTCAGCGTCTGCAGCCGTTTTGTGATGATTTTGAAGAGACCATGACGGAGACGCTGGCTGTTGTACTGTCTGCTCCGGAATTTCTGTACCTGACCACAGGGCAGCAGTCACCGCAGCAGGATTCCAAACAGCTCAGCCAGATCGAACTTGCTTCACGTTTATCGACATTCCTGTGGTGCAGCCTGCCGGACCAGCAGTTGCTGCAGGCAGCGTCAGCGGGAACGCTGCAAAATCGGCGGCAGATCTCAGCTCACATCAACCGCATGCTGCAGGATCCCAAAGCCGAACGGTTTTCGCAGCAGTTTGTGGAGCAGTGGCTGGGCATGCAGTTGTTGAAGTTTCTGAAGGTTGATCGCGACTTACATCCGCGATTTGGGGAGTCATTGCGGGAGTCCATGCAGCGGGAGCCCGTGCTCATTTTTCGTGAGCTGCTGCAGAACAATGGCAGCGTGATTGACCTTCTGCATTCCGATTACGTGCTCGCGGACGAACGTCTCGCACATTATTACGGGCTACAGGAGATCACGGGGCCTGAATTTCGACGGATCCCGCTTGCAGCAGACAGTGAACGCGGCGGGCTGCTGGTACAGGCAGGACTGCTGGCGATGAACTCCGACGGCCGCGATTCACATCCTTTAAAACGCGGGATCTGGCTGTTGAAAAATCTGCTGAACGATCCCCCCCCGCCCCCCCCGCCGGCGGTACCGGAGATTGATCTGGCGGATCCGGAGATCGCCAAACTGACATTGAAACAGCGAATTGAACAGCATCGGGACCAGGCCGCCTGTCGCTCCTGTCACGCCAGGATTGACCCGTGGGGCATTGCGTTTGAAGATTACGACGCTGCGGGACAGCGTCGCACGGAAGCCGGTGGCCGTCCCGTGGATTCTCAAAGTACGTTATTCAACGGAGAGCCGCTCAATGGTATTTTGGGCTTGAAGTTGTATCTGCTGGAACACAGGCAGGATCAGTTTGTCAGGTCAATGGTCGACAAGCTGGCCGCATGGGGACTGGGACGTCCGCTGACCTTTGCTGATCGCTCCCAGTTGGAACAGATCACCGCCAGAGTGCGGCAGCGGGGCGACGGTCTGGCAGATCTGGTGACCGAAATTTCCGTCAGTGATTTATTTCGATCTCAGTAAGCTGCCGGGAATGTCGACAGACGCAGTATTTGTTCAAAGACAGAATCCGGCCCGCGAAACCAGTTGACTACGAAACCCAATCCATCAGAGCTGCCTCCGGTTTCATCAGGAACGGGAACAGAAAGCACATCACCATGGCTGTCACACTCAGTGCTCTTGATCGAAGACGATTTCTGCGTGGCACGGGCGTGGCTCTTGCCCTGCCGCGTTTGGGATCGGCGTTAGTGGGCGATGAGACGTCACAGGCGGCAGGTGCCCCAAAGCGGTTTGCGAGCTTTTACCTTCCGGACGGCGTCCCCATGCCACTCGCCGACGACCCGGCTCATGCCGACTGGGCCTGGTTTCCTCACGGGGCCGGAAGCGATTTCAAGCTGACCAAATGTCTGGAACCACTGGAACCGTTACGGGAGGAAATCACTGTCCTCTCAGGATTCTCTCATCCGTCAGCGCGCAGCATTCACGGGCATTCCAATGCCGATATTTTCCTCACCGGAGCCTCCGCCGGTCCGTCGGGAAACTACAGCAACAGCATCTCTGTCGACCAGGTGATTGCCGAGCATGTTGGTGAGGCAACGCGATTCGGATCGCTGGTGTTGTCCACGGATGGTGGAACAGGATCGCCTCGCGGAACACACACCATGTCGTTCAACCGGAATGGGCGAGCCATACCGGCGGAAAATCGCCCGCGGCGGATTTTCGAGACGTTGTTTGTCAGCAGCGACGAAGATGCAGCTCGCCGACTGCACCTGAGCCGCAGCGCACTGGATGACCTGCTGGAGGATGCACGCGACCTGCGTCAGCGATTGTCTCAGCAGGATCGCCGGCAGCTTGACGAATACATGCAGGCGGTACGGGAAACGGAACAGCGAGTCGAGAAGGCCACTCGCTGGCTGAATATTCCCCTGCCGGTTGTCGAGGCCGACCATTTGCAGCTCGAGATTACTCCGGAAGAGCCCCGCACTTATCTGCAAACCATGTTTGAGCTGATCTACCTGGCCTTCCGCACCGATTCCACGCGCGTAGCGACCTATCAACTGGGTCGGGAAAACGGCGTGGGAATCAGCGATTACCTCGCTCGTGCAGTGGGATTCAATCTGACTCACCAGTTGTCACACAACACCACGGAGCCAGGCGGCTGGAAGAACTTTGGTATTTACTGCCGCTTCATCAGTGAGGAGTACGGACGATTTGCCGCCCGCTTGCGAGACACGCCGGAACCGGATGGCGAGGGCACAATGCTGGACAACACCCTGCTCTTTTTCGGCTCGGCATCCAGCGCATTCCATCTCTCTCGCAATTACCCGCTGATTCTGACGGGCGGACGCCGCCTCGGATTCAAACACGGCCAGTATTTGAATTACGGTCCGGAGCAGCCACAGGGGGGTGCCTGGCGAGGCGGTCGAGAGCCATGGCAGCAGGAAATGTCACACACGGACATTCCGCTGTCCAATCTGTTTGTCACGATGTTGCAACGTCTGGGTGTGGACACCGATCGTTTTGCAGACAGCACCGGCGATCTGCCCGAAGTCTGACCAGCCCGGCCACAGACGCTGTGCGTGCTGCAGGCTGGTCGCATTCGCTGATGC
>JAFMMM010000252.1 GCA_017859815.1 Planctomycetota bacterium | reverse complement strand
TGTCGACTCCCCGGTGGATGGCACCGCAGACGGTGGGTGGCACCGCAGACGGTGGGTGGCACTGTGCGAGGTGGGTGGCACCGAAAACGGTGGATGGCACCGGGAGATGTGTTACCAACAGGGTCTGCGACGACGTCGCTGCATGAGGTGCCTGCATGAGGTGCCAGGCACCGTGTATTACAGAACGCATCACCGTAAGAAACGGCATATCCGGCTCGTTGGCCGAATTGGGTGGGTGGCACCGTGGCGGTGGGTGGCACCGAGAAAGGTGGGTGGCACCGCAGACGCCACAAAAGGTGGGTGGCACCGGTAGAGGTGGGTGGCACCGAGCATGCGATACTGCTGCGCCGGGTTTCGGCCGGTCCGCCCCTAAGAAACTGCACATCCGGCTCGCACGCCGAATGGAGTGGATGGCACCGGGCTGGTGCTTTAGTGCGGTGTCACGCGGGCTGGCGAACTGATAACAGGCCCTCACGCTTGCTCCGGGAAATCGGAGCTATGCAAAGCGTTGATCAGTCTGTGATTGGCAGGTATGACGTTCATGAACGAAGTTGCGAATCCCAGACATGTGGAGACCTGCACGGCTTTGTTCCGGTTGTTCACGAGGCAGGTCCCTGTCTGCGAAGAACGCTGCAATTTGTGTCAGCCGGAATCACAATGCGTGACACGAATCACCCTGGCATGCAGCTAACGAGATTCCTCATCAATCTGTTCGCGCCGCACTGAATTTGTGATCGCTCTTTGAAATTCCTGCCTGTTCAATCCTCCGTCTGCAGAGCTTGCTGTGAGGAATGGTTTGCGGCGCTGCACCGGTTGACCGCCGATCCAGCGGAGGTCAGTGAACCGGGGTACATCACCCTGCCATGGCTGCAGGTTCGCAGCGGTCGGATGTTTCGACTTGTTGCCGGCCTGTAGGATCAACTCGGTGATGCCGTACCAGTCAGTGAGTGGTTTTCCTTCCGGGTCGCGAAAAGCATCCGCAGCAAGTACTACTCGCTGTGCACCAACAGTTGGAAGTGGGACCATTGCCGTCCACGTTGTCGCCTTGCGTCCGCTGTAGCTTCGCCAGGTGTCAGTTGTTAATTCGACTGCGAGGGTGTTTCCTGCCTGTGTGGTGGCAATTTCAAGATCGAGTTGAGCCCCTGCTGGTGCCTCCCAGCGTGGATCCGCCAGCTTGCGAGTCGAGGCCAGCCAGTGGTGATGATTCGTGATGTTCAATGTGTACCAATCGTGGAAACCGCGGGCAAAGTCGTCGATCACTCGTTGCGGCTGTTCCGTCGCCTTCACGTTTGCCTGCCGGAGTTGTTCCGGGTAGGCCGCATCGGCAGCGCTGAGGATGAACGATTCCGGATCGCCGTCGCGTCGTACAGCCGGATTCACGCGGTAATAAACATTTGCCAGAACGAACAGCGGTTCATTCACATCGTATACCGGACATTCTGCGATCCACTTGCCATCCCGCAACGTGGCCCGAGCATCGGCCCAATAGCGATTGCGAGGATCCCGTTCGTAGCCGTAGTAAATATCGACACGTTCAATCGGTAATGCTGGATCGGGGGTCACACGAAACACGGGAGTACCGGTTTCCTGCTGTAGAACCAACTGAGTGGCGGGAGTCTCTGGAAATTGAAGCCGCGATTGCAGGTGCGAGTCGAACCACAATGGACGAGCAACCTCCGCAGCGGGTGTAAAACGATGATTGAGATGTGGTGCGTACGTCGTTCGTTTGTGTTCGTGGGGCACAAGGGCCATCCCGCGTTCTACAAAGTCCATGGGAGCGTTGAAGTCATTCGTCGCGCTCAGATACAGAATCGGACAGTGGATTCGCGGTAAATAGGCCTGCCCAGCGATGGTTTTTTGAAACAGATCAACATCTCCGCGGACGCGCCGCGCTGATCCCGGCAATCCCCACAGATCCGTCTGCAGAAATCCGCTGCCTCCCACCGACGGTGAAGCTGCTTTCACTCGGGAATCACTGCCAGCCACAAGTCCGGTCAGTCGCCCGCCCATGGAATGACCAAAGACACCAATACGAGACGCATCCACTTCAGGTTGCTGTTCCAGAAACGTGATGCCTCGACGGCAACCAATGGTGAGCAGGAACCAGTTGTTGTTGCGAGCCGAGGGGAACGGGTCGATGGTCGTGTCGCCCGGTAACAGATTCGAGTAGCCAGCCACATTATTCTGAGTGGGATCGACTGCTCCCCAGTCGGTGTTCGCGTCATCAGGCCGGGCATCTTCCATGGGTCTTCCGCCCCAGTTCACAGACAAGGCCGCATATCCGCGTGCTGCGTAGTCTTTGACCGCTCGCAGAAAAGCTCGCTGGCCACCTCCGTGCATGTGCATGACCGCGGGGAGTTGATGCTGGCCGGTGGGGAACCCATAGAACGCCGCCATTGTTGCCGGCGTTCCCCGAAACGTGCCAATTCTGTATGTGACGTATCGCAGCGTGAGTCCGTCTTCCTGCCACTCCCGGACAACACGCACTTGCAGTGACTCTGCCTGCGGATCGTAGCCATCCCAAACCTGCTCCACTGTGCGGGGGGGAGATTGTAGAAGCGGCAGAGAATCATCGCTCCAGGCAGTGGTTCGGAACAGGAAGATGGCAGGGATTAGCAGCAGTCGGTTCATTTGTGCGGCGTTTCTGGTCAGCACGGAGCTGACGTTTCGATCTCATGTTTCAGTTTGAATGATTCCGGACAGTCATGATCCTGCGTGCGGTTGCCGGGACAACTTGTCACCGCGACTGATCCGGTGGAATCGCGGCGGTCGCACAGGCATTATTGCCGTATGATAACAGAGTTCAGTGAGGTGCGTCGTCGGTCTCCCGAGCAGATCTCTCAACGACCGTGCGATTGTCTGAAAACGCTTGCTGATCACACAAATGAAAGCAGTTGACCGATGCCAAGATCGCAAACTGCCAGCCATTCGATAGCATAGGCCAGTGGTTGAATGCTCAGGAACGGATGCGGGATGCCGTCAGATACGATTCTGTGTGGCTGCCGGGTGTCCTTCCAACATCACATTGCCGTCGTGATGCAGCCCTCGCAGTTTCACGGCACGCTTGATCAGAGGCACCCGCTGGTGTTTATGGCGGTTCCAACTATGGACCGGAATTGGTTCCACGGAAAGAAACATGCACAGTCTTAGCACCGCTCTGAATCGAATCCTGAAACGACCATATCGCGGCAGTCGTTCCCGCAGATACTCACACATCTTCACTGCGTTGGAAACACAGGAGCAACGGCTGGTGCTGGCTGCGCCGACAATCTCCCCGATTGTTGACATCAGTCTGCTTCAGGATGCTGCAGAACAGTCCGTCGCATTCACTGGTGTTTCGGATGGCGATGACGGAACTCAGCCGCTGCGCATTACGGCAACCAGCAGTTCTCCGGGAGTGATTCCACATCCGTCTGTGACGTATGACTCTCCGGGCAGCAGCGGCACTCTGCAGTTTACTCCGGTTGCCGGAATCAGTGGACCGGTGCAGATGACCGTCACCGTGGAAGACGGCGGTCCTGATGGGGATTTGGAAACTCCCGAGGACAACGAGTCCATGACAACGTCCTTTGGAATTGGCGTGCAAGCAGCAGTTACGGGATTTGGCGTTGCCGGTGATAGTCTGAGCGATGAATTCCTGCATGAAAGCTACAGCTACGCCAGCAACTGGGTTGAGATACTGGAGTCGCAGCGGAACCTCAACTTCGGTGCCCGTAACGACACCAGCGGCGGAAACGCTGACGATCGTGGAGAACCTCGGCGAGAGGGCGGCTTTGCATTCAACTGGGCTCGTTCCGGAGCCACGTCCGGATCATTACTGGATCAGCAGCAACATACGGCGCTGGCCGGTCATGTTGCTGCGGGCGATGTCTCGCACGTTGTGTTATTCATCGGTCAGAACGACTTCTCACCGGGACTGGGTACGCCTTATTTTCAGATCTACAACAACCTCTGGAGCGCCGGCAGAATTGAACAGCATATCAGCTCCGTGCTGCAGAATATCACGACGGCGGTGCAGACCATCGACTCTGACAAGGTCAAGCTGGTGTTGTCGAATGTCGTGGATTACGGCATCGCACCGGCGACCCAGAGCTTCTTCACAACCGCATCCAAACGGCAGCGTGTGACCAACGTGATCGATACCCTGAATCAGCGTTTGCAGGCCGCAGCTGACGACTGGCTGATTCCCGTGGTTGACATGAATACTCTGACGCGGGACTTACTGGCGGGAGGGGCAGTTTCCGTTGGCGGCAATTCATTCGCGCGAGCTGGCGGGGTGGCCGTTTCGAACCTGTTTGTCGCCGACGGGGCTCATCCGCATACTGTTAGCAGCAGCATTCTGGCCAACGGGTTTCTGGCGGGTTTCTATTATGGTTATCAGGACTGGATTGCACCGGTGACCGAGCAGGATGTGATCGAATTCATCGGGCTGCCTTATACTCAGGATACACTCCACGCTGACTATGAGTCGTATGTGATCCTGCCCGTCAATGATTCTCCAACGCTGGATGTCTTGAACGACGTCACGATTTTGGAAGATGCTGGTCAGCAATCAATTGTGCTGGCCGGGATCAGTGCCGGCGGCAATGAATCACAGACCCTGCAACTGACCGTGACCAGCGACAATCCGGACCTGATTCCAACACCCGCAGTTGACTATTCTTCGCCCAATGACACAGGGCTACTGCGTTTTACTCCCGTGCCGGGTACCAATGGCACCGCAACCATCACCGTGACACTGACCGATGCCGGTGTTGATGGTGACCTTGCCACAAAGGAGGACAACGGCACGGTGACACGGTCGTTCATCGTGACTGTGACGCCGATCCGTCCCACAATCAGCAGTCCTGGTTCCACGACAGCAAGTCAGCGTCCGCGCATTGAATGGAGCAGCGTTCCGGGAGCGGCGTCATGGCAGGTCTGGATTGGCAACAGCACGACCGGCGTCAATCCATACTTGCGAGGAGAATCTGCGACGACCAGCTTTGATGTCCCGACAGATCTCGGCCTTGGTCGGATGGACTTGTGGGTTCGAGGAGTCCGTGAGAACGGGACATTCCTGCCATGGACGAAGATGCACCGGTTCCGTGTTGTTTCCCCTCCTGTGCTCGATGATTTGCCGCGGCGACAGGAAGCGGCTCGCCCGGTTGTCACCTGGCCGGAAGTCTCTGGGGCCGTTGCCTATGACGTCTGGGTGAATAACTTCTCCACATCCGAAAATGGCTATGTCCGAACTCGCGTGACCCAGTCGTCGTGGAGTCCGGATACGGATCTGCCTATGTCACGATATCGAGTGTGGGTGCGTGCGGAAGCGGCCGACGGAGGAACTGGCAACTGGAGCGTGCGAAAGAGTTTCTACACTGCTCCAGCTCCACAGGCCCTAAGCCCGGTGTTGCCGACATTCGACCGGACTCCGCCGTTTGACTGGAGTGATATCAGCGGGGCCAGCAGCTATGGCGTCTTTGTACGGTCGCTGGTTGATGGCAGCGTCGCCGCCAATGTCAGTGGCCTGGAACAAAGTCAGTGGACACCGGAGGAGGATCTGCCCGATGGTCGTTACGCGTGGTGGGCGATCGCAGACTCTGACGTCGCCGGATTCCGAAGTTCCTGGAGCACGCGGCAGGAATTCTACGTCGGTGGGCAAACCAGCGTCACAGGTCCGGAGCGGCCAGTCAGCTCCACCACGCCGCTGATTACCTGGCTTCCCGTCACTGGTGCGGACCGTTACGTGTTGCAGGTTAATGGGACAATTGAAGGCAGCAAACTGATCTACCGGGATGATTTGACTTCCCCATCGTTTGCGGTTCAGCAGCCGCTGGTCAGGGGAGGCAGTTATCGGCTGTGGGTGAGAGCGATCAGTACAACCGGCGAACTGGCTCCGTGGAGCCAGTCTCTCGACTTTACTGTGACCGGAGAATTGCTGCCGCAGAAACCGATCCTGGTCCCGCTGCCTGAATTGGCAGATTATGAACTTGTTCCTCCCGCTGAAACGTCCCAGCGAACAATCGTACGCACAGATGCAGAGCTGTCGAAGACGGTCTCGACTGCTTCGACAAAATCTGCAGTGGAGATTGCCACCCCACGTACAAAGTCTTTGGTGACCACGACGCAGCGAAAGATCAATGCGATTCATCCAGGCACTGACACGCTGAATGCAGAAGCACTGATTGCATGGTTCGCAGACGCCGCTCAAAACTTCGGAATCTGACTGGACCGACGTATTTTGTGGAGAGCTGCGCTGCCGTGGCATGACTTCGTTGTCAGTCGCTGCTTCAATCAGTCGCTGCTTCTGGAGTCCCGCACCGTCCAGTTCAAGACCGTCAGGGCCCGGGGGGCGCGGCAGCAGATCGTCAACAGGAAGGTACACAGACCGGGAATGATTCCGTGGAAATACTGATCGGGCGATCCATCCACCGGGCGTGCATCAGGAAAGCTGCGAACCCAACAGTACGGCAGGTGCTGGTCTGAATGACCGCAGCAAACAGATCTGCCATTGCTTTTCGGCAATGAGCCACAGTCCTTGTGATTCTTCAAAACCAACTCGATTCTGCGGGAGGTTCTCTGCTAGACTTTGGGATCGACCGAGAATTCTCACTGCATCATGCGAGGTGTGAGCATGCCCCCGATCGCTGCAAGAAACTGGAGTCATCCGCAGGTAGGTCGCCGTACGGCCGTTCAGGCGGGGGCAATTGGTCTGCTGGGGCTGGGAGGTAATCATCTGCAGGCGTTGCGCGGTGCGAACACCCAGTTGTCTCAACGTCCTGCCGCAGCGCGGTCCTGCATTTACATCTTTCTCTCCGGTGGATTGTCTCAGCATGAAAGCTTTGACCTGAAGCCGGAAGCTCCCTCTGAAATTCGCGGCGAGTTTCAGCCCATTGCTACAGCCAGCCCGGGTGTGGAAATCTGCGAACATCTTCCTGGCCTGGCTCAGCGCAGCAGGGACTGGTCAGTCGTTCGATCGCTGACGCATCCAACCAATTCTCATACCGTGGGGCATTTCTATATGCTCACCGGGCGTTCCACGACGCCCCCGGGGTTCAAAGGTGATCGTATGCCACGGCCAACTGACTGGCCGTCCATCGCCGCAGTTGCCGGTGATGCTGTGCACCGTCCCACCAATAATTTGCCTCCCTCGATCGTGCTGCCCGAACGACTGGTCCACTGGTCCGGCGGGGTGATCCCGGGCGCCTACGGTGGTTTGATGGGGGCCGGCCGCGATCCCTATTTCATCGAAGCGTCTCCCTACGGTGATCCGATGTGGCGTGGTGCCTACCCGGAATACACCTTTCCGAACCAAAGCAAAAAGCCCCCCGGGGCTCCCGATGCTCGCGTGTATCAGGCACCTAACCTGCGTCTGCCGGTCGAACTCAATTCCGGACGGCTGGATCGGCGAGTACGTCTGCTGCAGTCTCTGGAAACGCAGTGCGATCGCCTGGAACAGCTGGCGGTTGCAAATTCGTGGGATCGCGAACGTCAATCGGCCGTGTCCATGCTCACCGATTCACGTGTTCGCAACGCGTTTGATGTGACTCAGGCTGACGAACGAGTGCAGCGGCGTTACGGTGCCAACAGTTTCGGCTGGTCACTGCTGATGGCCTTCAGGCTGGCAGAAGCAGGCGTGCCGCTGATTCAGGTGAATCTCGGCAATAACGAAACCTGGGATACCCACGGTGACTCTTTCCCCCGGCTGAAGAACAAACTGTTCCCCCCCACCGATCAGGCCCTGTGTGCACTTCTGGATGATCTGAGGGAATCCGGGCTGCTGGAGTCCACGCTGATTGTGATGGCAGGTGAGTTTGGTCGAACACCAAAACTCTCAACGCTGTCCGATACGTTTTTTGGCCCGGGACGTGATCACTGGGGGGCCGTGCAGTCCGTCTTCTTTGCTGGTGGCGGCATCTCCGGTGGCACAGTTGTGGGATCCTCCGACGAAATCGGTGGCTACCCCGCATCCGATCCGCAAC
>JAFMMM010000251.1 GCA_017859815.1 Planctomycetota bacterium | reverse complement strand
CAGGTGGATGGCACCGGCAGGCGCCGTTCGGTGGGTGGCACCGGCAGGCGATTCGCCTGCACCCGGTGTCGGGCGATCCGCCCGACACTAAGAAACCGCATATTCGGCGCGATGGCCGAATGGAGCGGGTGGCACCTGAATGCGGGGGCCGAATTGGGTGCCAGGCACTATGTTGACATTCCAAGGTGGGTGGCACCGCAAAGGTGGATGGCACCGGCAGAGGTGGGTGGCACCGGCAGAGGTGGGTGGCACCCGGGCGCATACAGGACCGGACTACGATCACCGGACTGCCAACGCAGCGGGCCGGCACTCCGCCAATCGCCCAAGGCACAAGCTGGCTCTCAGCCGGGACGAGAACGCGTGGTCAACGAACCATGCGGCACAATACCATTCGCCGAGGGCATCAGCCGACTCTCAGCCGGGCACCGGCGGCGTGGCGAACGAGTGAGAAGCCGAGACGAAGCACTTGAAACACTCGCCGCAACCGATGACCGTCCTGAACGTTTCTTGCTCCAAACGAAAGGAAAGTGGCGTTCATTTCAGCAGACCCAGCGAACGTTGCACCAACACTTGTCTTGACAACTATTGTCTGCCGATCAATGATAAGAGTGAAACGAACCCTCCCGTTGGGATTGATGTCAGCTTCAGTCAGTTGTTGGAGAACGAACAGTGATCGCTTCTACCTATCGCGAGTCAGAAACCGATGTGGTTGTTATTGGCGGAGGACCTGCCGGCTCGACGACTGCGACATTGATGGCACAGCAGGGGCTTCGTGTTCAGGTGTTTGAGCGGGAGAAGTTCCCACGTTTCCATGTGGGGGAGTCGCTGATTCCAGAGACATACTGGGTTCTTGAGCGGCTGAACATGGTCCCGAAGATGAAGAAGAGCAAGTTCGTTGAAAAGCGCAGCGTGCAGTTCGTTAGCTACAACGGAAAGGCCTCGGCTCCATTTTATTTTCACGACAACAAAGCGGATGACTCCTCCCGAACGTGGCAGGTTGTTCGCAGCGAATTTGATCAGATGATGCTCGAGAATGCTCGCGAGCATGGAGCGGAGTGTCACGAGGGGGCCCGCGTCATGGACATCATGTTTGATGGTGACAGGGCTACCGGAATTCGTGTGAAGCTGGAGGATGGGTCATTGCATCAGGTCAACGCGAAGGTGGTGGTTGATGCCAGCGGCCAAAGCGGCATGATCATGAACCGTCTGAAACTGCGTAAGTGGGATCCGGTGTTGAACAAGGGAGCAATCTGGAGTTACTTCGAGAACGCATACCGAGACGAGGGGAAAGATGCCGGGGCCACAGTGATTCTGCAGACTGAAGATCGCAAGGGCTGGTTTTGGTATATCCCGCTTCATGACAACCGTGCGAGCGTGGGGATCGTCGCGCCATTTGAGTATCTGTTTAAGAACCGCAGCGGGGACCACGAGCAGACGTTCAAGGAAGAGCTGGCGAGATGCGTAGGCTTGCAGGAGCGGTTGGCTGGATCGACTGCTGCGACTGGCTTCTACGCGACGAGAGATTTTTCTTATCGGTGCACAAAGGTTGCCGGCCCCGGCTGGGTGCTGGTTGGGGATGCGTTCGGCTTTCTCGACCCGCTGTACTCATCAGGCCTGCTTTTGGCGTTAAAGTCAGGCGAACTGGCGGCCGACGCCATCGTGCAGGCAGTGAACAGCAACGATCTATCAGAGGCTGCTCTGGGAGCGTGGGGAGATAATCTGAGCCGCGGGATCGATCGCATTCGCCGCCTGGTCTGTGAATTCTACGAGGGGTTCAACTTCGGTAAGTTCGTTCGCATGTATCCACACCTTCGTGGTCGTATCACCGACCTGCTCATCGGTGACTTGTTCGAGGACAAGGTTGATGAGGTTTGGGAGCCAATGGAAACACTCTACACAGAAGGTCGCGAGGCGCCGCCAATGTGGGATTCGTCACCCGGTGAGGCTTTCGCGGTCGACAAGAGCAATGAGTTATACGTACCGCAGGGAGCAACGATCTGAACGCGGAATTCGGACCCTTTGCAAAACGCCGCCCGGAGCGGCGTTTTTTTTGTGAACTCAATTCTGCAGGTTGACGGGGTCTCCTGACGACCGACGTGAATGCACAGCGGTGCGGACATGTCCGTCGCTTTGAGACTGGTCACTCCAGTGTTCCTGTAGAATCTGTCGGATTGCGAGAGAAGTGTTTTCCATCCGCAGCACCTCGCTGTGTCCCGCCTCGATCGTTCGATCGGGGAATTCATCTCTGCCCAGACGAAATGAATAACCGACGCGCTGTATGCTCTGCTGACCAATGAAGTCTCGATCTTCCTGCGAATATCCCCGCATCCCGGGAACAATCGCATCTGGAAATCTCACCACACCATCTGTCAGCGCCTGTACCCGAAAAAAGGGGTTACGCAGAAAGGAAATCGGGCTGCATAAGAGATCGGGAACCTGATAAGCAATAATGTTGTCGTGATGAACGCTGTCCGGCACCGGGCGACTCTGCACCAAAGCGAGTACCGCCGAGTCTCTCGCCAGCGAGTCGATGCTTGTTTGTGCAAGGGATTTCACAAAACCATCGGAACTTTCATTCAGTCTCAAAGCGATTCTCGTCAACTGCATGGTTCTTGTGGGCAACCACGTAACCGTTCTCAGAAAACTCCGCGTGAATCGATTTGACAGCGTTGTGCCCCCGTAGGGTGTCGCGATGGTAATCAACCGTTTGACCGACGGGTTGGCTTTGAAGAACCAGGTATCTTCCAACTGATCTCTTAGTGTTGCTGACAGCGGCAGGGAGTCTATGGGCTTGCTGCTCACGGAACCCCACAATTCATCGCCACTGTCGATGGTCAGCATGTGACCAAGAATGCCTCCCATACTGTGACCTGCGACCACCATCTGGTCGAGGGCTGGCATGGTCCGATGCGGATCACAGTCATCCCTCATCTTTTGGAGGGTATGGCGCATCCGAGCAGCGACAACCGGGAGCGGCTCCCCCGTGGGATAAAGATAAAACCAGAACTGGTATCGCTGACGAATTTCCGGCGTTGCAATCAGATCATTAAACATCTGTGTCCACGCGAGTGGATTTGACCAGAAACCATGGACCATCAGAACGGGAATTCTCTGCGGATCAAACGGCTCCAGCATGTAGAGACCTTCCAGAGATTCCGTCAGATCAGGCCTTAGCAAACCAACAGTATCAAGGAGTCCCATATCGGGATTACTCAGTTGCCGTGCCAGTGGTGTGGTGAGATCACGTTCCAATGGCAGCAGATTCCGCCCCACAAAAGCGTCTTCTGTTTCGCGTGTGTCGTAAATACGCAAAGCTGCAGAGTCGCCCCGGGAGCCCGGACTGGAATCCGAGAAGCTCAGGAGAATCGTGCTGGCGGCCGTCATCCGCGCGGTGTAGTACGGAGTGAGTCTTCCATGCCGGTGTGTGGCTGTCAGATCCACGATCACTGGCGTTCCCAAACCGGAACGTGCGTAGCGCTTGCGGATGTTGATCAATCGGAATTCATTCACGAATTCATAGTGGCCACAGAAGTCAGCTGGTATGAGTTTTGTCGGAGTAGCCACTTCGAATCGAATGACTCTTCCGGTCACCGGCATCCTTCGCGAGACACCAGCCGCAAATTCCGCAGATGGGACCATCAGTCTCAACAGGTTTTGTACGGAGTGATTATAAATCTCCGCTGTGAATCGGTATTGCTCGGCAGCAGGATCGATCGGCAGACCATCGTTTTGAGTACGATCGAAGTAAGTCCAGCTGGCCTTGGCTGCGTCGTAATAAAGTTCGCTGGCCAGATCCGGATCCTTCTCCGTTGTCGCATCAGCCATCAGATAGAGGATCTCGGCAGCAGCGTGAAACGACTCGGGATCAGGATCCGATTCGAGTTGACGCAGCCGGCAGTGCTGCAGCAGTTGTTTTGGGCTGAGGTGATCACCGGCTCCGGTACGACGCAAAAAGTCCGTCGCGCGATCAGACGGTTGCCTCCCCATCAGCAGGACAACGGGCAGCTGACTGATGACCGGGTCGGTCCAGCGGTGCCGTGATCTGATAAAGCTGGTGGTGCCACAACCGGCGGTAAAAAGCGCCGCGCAGCAAAACAAAGCAAGCCACTGTCCCAAAACGGGCCGACTTACTTCAGCTGTGCGCCCAACCTGAAAACTCGAAAGCATTTGAGACGAAAATCCCTCCCTGGAGTCTCTGCCTCGAAGGTTCTCTTTTCTGTTGATTCGAGTCAAGACGGATCAGCAGTGGGACATCGGTTCAGCACGCATGGGAATCCCCCATGGACACCGGATTTGTGCCGTTCCCAGCAGTTGCAATCCTCACTTCGGAATCTACTATGTTCCCCGAACGGTAGGTCGGTCGGCGGACTTGTTCTGCTGTCGGCATTGCCGTGCGTCATCGCGGATGGCGATGGGAACCGTATGAAGCAGTGGCCTTGTCTTTTCAGACTGCCCTGAAACATCCCGCCAGTCAATTCCTACCAAACTGACAGAAAGACCAGCCGTGTCCGTCGAAGAAAAATCTCAGGAAATGCGTGAACTCCTGGACCAGCACACGCGGGAAATGGTGCAGTGGCATTTCGGCGATGACACTGGCTGCCAGTTTTGGCTGGAGAAGAAGAAGACTTTTGATTTTGATCCACTTACGGACGTCAACTGCTTCGACGACCTGAAGAAATTCCCCCTGTTCGAGGATGAATGGCTCCGGGGCGGTCCGATGCGACGCTGGGTGCCGCAGCCGATGCAGGAGATGCCGATTTACGTCTTCGAAACCGGGGGCACCACTGGCATACCCAAGTCTCGCGTTGTTGTCGAAGATCATCGCCTGGATTACGAGATGTTCGGCGAGACTCTTCCGGACGAGTCCTTTCCTCGCGGTGCCAATTGGTTAATGCTTGGTCCGTCGGGACCAAGACGGCTGCGATTGGCGATCGAGCATCTCGCTCAACACCGCGGAGGGATTTCTTTCTGCGTTGACCTCGACCCCCGCTGGGTGGTGAAACTGCTCAAAAAGGGCAAAGTTGACGATGCGAAGGAGTACAGTGCTCACTGCATCGATCAGGCACTGACGATCCTGTCTGCCAACAACGATGTCCAATGTATGTTCACCACACCGAAACTGCTGGAAGCGCTGGCCTTGCGTTTGATGGATGAGGGCAGCAGCATTGAGGAAGCGGGCATCAAAGGGATCTTCTGCGGCGGCACGGAGTTCACTGCCCAGTGGTATCGCTTTGCCTGTGAGGAACTACTGGGACCGAATGTTTACATCACCCCGACCTACGGGAACACTCTGATGGGGCTGGCATGCGGGAAACCATTTGACCCGGCCGATGAGTACAAAATTACTTACTACGCTCCGCAGCCAAGAGCAGTCATTGAGGTTGTTGACTTTGATGATCATGAAAAGGTTGTCGGTTACGGCGAAACTGGACGGGTCAAACTCTACACGATGACAAAAGAACTGTTTGTCCCTGGCTTCCTCGAACGAGACGAGGGAGAGCGGGAGCTACCGCACGAAAAGTATCCATGGGACGGGGTGAGCAGCGTACGCCCCTATCATGTGTTCGCCAAAAGCACCACGGTCGGCGTGTACTGATACGGGTTGATTCAGGGCAGGCCTGCTGATGTCGCAGTCTGCCCTGAGAGTGATTGGGCATCCGGCGTTTCCGACCGTGGGTTTGATTTCTCTGCACGGTCGTGATTTTGACATTGAATCCCGTTTGCGAGCGATCTCCAAACGGCTTCGAATTGGGTACTCTCTCGGCAACCGCCGGGCAGGCACTCGTGACAGACAGCACACTGAAAGTTTGCGAAATGATTGAGATTCCTGTAGTTCGGTGGGGCAAGCCATACGAGTCGCTCGAAAAGTCTGACGTCGTCCACTTCGAGACAGGAGAAGTGATGGCACAGATGCATCAGGCCAATTCCGGGCTGGTGCAAATGGATGCTCGTAAGGCCGACAAGGCTCGCGAAGCACTGCTGCAATTCTCCTGTGAAGAACTGATTGCCATGTGCAATCAGGCTGCAGACCACTACCTGAATTCCGAACTTCCTCTCGGAACAGGAATGCAGACTCCGGATCAGTTCTGCGAGATTCAGTCAGCCACCACGGGCCTTCCGCTGAATATGTGCCGCGCCAACATGAGCAAGAACGCGTTTGTGCTGAAGCAAATGTCGCAAATGCTCGATGCACTGACCCGCGGTCTTCCCCTCGAGATCCTGACCCGTGGTTACGGGATGGAATCACGGAATGTGATGGTCAGCTACCAGGCAACCACCTCTTCGCTCGGCCTTGTGCTCCCGTCCAATTCCCCCGGGGTGCACACCCTGTGGCTTCCGGCAATTCCGCTCCAGATTGGGCTGGTGCTGAAACCGGGTTCGTCTGAGCCGTGGACGCCTTACCGAATGTACGAA
Organism: Planctomycetota bacterium; assembly: GCA_017859815.1. GTDB lineage: Bacteria > Planctomycetota > Planctomycetia > Planctomycetales > Planctomycetaceae > SXXK01. The sequence continues at coordinate 1,574 of JAFMMM010000251.1, read as the reverse complement.
GCATTTGCAGCGGCCGGCGTACCGCGTGAGGCATTTTGTCTGTATCCCGGACCACACGACGTTGGAAACAAGGTGCTCGAAACATGTGGGCGAGCCATGATCTTTGGAGGACAGGCGACGGTCGAGAAGTATGCGGGCAACCCGCGTGTGCAGGTGCATGGACCGGGGTTCAGTAAGATCGTGATTGGCGACGACATGGTTGATCGCTGGGAAGAGTACATCGACGTGCTCGTCAAGAGTGTAATGATGAACGGTGGCCGCAGCTGCATCAATTGTTCCGGGATCTGGGCATCACGAAACACTGAAGAGATTGCAGATGCAATCGCCCAGCGAATCGGCCCGATTGTGCCACTGCCGACGACAGATCCAAATGCAGAGATCGCTGCATTCACAACGAAGGGAGTGGGCGAAGCGGTTAATAACCAGATCAATGATGGCCTGACACCGGGTGTCGTCACGGAAATGACTGAGAAGTATCGCGATGGAGACCGGCTTGTCGAGCAGGAGCGATGCGACTATCTGCGGCCCACGGTAGTCCACGTAGCCGACAGTGACGATCCAATGGCGAACACCGAGTACATGTTCCCATTTGTCTCAGTAGTGCGCTGCGAACAGAAACACATGCTCCGAAAAATCGGACCGACGCTGGTCGGTACAGCGATCACCGAAGATGAGGCGTGGAGCCGGGATTTGATCGCCGCCCGGAACATTGATCGCCTGAACATCGGAACAATTCCGACCTGTGCATTGAATTGGTTGCAGCCTCACGAAGGCAACATCATCGACTTCCTGTTCAGGGGCCGTGCATTCCAAAATAGTCTGCCACCAGCCCACTAGCAGATACTGATTGGATGAGAAAAAAACGTTTGGCTCGCGAACGGCCGATCGTTGTGAAGGGAAGACATGTATTGTGTCTTCCCTTTCCTATTCACGTCGAGTCAGGTTGATGCCGCGAGTCAGGAAGAGCGATACCGCTCAATCTCCACGCTGCGGCGTTCCGATCACCGCCTGGTTCTCGATGACCGGCATATCTCGCCCCTGGTCGTCGATTTCAACCCACTGCTGACTTCCACCAACCAGCAGCCGCCAGGAGCGTTTTCGGATTTCTCCCTCTTTGACCAGCTTGTAAGCATGCAACTCCAACTCCTGCAGCCCTGGAAGCGGATTAAGTTCCTCTGTCAGCCCCCACAAACGGGCTTGCATTCGGCCGATCTCTTCAACATCTTCAGGGACTTCTGAAAACGGATCGGTTTCAGTCTTCATGGCGACTCGCAGCACCATCGGCGTCTGTTTGTGAATCTTTTTTTGTCCTCCGTCTACTCGTGGGGCAGAACCGGGAAATTCGAGGACCAGCGCCTCCTGCAATGGCATAAACGGCGTCAGGTGCAGGGTCCAGTATGTGTAAAGGAACGCCGTTGCCATGATTCCCAGCAGAAACATGGAAATCACAACCGTTCTTCCGTTCAGCCAGCGAGGCGTGGTTGTTTCTTCTGCTGCTGTCGACATGAGCCGTACTCCCGCGAATCCCAGCGATTTGATGACGTTAACGATTTGGGAGGCACCGCTGCCGGGCC
>JAFMMM010000250.1 GCA_017859815.1 Planctomycetota bacterium | reverse complement strand
CAGTTCAGCATCGGCGGAGTTGGAGTCCGGCCATCGAGCTGTGGTGTCCGGTGATGCGGCGTCCAGCGAAATGATCCGCCGAATTACATCAGAAGATCCTGATCTGGTGATGCCGCCACCGGGTTTCGACAAGCGTGTGACAGCGGAGCAGCAGGAGACACTGCAACGCTGGATCGAGTCCGGTGCGGAGTATGAGACACACTGGGCCTTCATCAGTCCTGTGAAGTCAGCGCCACCGGAAAGTTCGTTCGTATCTGGATCAGGTGTGATTGACAGTTGGATTCATGACGGTATTGCCACCGCTGGTTTGCATCCATCGCCTGAAGCTGCCGCCGAAACATTAATTCGTCGAGCAACGCTTGATTTGACCGGACTTCCGCCGAAGCCGGAAGAGGTGCGTGACTTTTTGGCCGACAAATCTGGCGATGCCTGGGAGAAACTGCTTGATCGACTGCTGAATTCTCCCCGCTACGGCGAGCACATGGGGCGTCTCTGGCTGGATCTGGCTCGATATGGGGACACTCACGGGCTGCACCTCGACAATGAGCGGTCATTGTGGAAGTACCGAGACTGGGTTGTGTCAGCATTCAACAGCAATATGCCATTTGATCAATTTATTACGGAGCAGCTTGCGGGGGATTTGTTGCCGGAGCCGTCGATTGACCAGCGAGTGGCGACGGGTTTCAACCGTTGTAACGTGACCACGAGCGAAGGCGGGTCAATCAACGATGAAGTGCTGGTTCGGTATGCCGTGGACCGAACTGAAACGATGTCGACCGTGTTTATGGGGCTGACGCTGGGTTGTGCGGTCTGTCATGACCACAAGTTTGATCCGATTTCTCAGCGGGAATTCTATCAGCTCTATGCGTTCTTCAACGCTTCTGCGGATGCAGCAATGGATGGGAATGCGCTCGCTCCGCCGCCGGTTATTCGTGTGCCGTCAGCAGAGCAGACGGCTGGTCTGCAGCTGCTTGACCAGCAACTTCAGCAGAAACGTGACTTTCTTCGAGTCAAGTTGGAGGCTTGGGATTACACCGACCGTGGTGAGCAGAACGTGGCGTCCTCGCAGGCGCCGGGAGAGCCTGTGGACTACGTCTGGATTGACGATGCGGCACCGTCCGGCGCGAATCTTCAGGGAGATTCAGCGTGGGAATTTACAGAGGCTCCTGACAACCCTGTCCACTCCGGCAGCAAGTCGACTCATCGCAAAGCAGCTGGTCAGAGTCAGCACTTTTTTACTGACGCTGCACCGGGTCTGCGTATTGGTGCAGGGGATCGTTTGTTTGCGTGGGTTTGGCTGAATCCTGATGATCCCCCCCAGACGATCATGCTGCAGTTTAACGACGGTTCGTGGAGCCATCGTGCATTTTGGGGCAAGGATACGATCGCGTGGGGCACTGCCGGGAATGCGGATCATCGTCATCTGGGCGACTTACCGGAGGCCGGGAAATGGGTGCGGCTGGAGGTTGCTGCCGAGCATGTCGGTTTGGCTGCGGGAGCCGAGCTGAATGGCTGGGCGTTCACTCAGTTTGGCGGCGAGGTTTGGTGGGACACTGCAGGTCTGGTCACCCGAACTCCGCAGGGCGATCCCGAGTTTGAATCGCTGGAGGCGTGGGTGGCATGGGACAAGGCCCTGCCAAAATCATCGGTCCCGGACGCTGTTCGCAAGGCTGCCGCAGTTCAGGCTGATGCACGCACCCCCGAACAGTCCAGGCAGGTGCTGGAGTATTTCTTGACCTATGTCCATCCGCAGTCGAGCAGGCAGTTCCTGCCGCTTCAGCAGGAGTTGGACGCGTTGCAGCAAAAACGTGATGAGATTGACGGCGCAATTCCTGTTTCCATGGTGATGCAGGATCTGGATCAGCCCCGTAAGACATTCATTCTCCGCCGTGGTGAGTACGATCAGCGAGGCGATCAGGTCACAGCGGGCGTACCAGCGATTCTTCCTGGGATGCCGGAAGGTGCGCCGATGAATCGACTTGGGCTGGCAAAATGGTTGACGCAGCGCTCTCATCCATTGACCGCACGCGTGGCGGTGAATCGAATCTGGCAACAGATTTTTGGGGTGGGTTTCGTGGAGACATCCGAGGACTTTGGCAGTCAGGGGCAGCAGCCTTCCCATCCGGAACTGTTGGATTGGCTGGCTGTGGATTTTCAGGAGCATAACTGGGATGTGAAACGCCTGATTCGGCAGATCTTAATGTCGCAGACATATCGGCAGAAATCGGATGTGACATCGCAATTGCTGCTGGCCGATCCCAACAACCGCCTGCTGGCTCGCGCGCCGCGATTCCGACTGGATGCGGAAGTGGTCAGAGACTCTGCTCTGTTTGTGAGCGGTTTGCTGGTGGAGCAGTCCGGTGGGCCGAGCGTGCGACCATACCAGCCGGAAGGCATCTGGGAGGCGGTTGCATTTCGAGGGAGTACGACCCAGTTTTACAAGCCCGATTCCGGCGACTCCCTGTACCGCCGCAGCATGTACACATTCTGGAAGCGGACGGCCCCACCGCCTTCGCTGATGGCGTTTGATGCACCGTCCCGAGAGATCTGCGTCTCGAGGCGTGCTCGCACCAACACTCCGATGCAGGCTCTGGTGCTGATGAATGATGTGCAGTATGTGGAGGCGGCTCGGGCACTGGCACATCGGATGTTGAGTGCTTCATCGGATCGTGAACAGCAGTTGCAGGCCGGATTTCAGCTCTGTACGGCGCGGCAACCGGGCCCAGAGGAGTTGCAAATTTTGCAGCAGACTCATGAGGCTCACCTGGCGCACTACAGAACGGATCCGGAGGCCGCTCGTCAACTGCTTGCTGCCGGGGCGTCAGAATTGCGAGGATCGCACCCCGAGGCGGAGCATGCGGCAATGGCAATGACTGCCAGCCTGCTTCTGAATCTGGATGAAACAGTGACCAGGGAATGATATGCTGAGTTGGCAGACTCGATGCTGCGGACTGAACCGAACTGTCTGCAGGTGCTGTTCTTGACTTCACTGTGCCGGGTCTGCAGCTGCCCCAACCGCACCGGAGTGACAGGGAATGTCTGCTTGGTTTCGTATTGCGATACTGTTGCTGTTTCTGCCCCAAAGCCTGCTCAGCAGCGGGAAGGCCGATGAGGCTGATCGCGCAGCGGCGGCTCGTTTGCTCACAGCACTCGTCAGAAATCCTCGTTTTGGGACCACGTTCGACCGGGTCCTTGCATGGCATACAGATCGTGGAAGCATTCGTAGTTTTCGTGATTACCTGCTGAACTTTGCAACTCGCGCCAGCGAATTGAACGGCGATGCGGAACGTGGGCAGCAGGCAAAGCGTGAAGCCGAAGCCGGAAATACGGAGTCGGGCGGAGGCAGCGATGCCGCCGAGGCCGACATTCTGACATTGCCGCCTGGATGTCCTGCAGCGACGGCTTGTTTGCTTGCCGGAATGGTGGAATTGCGGTCTGCGAGCCCGGAGTCTGCGGCCGAAATGTTGTCGCAGAGTCTACAACTTCAGCCTCGCTATACCGGATGGTGGTATCTGGGCCGTGCTCAATTTCAGCTGCAGGCACCAGAGCGGGCAATTACTGCCTTTGAAGAGGCGATTGAGGGGCGTCCTGTCCGCACTGATTTGATGCAGATCTTTCGTGAGTACGCGCGCGGGCTGCAGCGTTGCGGTCGACCGGAAGATGCCCTGCAGGTTTGGACGCGACTGGAGCAGCAGTTTCCAGAGGACCGACGGATTTTGCAACAGATTGCGGGGGCTCTGGCCGAGGATGGGCGCTGGAACGAAGCTCTGTTGCGGTATCAGCGTTTGTCGGTGGATCCTGACCCGGAGACTGCCGTGCGAATGCGGCTTTCAGCTGCGGAAATGCTGGTACAGCTTGGCAGAGAAGATGAGGCGGTTGAAGTCTTGTCAGATGCGGTGGAAGGAACAGATTCTGCAGGCTGGCTGCATCGTCAAATTCGTTCACAGATCGAGCAGATCTACCGTGGGCGGGATGATCTTGCCGGACTCACAGAGCATTATCGCCAGTGGCTGGAACGTTTTCCTGACGATGTCAACGTGATCAGCTTGTTGGGCATCGTTTTGCAGGATGCCGGTCAGAGACAGGAAGCTGTGGCTGCACTGCGGCGTGCATCCAGGCTGGCTCCCAGGTTGGACGTTGTCACTGACACTTTGCTGCAGATCCTGACTCGACAGCAACAGTTGTCCGAGGCTGAGGAGATTTACCGCGAACTGGTGGATTCCGGGCGAATGACAGACGAACGCTGGCAGGACTGGGGGACCGTTTGTCTGCGGCGATCTGATCTGACAGTGGAGGGGCGTCAGGAGGCGATCGCGGAGATCTGCCGCTTGATGGCAGCTGAACGTCCGGACGATGCGGAAGCATCATCGCGAGCAGCCGCGCTCGCCCGTCGTGCTGGTGCATCGGAACTGGCGCTGGAATACCTGCAGCGGGCGATGACGTTACAGCCGGATTCGGCCGTACACATTGAAGCGCTGGGTGATCAGTTATTCCAAATGGGACGGCGGGCCGAAGCGGTGAACGTCTGGAATCGACTGGTTTCAGGCGGCAATCGCAACGGCGGCCGGTTCTCTTTGCTGGCAACAATTTTCCAGCGGCACGATCTTCTCGAAGAGGCTTTGCAGCGGCAACGCGAGTCGGTTGAGATCCAGCCTGACTTTTCATCGTCACTGCAACTGGCCGAGATGCTGGAACGCGTCTGGTCGGACATCGGAACTGCGGACGGACCAGGGATTGTTGCTGCCAGGCGAGAGCAGTTGCTGCAGGAGACACTTGATGTGTTGCAGCGAACGACCCAACTGGCGTTGACAACGGACCAGGCTGATGCAGTGGAGCAGAGGCAATTGCGAGTTTTGCTGTTGAGTAACCGGCTGGATTCTGAAATCGTCAGCCTGCAGAAGGAACTGGAAGCAGCCGACACAAAAAGTGCGGCTGAATATCAGAATCTGCAATGGCGTTTGACCGGTTGTTTAATGGCGGCGGGGCGTGATCCGGAAGCCGTTCTGCTTTGCCGGCAGATGCTGCAGACGTTCCCCGAATCACTGCGAGTGCTGAGTCGGCTGCTGGAGATTCATGAATCGGCCGGGCGAACACTGGAGGCGATGGAAACGCTGACGGAGCTGAGCCGGCTGGATGGTCGTCATCGGGTCGCGTATCTGCAGCGTCTGTCACGACTGCAATTGCAAATGGGACAGACACCAGAAGCTGTCAGAACGGCCGAACTGGTTACGGAAGCTGCTCCCGGGTCGCCGGCATCATGGCAGTTTTTGGCAGACCTGGCTTTTGAGGCCGGAAATCCGGAAGCGGCAATTCAGGCGCTGCAGCGTTCGGTTCGACTGCACCCGGATGATGAAACCGCGCTTGCGGCCCTGGCGGCAACAATGGCGGAGCAGTTGAGAACCGCAGAAGCCATCGATCTTTACTGGAAGGCACTGGAGTCCACATCCACGTTGGGAGCTCGGGAGACGTTGCTCGTCCGACTGACCCAGCTGGCCTTGCGAGGCAACCTGCTGGATGATCTGTATGATCGACTGGAGCGTCGGTCGCGTCTGTCACGTGACGAGGAGCAGAGTTTGCGTGAGCTGGCGATTGTGCAGCGTGAGTCCGGCAGCCTTGCAGCCGCCGCTGAGACGCTTGAGCAGCTGCTGGTGCGAATGCCGGGCGAAACCGGTTTGATTGAAAAGATTGTGGAATTGTGTGAGCGGCGTCATGACCGCAAGGCGGCGGAATACTGGCAACTGCAGTTGTGGCAGCGTCGTCCGCAGCTCGACACACTGCAACGACTGTTGAGAATGTCCGGAGCTGAGGGCGATCGCTTTTCAGCGGGGGAACTGTTGAATCAGCTGGCGGAGAAAGCTGCAAGCCGTCACGACATTCATTCCGTGATCCAACTGGCTGTCGAAGTTGATCTGCCTGAGGTTGCGGTTGATCTTTGTTTGCGGCAGCGAGCTGCCGATCTGCAGGACTGGTGGGTGCGCGATCTTTTGCTGGAACTGGCAGATCGAGTTCCCCACAAGCTGGAGGCCGAGCTGCTGGTGGCTGAAGTTCTGGCGGTGGGTGTGGACCTGCGTACGACTGCCGCTGGTGACATCAGCGTTTCCGGAGATCGGTTGCCTGCAGAGCCTGACTTGCTGGGCAGTTGGGCTCGGGATTTGCCGGTGACTCCGGAGAGTTATGGAGATGCCTGCGCGCGGGCGTTGGATATCGGGTTGCGGAGACTGTCAGCGAGTGCGGTGCCTGAGTTTCTTGATTCTGCAGACGTTGCTGGGCGTGCCTACGGGCCGCTGTCAGGTGTGATATTTCAATGGAAGAGGAGTCCTCCTCAGGCTGAGAGAGAGATGCGACTCGCGATTTCGGACTGGCTTGCCAAGCAGGATGGGCCGGCGGCCACAGCACTGCGACTATTTACGCTGGCCGATCTGCTTCGAGGAAACGATCGACCGCGCGGGAAGCGGGAGCGGGAGCAGGTTGAGCGAAGTGTGGTGGCCTTGTACTGCAGCCTGTTGCGGGAGCACCCCGACTGGCTGGTGCTGGCAGGCAATTTTGACGCCGGGCTGTTAATCACAATGGCTCGCGAAGAACTGATCACTGCTGCTCGGGATCTGGCCGAAACGGGGCGACTGAATAACGAGCAGTGTACGGCATGTTTGCAGCTTGCGGCGGACCTTCGATCGGAATCGATTTTGGATGGATTGCTCAAATCCGGGTTGCTCAGCAGCGGAGATGCAGAGTTTTCCGACCGGGTACTGGAGGCGTTTTCAGCTCTGTCAGCGAGCGCACTGTTTCCGCTGATCACCAGCCAGGAGTCGGCCCTCAATCTGACGGGACAACTGCTGGATTGTTTCTCGCGAAGTGGCCGTCGGCTGACACCGGGCTTGTTGACTGCCGGGGAACGAGCGGCAATTCGATTTCGCTCACCGATCCACTCCGCCAGTGCGGTGGAGCTCCTGATTTCGGCTCTGCTGACGCGAATCCAGGACCTCTGTTCCGAATCAACGGCAGACCTCGCCGCGATGATCGAGGCCAGGCAAAGTCATGCAGACGGGGAAATTCGGGGATTCGTGCGTGCCGAGTTATTTCGGCAGCGTGGTGATGAAGTGGCCTTACTGACGGAATTCACAAAACTTCAGTTGTTATCTTCCCAGGCAAACCTGCTGAGGTTGTGGTTTGCGGAACGTCTCATTCGGGCTGATCTTCCGGAGGACGCACTCCGCGTCCTTGCCGGGGTTACGGAGGAGGATCCGCAGATTCAGATTGCGGTTCAGCGGCTGACACTGGAAACCAGTCTTTTGCTGGGACGCAGAGAAGCTGCCGAGGCGGCTGCGAATCGATTGACAGGACTTCCGCTGAATGGTGACGGCCTGAGTGGTTTGCTGCCGGTGCTTGATCGCGCGGGCTTTGAGACACTTGTGAAATCGCTCGAGATTCGGCTGGGACGGGGGACCGAGACCCGTGTCTCTGCATTGAGTCGACGACTGCAGACGTTGCTTGCGGAAGGGAACCGTCAGTTGGCCGGCGAGGCGGCATGGGAGATTCTCCGGCTTTCCTCGGGAGGAAGCTTGTTTTCCGGCTATCGTCCCAACGATGACCTCGACGATGGTGGAGAGCGACTTCGGGCTTTGCAGGTGCTGGGAGACCTCGGGCGATTACAGCTCCTGGTGCAGCGATATGAGGTGATGCTTCAGGAGGCTCCGGATTCACTGGACCTGCTTGAGGTTCTCTGTGAGCTGTACGAGGCTTCCGGACAGACTGAGCTGTTGCGTCAGCGGCGAGATCGCATCCTGACGCTGACACGTCAGGTTCCGGAGGGCAGGAAAACGCTGGCCGTTGAGCTTGAGCAGCAGGGAGATGTCGCCGGGGCGTGCGAGATCTATCTGGATTTGTTGACAACCAGCCCTGCGGAATATGGCGATCAACTGGAAACGTTTTATCAGGCATTTGAGCGAGCTGACCTTCGCTGGCGTCTGGTGGAACTCATGCTGGATTCTGAAACCGAGC
>JAFMMM010000249.1 GCA_017859815.1 Planctomycetota bacterium | reverse complement strand
CAGCCGAGGAGCCAGCAGCGGAGGCACCAGCGGCTGAGGAGCCAGCAGCGGAGGCACCAGCAGCGGAGGAGCCAGCGGCGGAGGCACCAGCTGGGGAAGAATCTGGAGAATGAGCGAAGAGGAATCGTCCGCTGGCAGGGGGGGGAACTGCGAGGAAGCGTTTCTATCCCCGCTCGAATCCACGGATCTCTCTTCCCCGATCGATATTACAGTTGAGTCGCGTGCGCATGGTTGGCGTTTGGACCATTACCTGAGTCGGCTGTTTCCTAATCACAGTCGATCTGAATTGCAGCGAGCGATTAGTGCTGAGATGGTGCGTGTGAACGGGTTGACGACACGGGCGTCTCGACGTGTTCGGGTGAATGATCGAGTACGAGTGCAGCTTGCACCAGCTGAACAGTCAGGGATCCAGCCGGAAGATATACCGCTGGACATCGTTTATGAAGACTCCAGCATTGTCGTCGTCAACAAGCCGCCGGATATGGTGGTACACCCGGGACGAGGCAGTGGTGGAGGCACGCTGGCGGCCGCGTTGCAGCATCGCTTCGATCAGCTAAGCGATGTCGGAGGGCAGTATCGCCCTGGCATAGTGCATCGGCTGGATCGCGACACAACTGGTGTGATTCTGGTTGCTCGGGATAATCAGGTGCATCAGAGGGTCGCCTCTCAGTTTGAGCAGCGAACGGTTCGGAAGGAGTATTGGGCGCTTGTTCGGGGTGTTCCGGAGCTGGAGTCGGATTTCGTTCGCACATTTGTGTGCCCGCACCCGAGAGTGCGGGAGCGGATGATGGTTTGTGGAGAGGGGAACGGAGCACGCGAAGCGGTGACGTTCTACAGGACGGCCGAGCGATTTCAGGGATTTGCCCTGATGCACCTGTTTCCGCGTACCGGCAGAACCCATCAATTGCGGGTGCACATGCAGCATATCGCGACTCCGATTCTGGCCGATCGGCTGTATCTGGGACGAGGTGAATTTCGACGGGGGGAGATCACAAGGGGCCGAAAATTGCCGACTTCCGGCGATGCGGACGATGTGCTGATCTCGCGGCAGGCACTTCACGCCCGCCGGCTCACGATACAGCATCCTGTGTCCGGTCAAGAGATGACATTTGAAGCGCCACTTCCGGAAGATTTTCAGCGAACGCTGCAGGCGATGAGAGCAGAAGCAGGCACTGTAGCCTGAGTTCATTTTGATGCCGTTTTTCGCTGTCGTTTGCGCCCTGGCCTGACCAGTCCCGGAAGAACATCTGCGTCCAGTGATGCCGTACGGCCAGCCGCCAGCAACTCCCAGGCGACAGCAGCCATTGCTGCGTTATCAGTGCAGAGTTCGGGTGGAGCGACATTCAGCGTCAGACCACGTTTTTTGGTCGCGGTCTCCATGGATTTGCGGAATTCCGTATTGGCCGCAACACCTCCTCCAACACAGATTCGTGAATAATTCAGTTGTTTGGCAGCCAGCAGGCATTTGTGCACGAGGACATCAATGGCAGCCTGTTGGAAGGCTGCTGCAAGGTCCGGCACAATCTCCGGAGGAGTTTCCGGGAGTTGTTTGGGTCCTGGAACTCCTCGGGCGGCGTAAAGGACGGCAGTCTTGAGTCCGGAGAAGCTGAAGTCGAGTTTTCCACTGTGCAGCAGCGGCCGAGGCATCTGGAACCGGTTGGAGTCACCGCTTTCAGCGGCTTTCTGAATCGACGGCCCACCGGGGTAGGGTAGCCCCAGAATTCTTGCCACCTTGTCAAACGCTTCACCGGCAGCATCGTCTGTCGTTCCGCCAATCAGGCGGCATTCAGTGGCAGAGCGACAGTCATAAAGATTGGTGTGCCCGCCACTGACGACAAATCCGACCGAGGGATAAATGTCGGCGGTGCTTCCCATTCCGCACGCATAAATATGAGCCTCGATGTGATTGACTGTGACCAGCGGAATCCGCAGTCCCATGGCGATAGTCTTTGCCGCAGTCAATCCAACGAGCAAGGATCCAACGAGGCCGGGTTCTGTGGTGACAGCTACCGCGCCGAGCTGATCGGTAGTGGTGTTCGCTGCGGTCAGTGCTTCGCGGATGACCGGAATAATGCGACGCAGATGTGCCCGCGAAGCGATCTCCGGAACAACGCCGCCCCAGTCCTGATGCAGTTCGTACTGAGAAGCGATAATGCTGGAGAGCACTTCACCGTCCTCGCGAACGACGGCTGCTGCTGTTTCATCACAACTTGATTCGATGGCCAGCAGGACTCGCAGGTCCTTCTCGTTGCTCACGTGATTGTCTTCTGAAAGGTAATAGACGAGAACTCTGTCAGTCCGCAGTCTATTGCACCTCGATCAGTGTTGAGCGCCGGTGCTCCTTTTTTTTGAGATCCCGACAGCAATATTTCTTTCGGTAACGATGGTCCGTGCATAGCGGGATGCCGCTGCATGTCCGCCGTTGGATGCGGATTTCGGATCATTCGCCGCCATTCAGGAGATCCTGTCAGTTCTGATTCTCCGTTTCGTCCAGAGAATCTCCGATGCGAACGTACTCTTCCAGAACATCGCAGATTCGTTCATCCAGCGTTGTCAGGTGTTCCACGATACGCCCTGATGCTTCCGCACACAAAGTCGAATTTAGCCGCAGTGCGAAAGCACTTCTGCGACACCAGCGTGAAGCGTGTCTACTGCGGTCCAGCAGGGCCGTTGCCCGACTAAGCCACCGTCGTGTCCAGGGAGTTCGATACATCCGGGCACCGCTGAAGGCATACATTGCCGCTCGCATCAGCAGCAGGTCGTATGCAGCGGCGTGCCCTTCTTCCGTATCAGACTGCAGTGTTTCGACCTGGGCACATCTCCATAATTGATAGGCGCACTCCCGAACTGCAGTAAGTCTTGAATCCTCCGGCTCCGGCTCCGGCTCCGGCTCTAAGAGATTCGTAATCTCATCAGCGATGGGGTGATCAGCGGTGGTTATGGCATGTCGATCATCGTCGGTCCACGATTGGGTCGGTGAATTCCAGGATTGCTCTCGCTCATTTCGACGATGCAGATCGACCGGAGACTGGCAGCGATGCGTGAGTTCTGCTTCGAACTCCTGTTTGCGAATGTACCGCTGGGCACTTCGGACCAGTTTCTGAAATGGTGAGGCCAGCAGTGGAGTTTCTGGATCTGTGTCTCCGATCGTGAATCCGCTTGAAAATGCTCGTTCGGACATCGACGCGCGAATCGCATCAATCTGCTCACATGTGCGTTCTTTCACACTCTCGAAATAGACTTCCTCACAGTCGCTAAAACGCTGCTGCTGGAGCTGTTCCCAATGTCTGCACAGTTGTTCCGGAGACTGGTGGTTGACGTAACCAGTGGGATCAAGAATCTCAAGTTGGGGGAACCAGAATCCTTTGATAAACAACAGCAGTTCGATCAACAGGCAATGTCCAAAAGGTCCGCTGAGTTGTGTATCAACGCCACACCAGGGCGGATCAGGAAGGCCACATCTGCTGACGGTTTCCGTGTCTCTTGGGCGAATGATCTTGCCGTCCGGCGAGATCAGCAAATTACATGGCTCCTGCCCCTGAGCCAGAATCAGCTGCAGGCCGGAGATACTGGCGGCGAGATCTCCATCAACCTTTCGATGCCACAACCTTGCAAAGCAGCCAAGGCTCAGTGTCACTCGCAGAACGCGCTCTTCGAAACTTGCAAGATCCTGCAAGGCAAAGATCCTACCTCGGTACTGAACCATGCAGGCCATGGTGGTTATCCCGTAAGGCTGTTTCGTGATCTCACCGAGGGGAGTGCGGGTTTACCCTTACTCCTGGCATATTGGTGTTTATCTTGCACCTGAGAGCAGTGGGGCCACTATTCTTTACGCATCTCCGGAAAGGCCCCCGGGCGATTTCGTTTCGCTGCCGCGCTTCGGCAGATTCTGCCGGCCAACAGCGTTTACACGGCTTCAGTTTCCGGGAAGTACTCCTCGGTTGGATAGAAACCTATGCAGCAGACAGCCAGTTCAGAAATTCCTGTCCTGCTTTCCAGGCACCCCAGCTTGCTGTGATCAGCAGCGCAACTGATGACACGCCCAGCGCGATGTCCCAGAGCCTTCCGGGACTCAGTCGTGAGTCTGTGAGTTTCCTGCGGAAGTGAATCGCTGCAAAGGCCAGCATTGGGAGCATGAGTGCTTGTGTGAGTCCAGCGATTTTGATCAGTACGACAGGAGCCGGGATCAGGACATAGGCAAGGCCACAGATGAGTGGCAGTGCGGTGGCAAGCCACTTAACCAGCGTCCGGCGAGCCAGGCTTTCATGTTCGCGTGACGCCAGTCCGGCAACACCGAAGAAGTCGGCAATCATGCGAGCATTTGCTGCATTGGCAACGAGAAACGTCGAATACAACACCGCCACGGCGCCACAGAGGAAAAGCCAGCGAGCGTATTCGCCGAAGATCGGGACATAACTGCGCGAGAGTGTTCCCACCATGCGCATGCCTTCCGGATCTCTTCCCTCCGCGTACAACACACAGACGCCCATGATATAGAACGCAGCGGTGGCGAACGTGTAAACAGCCATGGAGAGAAAAGCGTCCCACTTCATGACGCGAATCCAACCCTGCGCCCGCTGCAACCAGCCTGTCGACTGTTCACGGGGGCCGGCAAATCTTGCGTAGCCCTTTTCAATACACCAATAGGGATAGCTGATCAGTTCGGTGGCTCCGACGCCAATGATCCCAAAGGTGGCGAGAGCGGTCAGAATTGCATCGCTGCCTGCGGGCAGCCCGAAGCTGAGCCCCTGAAAGATCTGATCAGAAGAGAGACCGTAAGAGGTATTCTGCAGAGCGAAAACATTTCCAATGGTAATGAATGTAAACGCAACAACGAGACTGACAGAGAACAGCTCGACCAGCCTGTAGCGTCCAACGCAGAGGACAACTGCCGTGATGATGGACAGCAGAACTGCCCACGCCTTGTCATCGAAAGTTGGTGGATCCACAAGAGCCTGCAGTTGTTGTGCTGCGGCAGCATCGGCGCTGGTTGCGAGCGTTTGGATTTGCTGTCCTTTTTCTCCAAGACCAAGCAGATCCTCATCGATTCGCTGCAGCATTTTCAGTTGCCGCGGGTCGGTGCTTACTTCAGCAGAGGGGGCCTGTTTCCATTCGGCCCATTGTCTGATCTCTTTCATGGAAGGGCATTGAGCGGCCTCTGCATAGTCACCGCTCAGCGGTATTGTAAGAGACAGCGATTGTCCAACACCGCCGGCAATTCCGCCCAGTTGTGCCGTAGAAGTGGTGATCATGATCAGCCAGAAAGCAACGATCCAGTTCATTCCCCACAGCCGGGGCCCGGGGACTCTGTTCAGCGAAGTCAGCGTGGTCTCGCCGGCACTGATTGCAAAGCGACCAAATTCCAGCTGGACAAACACTTTGACAAGGCAGCCCAGCAGAACCAGCCACAGCAGCGAAATGCCGGCCTGTGCTCCGGTTTTTGTGGTCATGATCAATTCGCCGGAGCCGACGATGTTCGCTGCAATAATCAATCCGGGGCCAACCTGTCGCAGAATTCCGCCGACTGATGTCGGTGGCGCCTGAATATCGGCAGGAAGCCTGCGATCCGGAATCTCTACCCTGTTCAAGGAGTCGTCTGCGGACATAATTGGGGCCTGCATTTGCGTGGTAGGGATGTTTCCGCCTGTGCACGATGTGATCGACATTGCAGGAGCAAACCATATTCCGCGTCTGCTGGTGGACGATCGGCAACAGGGCAGTCAGAAACGCATCAGAGCAGCATACAAAAAAAAACGCGGGGATGACACGCTGCCGAGTGTTGGCTTTTCTTCGGTAATTCCCGAACTGCTGACAGCTCTGAGTGAATTCGCTGGACTGCATTTCGTACACTCTTCGGCAGTGTGCTGTTGTGTAAGGGCAGCAGAGGCTGTCACGGTCGTGCTGCGTTGAAACCGCCAAGTTATCAGATGAAACTGACTCGCATTCTTCGCGACCTGAATTGCCGTTCCATGCTCGTGCGCACCTGCGTTCTTCGCACAGTCCCGGTGTTGTTGATCTCCATGCTGCTGACGAATTCAACGGCTGCAGCAAAGACGGCATCGCAGGGTTCTGTGGCAATAGCAAAGGCGTCCGGCTCAGAAAGTGTGCCGGAGATCAGGCCCTCGGTCAGCAGCCCGCGTGCGGCTGATGTTTCGGCTCAGGATTCCACGGCAACGGAATCAGCGCTGTTGTTACTGGTGTACTGCGTCGCAATTGTCGTCGCTTCGATTGCCGGTGGGTGCCATCCAGCGGCACTCCGTATGTCACACACCACCAGCCAGGTGGTTGCCAGTCTTGCCGGAGGCCTGATGCTGGGGATCGCCATATTTCACCTGCTTCCGCATGCTCTGCATTCGGGGCTGTC
The DNA here is from genome assembly GCA_017859815.1 of Planctomycetota bacterium. Classification (GTDB taxonomy): domain Bacteria; phylum Planctomycetota; class Planctomycetia; order Planctomycetales; family Planctomycetaceae; genus SXXK01. The sequence goes on along the minus strand of JAFMMM010000249.1, from coordinate 1,678 downwards.
GGCAACCTGGCTGATGCAGTGCGTGATGGCTGGTATCGTGACAATGTTTCTGCTGATTCGCTGCTTTCATTTCCATCATCATGGACCGCTGGAGATCTCCACAGTCTCTGAAGAACCGTGTTCAGATGTCTGTGAACACCATGCCCCGGATATCCTCTCCAGCCATGATCAAACACACGCGGGACCAGGTACACCCGAGCACGAATCACCACATTGTCATCATGCGCATGAACTCAGCTGGCTGGGAATCATGGCCGGGCTGTCCCTTCATAGCCTGCTGGACGGCATTGCTCTGGCCGCAAGTGTGAATGCAGAAAGTACTCACCCCACATTTCTGTCGCTGTTTGGGTTCGGAACATTCCTTGCCATTCTGCTGCACAAGCCGCTTGATTCCATATCGATCACATCCCTGATGGTGTTTGCTCGCTGGGATCGTCGTTCGATCATTCGGGCGAATCTTGTTTTTGCCATGCTGTGTCCCGGGGGAGTCTTGCTTTTTTCAGCCGGAATCAGTCAGTTGTCCGGATTTCAGGATTTGATTGTTCCCTCGGCGCTGGCATTTTCCTGCGGCATTTTTCTCTGCATTGCACTCAGCGATCTTCTGCCGGAAATGGAATTTCACTCACATAATCGATTCCTGCTGACAGCAGCGCTGCTGGCAGGAATACTGATTGCGTGGGGAATTACTTTTCTGGAGCCGGTCGGACTGCACTAGAGTTGCGATGCCGCAACGAACCGCCGGTCGCTACGAACCCCCGGTCGCAACCAGCCGCCGGTCGCAACCGCGACTGTTGGCAACTCTGCAGATCTGCGGCACGGCTTGCTTTCCAAACAGCATCAATCAGAATTGTCGCTGAATTCATGTTGGTGACGGAGACGACAAAATGCTGCCGGCTCCTGTTGCCTGTGTCTGACAGTTCCGAGAACGATATAGAGGCTCAGCAATGACGGCGGGATTTGGAATCATTGGGACCGGAATGATCGCGCATTTTCATGCGCAGGCAATTCAGCAGATGACCGGCGCAAAGGTCGTTTCCTGCTACAACAAGACGCCGGAAAAGGCTGCTGCGTTTGCTGAAGAGTACGGATGTCGTGCAACCAGCACGCTGGAGGAACTGCTGGCTGATGCAGAAGTCCAATTCGTCACGATCTGCACACCAAGCGGGGCGCATTTGGATCCTGCTGTGGCAGCAGCCAAAGCTGGCAAGCATGTGGTGGTGGAAAAACCACTGGAGATTACTCTGCAACGCTGCGATCTGATTATTCAGGCCTGCGAAGAAAACGGTGTTCAGCTCTGTACGATTTTTCCGTCTCGATTCAGCCCGGCTAACCAGGCGCTCAAGGATGCCATCGATGGGGGCCGGTTCGGCCGCATCACCCTCGGGGATACTTATGTGAAATGGTGGCGGACTCAGGAGTACTACGACGGCGGCGGCTGGCGAGGCACCTGGGCTTTGGACGGTGGTGGAGCCTTCATGAATCAAGCCATTCACAACGTTGATCTGCTGTGCTGGCTAATGGGAGATGTTCAGGAAGTTTCCGGATACACCGGGACTTTGGCTCACGAACGGATCGAAGTTGAAGATACCGGTGTGGCCTGCCTGAAATTCGCCAGCGGGGCGATTGGAGTCATGGAGGCAACGACTGCTGCATGGCCGGGGTTATTGAAGCGGACAGA
>JAFMMM010000021.1 GCA_017859815.1 Planctomycetota bacterium | reverse complement strand
GGAGGTGGAGTGTGTGGGTGGTTTTTTTTCTACGGCGGTGTGGGCTGGTGTGGTTGTGGCAATCGTAACACCCGTTAGGGTGACAATTTTGCTTCCCGTTATTTCCTGCTGACAGCGACCTTGGTTTCGGGCTCCTGCGGCGTTAGGTGTGGTGCTGCGATCATCTTTTCCGCTGTCCTCAACCGTTCTCCGACAGGTCCGCTATGCTCTCCCGCTTGTTCACGTATACGCTGTTTGGTATCGAAGCCCGTGCAGTCGAGGTCGAGGTCGATATCTCCACCGGGGCGTTGCCCAAAACCATACTGGTGGGGCTGGCTGAAGCTGCTGTGCGGGAAAGTGTGCATCGCATCGAACGAGCGTTGGTGAACAGCGGTTACGGTCGTCCCAGTGATCGGATCGTGATCAATCTCTCCCCGGCCGATCTGCCCAAAGACGCTGCGTCGCTCGACCTGCCAATCGCGCTGGGTTTACTGATTGCTGATGATCAGATTGAACAGGACACGGAAAAACGTCCAGCATTTGTCGGTGAGCTGGCTTTGGATGGAACACTGCGACCGGTGCGAGGCGTGTTGTCGATGGCCCTGGTGGCGAGGGATGCCGGAATCCGGGAGTTGGTGGTCCCAGTACAGAACTCGAATGAAGCCGCTGTTGTCGAAGGAATCGACGTCATCCCGGTGGGCACGCTGGCGGAGGCTGCCGGTTTCCTGACCGGTCAACTGCACATTGATCCGTGTGTATTCAGCTGGTCCAGCGCTCGCGAAGATTACGGTGCCTACGAGATCGACTATGTGGATGTGAAAGGTCAGGAAATGGCCAAGCGTGCCGCTCTGGTCGCCGCAGCGGGCTGTCATCATCTGCTCATGATTGGCTCCCCCGGCACTGGAAAGACGCTGCTGTCCCAACGCATCTGCACGATTCTTCCGGAGCTGGCTGCGGAGGAAAGTTTGGAAACCACGCGCATCTACAGTGCTGTGGCCCAGCTGCAACCGGGGCAGCCACTGATGCTGCGACGGCCGTTTCGTTCGCCGCACCACACCATCAGCGAAGCCGGTCTGGTGGGGGGCGGTAGTGTGCCACAGCCGGGCGAGTTGAGCCTGTCACACAACGGCATCCTGTTCCTCGACGAACTGCCGGAGTTTAATCGTCGCACGTTGGAAGTGATGCGGCAGCCGCTGGAAGATCAGACGGTGACCATTTCCCGTGCGATGGGGAGCGTCACGTTTCCCGCAAATGTGATGCTGGTGGCGGCAATGAATCCCTGTCCCTGCGGTTTCCGCGGGGATCCACGGCGGAGCTGCCACTGTACCCCACCCCAAATCGAGCGTTATCTGGGCAAGATCAGCGGGCCGCTGCTGGACCGCATTGATATTCATATTGAGGTGCCCCCGGTGCCGTTTCGAGAATTGTCCGATCAAACACCCGGCACTTCAAGCGAAGAGATTCGGGAGCGAGTGCTGCAGGCTCGAGATCGGCAGCGACATCGTTTTCTGAATCAGAATGTGCGTGTTAACGGAAAGATGAAACCGCAGCAGATCCGCCGTTTCTGTCGACTGGAACGGGATGCGGAAGCCCTGCTGCGTCAGGCAATGGAAGACCTCGGCCTGTCAGCTCGAGCGCACGACAAGATCCTGCGGATCAGCCGAACAATTGCTGATCTGGCAGACAGCGAACAGATCGGCGTCACTCATCTCAGCGAAGCCATCAACTACCGCACGCTCGATCGCAGCTGCTGGCAGCAATGACGCGGGGATCACTTCCACAAAGCCTGCCGGAGGAATGCTGCCGTTGCCTGCCGGAAAAAGGGCCCAGTCGAATTTCGCATCCGTCCGCTTCACTTCTTTGGTTTCGCAGCTGCAGCGCGATAAACTAATCGGAGAAACAATTCAGACATGCGACTGCAGGCCACGAAGTTCGGTGCATGCGGGCCATGTGCGGAAGCTAAGGGATTGGGAGTGAACATGATGGGGCACCTGCTTCGCCATGCCGTATTGGTGTTGACATTGCTGGCCTGTGTGCCGGTCGGTTTTGCCGTTGAAGTCTTTGCTGCCAAGACGCCCAACGTGGTGGTGTTTCTGGCAGACGATGCCGGCTGGGGCGACTATAGCTTCTCCGGAAATCAGACACACACGACTCCCAATATTGACTCCATTGCCACCAGCGGAGTCTCGATGGATCGGTTCTTTGTGTGCCCGGTCTGTGCACCGACTCGCGCAGAGTTTCTGACCGGCCGCTATCACCCGCGAGGCGGCGTTTGGGGAGTTTCGACCGGTCAGGAACGCCTGGATCCGGAGGAACGCACCGTGGCCGACGCATTCCGTGCCGCGGGCTATGCCACAGGCGCATTTGGCAAATGGCATAACGGCAGTCAGTGGCCCTACCATCCGATGGGCCGCGGGTTCGATGAGTACTTTGGTCATACAGCGGGGCACTGGGGTGAGTACTTCGACGCACCACTGGAGCAGAATGGAAAGATGATTCGTACCGAGGGATTCATCACGGATGTCTGCACGGATCAGGCTCTGCGATTTATCGAAGAGAATCGAAAACAGCCCTTCTTTTGTTACATCCCATTTTCAACGCCACATTCGCCATGGGCGGTTCCGGACGAGTACTGGCAGCAGTATCTGGACCGCGAGGTCAAACAGCAGGGCAGTCAGCCAAAGAACGAAACGACGGAGCAGACTCGCTGTGCTCTGGCAATGGTCCGCCAGCAGGATTCCTGTGTTGGCCGGGTTCTGAAGGCGCTCGAAGCACACGGTCTGCGAGAGAATACGATCATCGTCTATTTTTCAGACAACGGCCCCAACTCCTGGCGCTGGAATGATGGCATGAAGGGCCGCAAGGGCAGTACGGACGAGGGTGGCATTCGCAGCGTTTGTTACATCAGTTGGCCGCAGGGAATTCCGTCCGGAAGAACACTGCCGCAGATCAGTGGAGCAATCGATCTGTTGCCAACACTGACTTCTCTGGCGGGAATCAACCGTGCCGGCGACCGACCGCTTGATGGTCGTGACCTGTCCCCATTGCTGAAGAATTCCGCGGCTGACTGGTCTGATCGAACAATCATCTCATCGTGGGCAGGTCGCGTGTCGGCCAGAACGCAGCGGTTTCGGCTCGACAACGATGGGAAGCTCTACGATATGCAGCAGGACCCGGGACAGTCAGTTGCGGTGAACACACAGCATCCGGCGATTGCTGAGTCGTTGCAGCGTGAGGTGGCCGAGTGGCGGGAAAACGTCCTGTCGATTACACGGAAGGCGAATGAGGGGATCGGTCGTCGTGGTGTGGACCCGCGGCCGCTGACGGTTGGTTATCGCGAATTCCCGATCACCATGCTGCCTGCTCGAGACGGAACGCCGAGTGATGGTGTGGAACGCAGTTCCTCCGCGCCCAACTGTTCTTACTTTGTGAACTGGAAGACGACGGCAGGGCGGATGACGTGGCACATTGATGTGCATACGGCCGGCGAATATGAGGCGACCGTGGATTACACCTGCGTTGAAGGAGATGCTGGTTCAGTCGTCGAATTGTCAGCAGCCGGCGATGCTTCCCTGAAAGCGAAGGTGACAACGGCATGGGATCCTCCACTTTACACGAATCAGGACACCCTGGTTCGTCCAGCGGGCGAGTCACAAATGAAACCGTTTCGATCGCTGCGACTGGGGACAATTTTGCTGCAGGACGGGGAGCAGGATCTGGTGCTGAGAGCGCTGGAAATTCCGGGTAGATCTGTGATGGACGTTCGTCGCATCACACTGACTCTGAAGACAGATTGACCTGACCGAGGCCGACGCGTTCTGCGAAGTCTGGAGGGGGCTGGATGTTCAATCGATTACTGGCCGTCACTGCGTTGTGCCTGCTGACGATGAGTCCGCGACCGGCCTGCTCGGTGGTGGCATCGGAGTTGTCCGGACTGCGGAATCTGATTCACTCGACGGTGCGAATTCAGAGCGGTGGCGACACATGCTCCGGGATTGTGATTTCTCCGCAGGGTCATGTGCTGACTGTCGCGCATGGGCTGGGATCCGGCTCCACCCAAATTCGGGTGACAGGCTGGGACGGGCGAACTTGTACCGCCGAGACAATTGTTGTTGACCAGAAAAAAGACCTTGCTGTTTTGCAGTGTGCGGAATGGGGCGGAGCCAGCGCGGGAACCGGTGCCCCCAGTGTTTGCGTGACTGCGAGGCGTCTTGCGACATCGCCGGAAATGCCGGTGATCGGCTGCGGCTGGCCAGCCTTCGGGGGACCACAAAACCACGGTCAATTGCGGCTGGGGAAAATTCAATCGCAGTCGGAGAACGACCTGCGAACAGACTGCCTGCTCAGCACGGGAGATTCCGGCGGCCCGCTGCTGAATTTGGAGGGACACCTGATTGGCCTGCATCGTCGCATTGGGCTGGCTGCTGATGCCAATTACCACATTCCCTTGCCCGTACTGCAGGAGTTTCTTTCCGGTCACTCGGCTTTGAAGTCACTGCTGCAGAGCTGCAGTGGTCGTTTGGAATTACTGCGGCCTGAAGATCTGAGACCGCCGGACACCGCCAGTCTTGCCGGAATACGAAAGCAGCTGCTGCGGCTTGTTGGTCAGGAGTCCGGATTTGCCGGCCACGGATTTCTGGTGGGGCCTGGACGGGGCGTCGTTGTGGCGAACTCCATCGCGGGTTCCGATTCCCCGGCGATTCTCGGCGACGGCACGGAACTGTTACTGAAACTGGCGGGGCCTGCGGATCTGAAGCGGAATTTCTGCAGCGTGATAACGGAATCTGACACGGCAGGAGACCGAAAACTTCGAGGAGCGACGGCGACGATTGGGATGATCGTTTTCAGCGTCTGGCTGAGTCCCGAAGAGGGCACCCTGCAGATCCGTGGTCCCGGGATTATTTCGCAGGACGACCACAGCGAGCCGAGAGCCGGGGTTATTCTGGGGATGAAACTGCGGGCGAATGCCAGCGGAATACGAGTAATTGATGTTCTGCCGGCCGGTCCGGCGCAGGAGGCCGGACTTCAGGCTGGAGACACACTGCTCACCGTAAATTCAGCGGCTGTGGCAAACACAGATTTGCTGCGTCAGGTTTTGGAACCGTTCCAGCCGGGAGACAGGATTGCGATTCGGTATCAGCGGGAAGATGTGCAGCGGCAGACACAGATCGTGGCACAGCACGATCCTGCGGAGCTGTTTGACCGGCGGATTTATCTTGACGGTCGGGCTGGCCCGCTGAGTTTGCGTCGAACAGGGCTGCAACAAATGATCAGTCATGATCTGGCGATTCTGCCGAGCGAATGTGGCAGTGTGCTGATCACCGCGAAAGGCGAGGTGATCGGCCTGAATATCTCGCGGATCGCTCGGCAATGTGTGCTGACGGCACCGTTACCCGAAGAAGCTTTGGCGGATTGATCTGCCGTTGCATCGAGCCCTCGGAGAGGTCCGCGTTGGTTCACAGATCGGTATGCTGTAACGCGTGTCGCAATCCCGCATGAATATCTTCGTAGAGAAACTGCACCGGCAGGTGGGAGCGAATTGCACTGACAATTTTTCGGTTCCCGGCTGACTGCCTGCCGGACGTTCGTGTCTGCGGTGATGTCGAGAAGACCGGTGGAGGGCAACTGGTCAGCTCGGCGAGCGTGTTGTAGTACAGTTGCCGAGTGGGAGTTTTGGAGCAGGCGACATTGATCAACGGGGCTGCGCCGGGAGTACTGCAGACGTAATCCAGCAGTTGGACAATGTCATCAACATGGACGAGGTTCAGCCACGCATCCGGGTCCGCCGGGATCGGGCGATTCGATCGCAGATCTTCCAGTCTTCGCAGCAGGCGAGCAGGACCGTAGATGCCACTGAGCCGAAGGATCGTGGCATGATCACCCTGGTGAGCAGCAAAGTCGGCAAGCAGCGCTTCGGCTTCCAGACAAACCTGACCGGCCTCGGAAGCCGGGGCGGGGGGTACGGATTCGTCGACTTCTTCACCGTCGTGATCGCCGTAGACACTGGTTGAAGACGTCAGAACGAAGTTCCGAGGTTTGTTCGCCGCTGGCAGGGCATCCAGCATTCGCTGCAGACCATCAATCCAGACCGAGCGGCGGCTGACGCCTGCAGTACGATCAAAGCCAACACTCCAAAGAACGACGTCCGGGTTTGGCAACGGGAGACTCGTGAGCGGTTTTGACAGATCGGCAAGCAGGGGCTGGATCCCGCATTCGCTGAAGCATTGTGCCGTATCCGCAGATCGGGTGAACGCGTAAACGGAATGTCCCTGTGCCTGAATTTTTCTGGCGAATCTCAGGCCGGTGTATCCGCAACCTGCAATAAGGAATTCCCGTGGAGACTGGGTTGGTTCGGAGTGAACGGGATTTTGCATGGTGACTGTTCCATTACCTGAAAACGAGCCTGGAGCGATGAACTGGGAACTGTGTTCGAGCATGGATACTGGCACACGAGACGCAGGGCTGGCCGTTGCCAACGCTCGCGCACTTTCCATTTTACCCGGCCTGAACAACTGTCCGGTGATCGGGTAGAGAACCGGGAGAAATCCCCGTGAACTGGAATTCGCCATGCTGGTCGATACACTCTGAGTTTTCCGACATCCGTCCACAGCGGATGCCATTTTTGAAGTTCAAAACTTTGCAGATAACGAAAGAATTCCCTGATGACGGCACAGACATCACGTCGTTCATTCCTCGGAACAACTGCTGCCATGGCAGCAGCAGGAGTACTGGCAAGGCCATTGGCGGCAGCAATGCCAAAGCCGGCTTTTGAAATCTCGCTGGCACAGTGGTCGCTCCACAAGACCTTGTTTGGTGGCAAACTGGACAATCTGGATTTTGCTGCGACAACCAGGAAGGAATTTGGAATCGACGGGGTTGAGTACGTCAACCAGTTCTTCAAGGACAAGGCGAAGGACAAGTCTTATCTGGCGGAGATGAAGAAGCGTGCTGCCGACGCAGGAGTAAAGAGCCTGCTGATCATGATTGACGGCGAGGGAAATCTGGGCGATCCGAACACGGACAAGCGCCGCGAGGCTGTTGAGAAGCACTTTAAGTGGGTTGAGGCAGCGGTGACTCTGGGATGTCACTCCATTCGCGTGAATGCACGCAGCAGCGGAAGTTATGAAGATCAGCAGAAGCTTGCTGCTGAGGGGCTTCGTTCGCTTTCAGAGTTTGCGGCGAAGCATGGTCAGAATGTGATCGTTGAGAATCATGGTGGCCTGTCATCCAACGGGGCATGGCTGGCCGGCGTGATGAAGATGGTCGACCTGCCCAACTGCGGAACGCTTCCTGACTTCGGCAACTTCCGTATTCAGGGCGACGAATGGTACGACCGCTACAAGGGCGTGGAGGAACTGATGCCGTTTGCGAAGGCCGTCAGTGCGAAGTCACATGACTTTGATGATGCGGGCAACGAGACAAAAACGGACTATGCGAAGATGATGAAAATCGTGCTGAAACACGGTTATTCCGGCTATGTTGGAATTGAATACGAAGGCGGCAAACTGGACGAATATGCCGGCGTTCGGGCAACGAAAGCACTGCTGGAACGTGTCCGGACGGAGTTGGGCTGAGGCTCGGCCGACAAGTCGTCATTTCCAATTACAGCCTGTCGGAGGCAACAGCATCCGACGGGTTGTTTTTTCATGGGCCAGCAGTTTTCACGAAGCTGCACGAACTTGCGGCTGTGCCGTTGGTTCGACGTGTTTGATTAGCCTCGGGAAGAATGAGAGAGACCAATGCAACTGGGATTTGTCAGTGCGATTCTGCCGGAGCAGAGTTTTGAACAGTTGTTTGAGACCGCTGCGGCTGAGGGGTTTGACTGTGTGGAGGTTTGTTGCTGGCCGCCGGGACGTGCGGAGCGTCGTTATGCGGGCGTAAGTCACATCAATACGGTGGAGTTGGATGAGCAGCGGGTGGAGGAAATTGTCGCGATCGTTGAACGGACGGGCGTGACCATCAGCGGGCTGGGCTATTACCCAAATCCGCTGAGTCCTGTCGCGGAAGAGTCTGATGCTGCAATTGCTCACCTGAGAACTGTAATTGAAGCAGCGCCCATGCTGGGTTTGAGTCAGGTGAATACGTTCATCGGTCGCGACTGGACAAAGTCCGTCGACGAGCAATGGCCTCGATTTCTGGAGACATGGAAGCCGCTGGTTTCACTGGCTGAGGATCATGGTGTTCGCATTGGCATCGAAAACTGCCCAATGCTGTTCACTGCTGACGAGTGGCCGGGCGGGAAGAATCTCGCGGTTTCTCCCGAAATCTGGACCAGGATGTTCAACGACATTGGTTCAGAGAATCTGGGACTGAATTACGACCCCTCCCACATGATCTGGCAGCAGATGGATTATCTGCAGCCCATGCGGGACTTCAGTGACCGGCTGTTTCACATTCATGCGAAGGACGTCCGTCTGGATCGGCAGCGTTTGAACCAGGTGGGAATTCTGGCACATCCGAATCTGTATCACACTCCGAAACTGCCGGGCATGGGCGATGTCAATTGGGGGCAGTTCTTCTCGGTGTTGACGGACTGTGGATACACCGGTCCGGTTTGCGTGGAAGTGGAAGACCGGGCCTACGAAGGCAGTTTGGAAGATCGTCTGGCGTCGTTGCGGCAAAGCCATAATTGGCTTCGTAATTTCATTCCGAAGCGTGACTGGCGGAACTGAACTGGCACAGGGTGCCACTCGACAGCGACGGCTGAAATTGCTCTCCGACCAAATCGAAAGCTGAAATCCAAAAGGCAGAAAAGATGCAATATCGCGAAGCAGGGGAGGGTGGTCCGAAGTTCAGCGTGATTGGTCTGGGGACCTGGGCCATTGGCGGAGGGGACTGGAAATTCGGCTGGGGCGACCAGGACGAATCGGCAGCTTTGGGTGCGATCACCGCCGCAGTGGACCAGGGTATTAACTGGATCGACACGGCGGCAATCTATGGCGAGGGCCGCAGCGAAGAGCTTGTTGGCCGAGCGATCAACAGTCTGCCCCAGTCAGACCGTCCGCTGCTGGCAACCAAATGCGGTCGGATTGCACTTGGCAACGGGGAGATCGGGCAGAGTTTAAAGCGTGAAAGCGTGATTGCTGAATGCGAAGCCAGTCTCAGGCGACTGAATGTGGAGCAGATTGATCTTTATCAGATGCACTGGCCTCAACCTGATGAAGAGATTGAGGAGGGATGGCAGGCGCTGGCTGACTTGAAGCAGCAGGGAAAAGTTCGCTGGATTGGTGTTTCCAATCATTCAGTCAGTCAGATGCAGAGACTGGAAACCATCCATCCCATTCAGACACTGCAGCCCCCTTACAGCATGATTGCGCGGGAATGCGAAGACCAGATTCTCCCGCACTGCGGAACGCAGGGAATCGGTGTGGTATGTTACAGCCCGATGGGAAAAGGCCTGCTGACGGGAGCATTCACAAAGGAACGTGCTGCGGGTCTTTCTGACAGGGATCATCGTTCGCGCGATCCTCGTTTTCAGTCGCCGCAGCTGGAGATTAATTTGCAGTTTGTTGCGAAGCTGCAGGAGATCGCGGAGGGTTTGGGCTGGTCGATGACAGACCTTGCGATCGCATGGACACTGCGACGTCCCGAAATGACATCCGCAATTGTCGGTGCGAGAAGTCCGGAACAGATTCGCCAAACGGCGACTGCCGGTGACTGCGTTTTATCGATCGATGCTGCTACTGCCGTTGAAGCGGTCCTGTCGTGGCGTCTGGAACAACTGGATGCCGTTGGCGGGGCAGCGAAGCCACGAGTCTAAGCCTGCCCCGAACTGCCTGCCGGAGCCTCCGGAAAGACAAGCTGGTGCAGCCGCTGCAATGCATCGAGAGCCCCCATGGCGATGGGGATACCGTGGCGGGGAACCTGGTGATCTCTGGGATTGATCCGAATCACAGTTTCAGCAACGCGTTCGCATTCGTGTCGAACGGTCGGAATGGCGGTTCCGGCCCCCAGTTCAATGGCGACAATGCGGAGTCCGCGCATCTGATTCAGCCAGTTGTGATAGCGTTGCGCCTGTTCGGACCAGCGAGCTTCATTCCAGCCGTCGTCACCGAACATCAGAATGTTGGGGCGAGCCACGCTGCCACAGTCGGGGCAGCCCGGTAAGGGAGATCTGAGACGAACTCTTGCCAGGTCAACATCCGGGTGAATATCGTCGGCGGCCCATGTTTTTTGCGAGCAGCCATTAAAGCATTGCAGAAAGTGAATTGAGCCGTGCTGTTCAACAATCCGCAGGGGATCAAAACCGGCTTTGGTAAACTGTCCATCGACGTTGCTGGTAAAGACAAAACCGGGTTGAGGACAGCGATGCAGGAGTTGACTGAGCAGCTGAAACCCGGGATGCGGCACTGTATCGCGATACAATTTCAGGCGATGTCCGAAGAATCCCCAGGCCATTTCCGGATCTGCCCTGAACCAGTGCGGATTGGAGATCTCGGCAAAACGTCTGCCCTGAAAAGCCGGGTAAGCACGCCAAAAACCTTCCGGGCCACGAAAATCGGGTAGTCCGGAATCCACACCAGCACCGGCGCCGGCACCAATCAGCAGCGTGTCCGCTGAACGCAGTGCGTCGGCAGCCTGTTGCAGCAACTCGTTTTCCTGGGCGGGATTGATCATGAGACAGGAATCGGGACAGCCCTGGGCTGCTGTGTTGGGTCTGCAGAAATTCGTGGGCGTTGTTACTGAGAATGGTTTGATTTCGCAGCAGCGTTGTTCAGGGCATCCCAGCAGGATCGGGCTGCCTGCAGGGGATCATATCCTGGCTGACCGAAGACCTGCCCGCTGACTTCCACACAGATCGGACCGGTATAGTTGAGTTCTTTCAGCAGGCCGAAGTAACGGACATAGTCTGTTCGTCCCTGACCCGGCAGCAGAAAGCGAAATTTCGACGCATCTCCGGTGGTGTCTTTGACGTGGATGAAACTCGTGCGCGGCAGTGATGTCCGCAGCGTCTGCTCAAGGTCGAGTCCCTGAAGTTCAAAATGGCTGAAATCATACGCTGCGGTCAACGCTTTTGAAGGCACCTGATCGAGCAACCAGAGCAGCCGTTCGGGAGAGTTCACAGCACTTCCGACATGGGCTTTGATGGCAATTTTAACTCCCGAATTTTCAGCGACTTCTGCCCAGTCACGCAGCTGTTTCACCATGCCTTTTTTCTGTTCGTCCCACAAAGCGGGGCTGCCTCCAACCACGGTCTCCAGCAGTGGTGGTGCTGCTGGATTGAGGGATCGAGCGATGGTTGCTGCTGCGGCGATTTTTTCAAGGGACGCGGAGTGTTCCTGATTGGTCGCGGTTAACTTCATCAACACCATCAGGCAGGGTGCGTTCAGCCTGAGTTCCTGAAGCAGTTCACGCGTTTCATCAAGCACTTCGCCGTGAAAGAGATCCATTGCCGTTGGGTAGCCTTCGTTGAGGCACAACTCCACATGGGTGTAACCGATTTCGGCGCAGGCGCGCAGAGATTCACCAAGGGCGACTGTCTTCATTCCATAGAGGCTGAAACCCAGGTCAAATTTCTGCTGCAGGGTCGGATCGGCTGCAGCAGGTCCCTGCAGAAGCGACGCACAACAGCCGGCGGCGGCTGACTGTAACAGGGAGCGACGAGAGATCATGGGGGGTGATCCTTCCTGGAACGGACATCATTGAAGAGAGACAGGCCGGGGCGCAGGCTGCAGGGCCTGTTTTTGGACAGAGAAATCCGGACCTGGATCCAGCAGTTGTATCAGATGTTTGACCAGAAAAGGTCTGTGCACCAGTCCATTTTTCCCGGCGGAATACCACTGCATCATGCAGACATGGTTTGAAGTCGCGAGAATTGGCGGCTGGCCTTTGGCTTCATTCAGGAAGCGTGATTTTTCCTGCAGGATCCTGGTTGCATTTTGCGGTTGCTGCAGGTGATAGACACCACCCGAACCGCAGCAGTCCGCTGCCTGTGGCGCATATTCCCAGGGCAGTCCAGTCGCGTTCAGAACGTTCTCAGAGAATCCCTGCACACGCTGACCGTGGACCAGATGGCAGGGCAGATCGATGTAGACGTGGGCCTCGGGATGCTGGGGCGTTCGCTGGTGGGGGGCAACGTCCGACAACAGGTCAATCACATCCCGAACAGGCACCTCGTTGTTCAGGGAATGCTGCAGAGCCAGCCCACAACCGGAGGAATTGGTGACGATGACATCCGGGTTTGAGCGAGCCAGTGAGCATTCATTTGCGGATGACTGCGGAGCTGGCAGTCCAAGATGGCTTTGCACTGCGCCGCAGCATTCCTGCTGTTCGGGAACGATGACTCGAAAATTGTTTTCGATGAGTACGCGAACTGTTGCAAAGTTGATTTCTCGAAACGCTGATTCCATCAGGCAGCCAACCTGCAGAGCAGCCAGTGGTCCCGAGGGCTGGTGTTTCTGCATGAGTGTCCGGGCATAGTCCGCTGTGGATTGCAGGATCGACGGTTGTCCCGGAAACAAATTTCGGTGTTGCGAAAAGCCAAGTCGGCGGAGGATACGAAGCGGTACAGTGACCGCGCTGAATAACCTCGGTCGCGCTGCCAGAGCTGCAGCAAGTCGCAGCAGAGGATTGATCCGAGTACGTCCCTTGCTGACGTGATCCGCTCGCTGCTGTTCGAGAATTTCTCCATAGGGAACATTGGCCGGGCATGCGGATTCGCAGGCGAGGCAGCCGACGCATTCTTCTGTGTAGCGGGCTGTCCAGGGATCCTGCGGAATTCGTTCTTCGGCTTCCTCTCTCCAGAGTCGCAGGCGGCCTCGCGGCGAATTGTTTTCGTCACCGCTGAGTTGCCAGGTGGGGCAGACTTCGAGGCAGAGTCCACAATGGACGCAACTGGTGAGCAAATCGCGAGGCGCTGTCCGGTCCTCGGAACACGGATCATCGACGGGCTTTGATAGTGAGGTTCCGGGTTGAGTCATTGTCGCGAAAACTCCCGTTCCAGTTGTTCAACCCAGACCAGTTCCGCCGGCGAAATCGCCGGCTGCAGATGTCGGGAGAACCATTGTCCTGAGAATGCGCGGGTCTGACTCCGCAAATGATTGTCCACAACTGCCTGCAGCTGATCCTTTGTTGTCTCCGTGGCGAACCAGACCAGAATGACCCCTGGCCCTGACATCAGGCGTGTCTGTGAAAGCGGCAGATCTGCAAGCTTCTGTATCGTCAGTGGAGCCTGATCGCGGGGGACTCGAAATACGAGATCCGGCAGGCAATCGGCCGGGACGCGGTCTGTACTGACCGGTTCGGACAGTTGATGTTTCCGGCAGAGATTAGCGATCGCGGTCGCAAAGACAGACATTTCCGGCTGCGGGCAATTGACCGTGATTTGGAGGGCTGGAATCCATGAGTTGCCTGTGCTGACCAGATCCACCGCGTCCAGCCAGTGCACCCAACTGTTGCTGCAGAGTTCATTGGCAGCTGCGACGAGGGATTCGGGCGGCCCACTCACGTTCAGAACGGTGGAGATTCCGGTATCCGGACGAAGACGCAGCACAACATCCTGCGGTTCCCCAAATCGTCCCTGGCTGTGAATCAGGAATCGCAGCAGGTCATAGCCGGTTGTGGATTTGACGACTCGCTCACCAATGCGGATCAAACGCCCGCCGGTGGTCTTCCAGTTCATGCCGACGACGTTATCGCAGAGCGGACCAAATCGCGACGAGGCCAGTCCCCATGGCAAGGCATTGAGGTGATCAGCAAGTGTCGCCTGTGGAACCAGTGTCAGCGGAAATCGAAATCCGGCCGTCTGCACCTGTTGCTGCAGACTGTCGGCCGACAGGTCTGCTGAGCAGCAAATCACACCATCAACCTCATCGAGGAAATGTTTGAACAATCCTCGAGCATGATGCGTTTGTGAGATGGCCGCGGGAGCCTGCACCGAGACAGCAGGTTTTGCAGCGACGGACTGTGGGGGTGTCAGAAAAGACCGTGAGTCGAAGACTTTGAGCGGATTCAGCTGATGGGTTGGATTAAAGATCTGAGGAACTGTCAGTTGCAGCTGCATAGCCTGCTCATCGAAGACCAAAGGCATGCAGCCGGTCTTGTCGTTGCCGATTCCGTGTTCGCCGGAGAGAGTACCGCCTACCTCCACGACGCGTTGCATCAGCCGCTTGCTGATTGTTTCCACCTGCTCCAGTTGTCCGGGGATTTTGGAATCAAACAGAAAGTTGGGGTGCAGATTTCCATCGCCTGCATGGAACACGTTGACCGCTCGCAACCCGGCAGCGTCAGCCTGGTCGTAGACGAGTTGCAATAATTCTGAAAGTGCACGGCGAGGAATCACGGCATCCTGCACAAGAAAGTCCGGACTCAGCTGTCCCATCAGTCCACCAGCAACTTTTCGAGCTTTCCAAAGACGCTGTCTTTCCTGCTGGTCATCGCTGTACAGAACGGACAGAGCTCCTGACTGCTGCAGTAAGTCGGCGACCACTGGGGCCCGGTTGTCGACCAGCACTTCAGGACCATCAATTTCCGTAACGATCAGGAAGGCGTCCTGTGGCAGCCCCACCGCCATAGGGCTGTTTTCCACCATCCGCACACAGCGAGGGTCCATCAATTCGATGGCGACCGGGAACGACGAGTGCAGTGCGAGTTTTTGAATCGCCTGTTCTGCTGCGGCGAGGTCTGCAAACGTTGCTCGAAAAGTCCAGCATTTCTCCGGTCGTGGCAGCACGCGCAGCCAGAACCGAGTGAAAGCTGCAAGCGTGCCTTCAGAGCCAACCATCAGTCGCTTCCAGTCTTCACGATAGTCGCCTCGTCCGCCGTCAGGACCACCGAATCGATGTACGGATCCGTCCAGCATGACTGCTTCGACACCCAGCACATAGTGCGAAGTGACGCCGTATCGAAAACAGTGAGCCCCGCCTGCGTTCATCGCCACATTTCCACCCAGTGTACAGACCGGACCACTGGACGGGTCGGGCGGATAGAACAGTCCATGTGGCTGCAGAGCGCGATCGAGTTGATCGAGCACGACGCTGCTTTCTACCTCGCACCATTGACCGGCTGGATCAATGCGGCAGATTTTGCGCAGCGACGAGGTGTGGACGAGAACGCCGCCTTCTGCGGCGACCGGTCCCCCGGCAAGCGATGTTCCCGCTCCGCGAATGGTGACCGGCGTTTGCAGCTGTCGACAGTGCCGGATCAGATCAATGAGTTCGTCGACATCGGCCGGGATAACAACGGCATCGGGGCGGAATTGTTTGTAGCCCAGAGCATCAGTGTCATAGCCGGCGAGCTGTGCCGGTGACGACAGGATTCGGCCGCGCCGCACCAGTGCTTTCAGGGACTGCTCCAGAGATGAAATCGACAAATCTGTCTCCGGATTGTACCAGCGAAGAGGATTGGGGCGAGGGTTCGGACGACAACCGCACCGGGCATGGAGTTTCACTCTGAGGTGCCCGTCCGGATATCACCCGCATTGGGTTTCTGAGTGGATTTCTTACGCGAGCTTACCGTTGATCTTCATTCTTCGCCAGGAAACAAGCGATGGAGTGGCCGGGAGCTGTCGAGACTGTGCACGGAGTTCTGTTGTCCCGGGCGGGTGATGACTCCGCAGATAGTGGTCTGCTTGAGTGGATTCGGCGGGATATCAGACTACCAGTCGCGGGATATTCCGGCCTTTTCGTGGTTGTGGTCGGGCAATACGATCCCCACGTTGCATTTTAGTGGGCGAGTTTTCGGACAATTCCGCATTGCAGGATTCAGTGAACTCCAGAGAATTCTCCTCAGAAACTGCGTGTATCCGGCAACAAAGCTCCCTGGGACGTCTACCATCGTCCAGCCTCCACAATTCAACCAGAATTTGCCCCGAATGACATCGCCTGAAAATGAACAAGAAGACAAGGAAGATGTTGTTTCGCATCCAGACTTGCGTGCCGGGCAACGTGATTTTGCTTCAGAACAGTTGACCAGCCAGGGTGATACGTCCCTGGCGGGATCTGCCGGAGCCGGAGAATTCCACACGGTTGAAGAGCTTCAGCAGCGTTTGGGGGTCGCGGGCAGGACGATTTCGCAGTTGCAGCGCAGCTTGTACGAAACCTCTGAGCAGCGGATCACCAGCGAGCGACGTCGGCAGCGAAAGAAATGCACAAGGCTCTTTATTCTGACCTTTCTCAGCACGTTCCTGGTGGGTGCCCAATTCTTCCCGCTGGAATATGTGTTGGGCTTGCTGGTGCCGCGATACGGTCAATTTGTGAATGTGATGATGGGCGGTCGTCTGGATGAGGTGGCGTGGCAAACGGCAATCGCCGGAATTTCCTATGCAGTGCCTGTAATGGGAATTTTGCTGTTTCACGAGATGGGGCACTACCTGCAGGCTGTGCGTTATCGAGTTCCGGCTTCACTGCCCTATTTTATCCCGATGCCGTTGCCGCCGATGGGGACGATGGGGGCTGTCATCTTCCAGGGGCAGGGAACAGCAACGCGTCGTCAGATGTTTGATATTGCCGTTTCCGGGCCTCTGGCGGGTCTGGCCGTGATCCTGCCTGTACTGTGGTTCGGCTTGAAAGGCTCGGGTTATCAGCCTGTAAACGCAGTTTCGGGGCTGGAATTTGGTGATCCGCTGCTGATGACCTGGATGATTGAATATCTGCACGGCCCGGAACCTGCGGGGCATGTTTTTGCACTGAACCAGGTCGCTTTCGCAGGCTGGGTTGGCGTGCTGATCACTTCACTCAATCTGCTGCCTGTTGGCCAGCTGGATGGTGGTCATATCCTGTACACGCTGATTGGTCGCTGGGCTCATTACGTCGCCATGGCCGTAATTGGGGTCGCGCTGGGTGGAATGATCCTGTTCGAGAATTACTCATTCACGCTGTTGCTGATCCTGATGATGCTGACAGGAATCAAGCATCCTCCCACGGCTGATGACAGTGAGTCACTTGGCTGGCATCGACACTTGATCGGCTGGCTGACGCTTGCGTTTCTTGTGATCGGCTTTACTCCAAACCCGATTTCGGTGCCATCAGGAGATCGTGGTCAACCTCCTGCGGCTGTTGAGCCGGCAGAAGAAGATGCCCCCGAAATTTTGCCGGTCGAGATCCAGGACATGATGGCCTGAAAATCGATTCGGTTGTTGTCCACCGGCCGAGGTGTGAGACGTTGGTTCAGGGGGCGACACCCGCAAGGCGATGAACCGCCAGCCATTCCTGTTCAGTCACCGGCTGGATGGACAGGCGACTACCACGTTGCAGAAGCATCATTTCGCCGCAGTCCGGATCAGCTGACAGGACATCCCGCGTGACAGGCTGTTTGAAGATTTTCTTCAGCCGGATGTCGACCATGTACCACGCCGGTTGATCCGGGTTGGATTTGGGGTCGAAGTACTTGTGATCCTGCTGGAAAGCGAAGTGGTCCGGATAACCGTTTTTGACGACTTCGGCGGTACCGGCGATGATCATGGGTTTGGCATTGCTGTGGTAAAACAACACGCCATCACCGCGTTTGATGCTGTCGCGAAGGAGATTTCTTGCCTGGTAATTGCGAACACCTTCCCACGACGTGGTTTTCTTTGGTGAATCGCGAAGATCTTCGATGGAGAAGACATTGGGTTCGGATTTAAAGAGCCAGAACTGTTTCATCACCGACATCCCTGAGGCGAAGGAGTTAGCGCCGACGACGCCTGGAGGAGACGTCATCGGCAATGGGGCTGGGCCGGACTTCCGTCAGCCGCGAGGCTTGACGTTAACGACCGCCGTTTCAATTTTGGCATCCTGCTGCGGTTTATCGCCTGCGTTTGTGGGCAGATTTCCGATCGTCCGGACCACATTCATACTGTCTTCGTCTGCAGTACGACCGAATGCCGTGTACTGCCGATCGAGGTAGCTGTGAGTACCGAGGCAAATGAAGAACTGTGAACCGGCCGAGTTGGGGTCGTTCGTGCGTGCCATCGACAGAACGCCTTCAACGTGGGGCGTGTCATTGAATTCAGCCTTGATGGTGTATCCCGGTCCGCCGGTACCAGTGCCCTGCGGGCACCCCCCCTGAATCATGAACCCGTTAATCACACGATGAAACAGCACACCATTGTAGAAACCGATGCGGGCCAGACCGATCAAATTTGCACAGTGCCCGGGCGCTGCATCAGGAAGCAGATCCAGCACAATCGTTCCGTGGTTTGTTCGGAGTTCAATTTGATAGTCGTTAGCGTCGAAGTCAATGTCGCGAGCCGCTTCAGCAACTTCTGGTTGACGTGAGTTTGCCATTGTGCCGGTTCTTTCTGGTGTGAGCTGTTCCGGTTTCAGCAGGTGTAGCGAGCGGTTTCATGGTGGATCGCCAAGCCCTGCAAGAGGGTCTGAGCGCGAGTTCCCGCAGACAGCCTGGGAAGTGTGATTCTGAGCTTTGCCCGGCAGTAATTCGAATTTGGAACAGACAATACCGGAGACTGTCGCCGGAATTCGAAGTGACCGTTTCTCGGTTGGCAACCGCCGGGCAAACATGAAAAACTGCTGCATCGATTTTCATTGGCAAGGGCAGTCATGTGACGTGGCCGCAGGCGTTGAAAATGATCAGCACAGGTTGTTGGTCTAAGTGTCGGAAATTGGTGCCGGAACGCAAGTGAGGCCAGAGTCTGCCCGAGAATTAAGACGCGCATTGCCAGCAGCAGGGACAGGTCACTTCGCGACAGGGCAAATCCCGCGGGCTTCACCAGGATTTCACATTGCTGGCTCGACGCACTTCCGAAGCACAACTAGACTTGCCACGAGGGTGTGCTGCTGCAGCCTGGCGGGGTTGATTCTGCGTTGGCACGGTGGAACGAATCCTGACTTCAAAGTTGATCTTTCCGGGTACTGACAACGCCCGTTTGGTCAGTGCGGGTGCATGCAAAGGCGGCTGTTAGGTGCTGTTGCCTCGTTTCCTGCGTTTGACGGCCATTGCAACGCAGCAACGAGCTTGACGTGGTCTCTGGTTCCTGTTGTTCCCGGATCACAAATCGCGTGATCTGCTGGTGCTGGACATCTCGTCGGCAGAGAATCGTGGCGACCGACTCCAACTGAGATCACTGACAACACGGAGGTTGTTGTGAACGGTATTCTGAAATTAACTGGTGCGAGCATCGCGCTCGCCATTGCAGCGATGCTGGTGGCGATCTGGATCAGAGTTCCCCAGACCGACGTCGTTATGAATCAACCTGCCGCTGCTGCCGCGGTTATCCCGGAGCAATCTGATGAGACCGGGGCGGCGATTGAGCCGATCTCCGAAGTGGCTGCATCAGGGCGTGATGACGTTGCTGATTCTTTCTTGAGGCAAGTTGCATTTTCTTCTGGGGATACCGGTAAGTTCGGCGAGACGAATATCCTGTCAGGCTCCTCGTCGGAATTCAGTGAGAATCATCAAGCGTTCACTGGCCCCCCGCTTTCCAGGGATGTTGTCAGGCAACTGATCGAAGAACAATTTGCGGATGCGCCGGCTGATACGGTCGCTGTGTGGTCGGAATCGCTGGCTGGTCTGTCTCGTACCGACGTGACTGAAATCCTGCGTCAAAAACGACTGCTGGGAGGCGATCTTTCCTCGGGCGCGATGAGTTCAGCGTCGGCCCTGATGGCCGAGAGTTTTCCTGAGTTCCCTTCACCTGCGTTGTCCGGTGAGCCTTCCACAGTGAAGGGTCAAGTCGATTCGCTGCGATCAATTCTGGAGACCAATCTGCGAAATGCGTGGGTCGTGGGATATCGCAGCCTGGTCCCAATGACAGAGGCTGTCAAAGACGGTGAGTCAGGAAACATGCCGATTGCGGCGACGATTCGCCGACGTTCCTGTGGTCGCCTGATTGACAGTACTGATCCGCTCCACCTTGCAATCGAGGACGATGGGCAGTTGATGTTTGTCCTCCAGGATCATCGACTGACGCGTCGGGGAGACTTCAGTCGCCTTACGGATGGACGTCTGGGGCTGCGGACCGCAACCGCCGAAATTGCTCTGCGGGATTCTCCGGTACTTCCAGAGGATTCTGCGGGAATCCGCATCGACCGTTCCGGACTGATCAGTCTGCTCAGCGATGAAACGCAGGTGCATCTGGGCCGGATTCCGCTGGTCAACACGGAACAGGAGCCGCAGCTGAGCAGCGAGGACGGAGTGTTTTTTGAAGCGGCTGCCGGCGAACTGCAGCTTTCGTTTGTTACGGATTCATCCTGCCTCAGGTCACGTTCACTGGAACTGTCGAATGTTGACATTGAGGACACTGAACGGCGGCTGCGCTGGCAGGCGGCGATTCCTGTGGAAACGCTGAGCAATCCCTGAGAGGGCATTGAACGAGCGATTCTTTTCGCTTTTTGTCCGAAAGCTGTGACCTGATTGCCGATTCGTCATTCGCCTGTTGGCAGTTCCTGAATTCAGATTGTAAACTTCAGGCGGTTCAGGAAGACCGCGGAAGGGAGGCTGAATGATGGGGTTTCGGTTGACAGGGCAGATTTCGGCATCGGCGGGCCGGTCACGGATCGCTGTGCGGCGGTTTGTAACGCTGTGCCCCCTGCTGCAGTTATTGCTGTGGTTGTCGTCTGGTCTGACTTTCGTCTCCGACAGGGAAGCTACTGCGGACGAGCTGGACTTTCCGCCACTTGGTCGACAGCCGTTTTTGAATCGACGGGAGCGACCCGACGAATCTGCACCTTCCACCGGAACGATGCGGCGACCTTCTCCCCGCGATGGACAGCGGTCTGCGGATCCGCTGGATTTTCCTCCACTCGACGAAGTACCGACACGGGACGGAGATTTCGCGCCGCCCGATGATCAGGCGGCGGTTCCGGGATCGATGGAGGAGGGGCCTGACTGGGTTGAATTGGCGCTGGACACGGGCTTCGACTGGACGACACAAACTGTCACGCCGGCGGACCTTGGAGTTGGCACCTTATGGCCATTTCTGCACGGCCGGCCCGGTATGGCGGAGAATGAACGGCTTGCCTACGGCGAACTGATCCGGCTTGCTCTTGCGCGGCGGGCATTGATACCGGCAGGAATCTCTGAATCGGCCAACGCGGACAGTATCTGGGAAGCGACTTTTTATCGCTACCGCCATGTCCGTCGGCTGGCGTGGCAGGATGGAAATCTGCAGTTGGGAATTACCGCCCCCAAACTGGCGGATCCGTTTGCCGATGCAGATCAGGTGACGATGACACCGCTGGATACGCGGTTGCAGGTCGGTACAGAGAAATACTCCCTGCTGGAAGACATGCGTGTGCACCCGGCAGATTTCGTTGGCCGCCCGGTCCGTCTTTACGGAGTCTTTTCGCCGACA
Organism: Planctomycetota bacterium; assembly: GCA_017859815.1. Lineage (GTDB taxonomy): Bacteria > Planctomycetota > Planctomycetia > Planctomycetales > Planctomycetaceae > SXXK01. Next base: position 8,280 of record JAFMMM010000021.1, on the reverse strand, counting down.
GGATTGATTCAGGCGCCAGTGACGTCTCCATTGGAGGGAGAACCTGCGGAGTATCAGCTGCAGCGTGGAAGCCTGAAAGCGCTCGCCGGAGGAGAGGCGATCGCCGTTGTGGACGCGATAAACTTTATTGAACCGGGAATGTTGGAACCGTCGACGGCATGGCCAATTGAGGATCGCGTGGAGATTCCCGTCCTGGTCAAGGGATGGTATGTGAAACAGTGGGGAGGAACTCCCCTGATTTTTGCCGAGACGCTGCAGACAATTGCTCCTCGTCCATATCGCGAAGTCATTTCCCGTTCCGTCACCAATCGAAGGCGGGTCAGTGGTGACGAGAGCTGGCTGTACTATGAAACTCTGCGTCAACTTCAACTCACTCGCCAGGAGGCGCAAGAGGAAGTTGCCGAACGGGAGCGAGAGTTACGACTGCAGATGCTGCGGAAAGAAGTTCGAGCCAAAGCGGCTGAGGATCAGAGCCGGTTGACGGCTGAACTCAACAAGGTCCGGGCTGCTGAGGGAGATCGAGCACGCACGGAAGAGCTGGAGCAGCAGGTGGTTCGAGTTCGGCGTCAGCTCTCCCTGCGCGAGTCTCGGTTTCAGACCTGGATCAACGATCCGCAGCAGTTTCCGTTGTTTGTCGATGTGTTTCGGAATCCGGATTACTGGCAGGGGCGACTGCTGACGGTGAATGGGTATGTCAGACGTGTTTTGGAGTATGCAGGCGAGGCCGCATTCTTCGATGGTCAGCCACTGTACGAGTTGTGGTTATATACGGAAGACGGACAGCATATTCCGACAGTGGTTGTGACGCCGGATCTTCCTGCCGACTTCCCCACGGGAGCCGAACTGGTGAACTCCGTTCAGGTCACGGGCTGTTTGTTCAAGATGTATGTGTATCGTTCGCAGCGGGAGACACGGCTGGCTCCCTTGCTGCTGGCCGGGAGGATTCAGTGGTCACCGGATCCACAGCATGTCAATGAACTGGTGCGGGGTGGGTACATTTCCGCGGACGCTGCCATTGCGACCCGGGCCCGCGCGGCCGAGGATGAGCGAGTCAGCGACACGATCGTCCTGTTATTCTCCGGACTGTTGGTCCTGGGCGCCGTGACGGTTTGGGGAAGAGTGCAGCGGGATCGCCGGGAACGGAAACGCTTGCTGCAGCTGGTGGACGAACTGCCGGATTTCGCGCAAACTCCCGACTCCTCTGTTTAGTTTACTGATCTCTGTCGGAATTCTGCTGCCGATGTCCGAGAACGACTGCACCGCCGCCGATGTGGCGCCATTTCCCGAAATCACTGGCCGCCCGATACGACTGGGAGTGCTGATCAGTGGTGGTGGAACCACACTGCTGAATTTTCTGGACCAGATTGCATCCGGCGAGCTGCATGCTGAGATTCCGATTGTGATCGCGAGTCAGAAGAACTGCCGGGGCGTACAGCGGTCACGCGACGCAGGATTGCCAACCACGGTGATTCGGGGGCGAGACTATGAGAATGTCACAGCATTGAGCGAGGCCGTCTTCGCTGCGCTTAGATCCGCCGAAGTGGATCTGGTTGTAATGGCAGGGTATCTGAGTTTGCTGCAGATTCCTCCGGACTTCCGCTGGCGGGTGATCAATATTCATCCCTCATTGATTCCCGCTTTTTGCGGGCACGGTTTCTACGGACACCATGTGCATGAGGCGGCGATTGCACGCGGGGTGAAAATCAGCGGCTGCACTGTGCACTTCGCTGATAACGAATACGACCACGGGCCAATTCTGCTGCAGGCTCCCGTTGTTGTGCCGGACGGCTGCGATGCAGAGCAGCTGGCGGGGCTGGTCTTTGCAGAAGAGAAGCGGGCTTACCCCGAAGCAATTCGTCGCCTGGCGTCCGGAAAAATCAGGATTCAGGGCAACGCATCAAGCTGTGAATCTGCAGGCGGTGAATAATGTCTGCAGGAACGCAGCAGCGGCGCTGGGTAATTCTGCTGCATGACCACCCGTTTCAACACTGGGATTTGTTGCTGGAGGGGACGACAGCAGCTGAATCATGGCGTCTCATGCGGCCCGCGATCAGTGGCGAACCTGTTGCCGCATCACGACTGGCGGATCACCGGCTGCATTATTTGACGTGGGAGGGGCCGGTATCGGGTGACCGTGGGACGGTGCAGGCGATCCATCGCGGCCACTTCCGTCAAACTGACGAGGGTCGTTTACCGGAATGGCTGCTGCAGTTTGAGGAGTCCCGGCGTCCTCCGGCGAAAAGCAGTGTGTTAAGAACGCTTGCCATCTCAGGCCATGTCGAGTTTTCAGCAGCCTGCCTGATTGCCACTCCGGATCAGCGAGAATTCTGGTATTTCCGGAAGGGGCGCGTCAGCGATTGATGCCCACGTAAAAGCTGAAGACCTGTTCGTCGTCATACTCTTCCGTGAGAATTGGGAAGGCAAAGTCGAAGGCCAGCGGAACGGGTCCCATGGCGGGGATTGTCATCCGCAGACCGAATCCTGCCGTGAGCCGAAAACGATCGAAGTCGACATTGTCATCAACGGTTCCGAAATCGCTGAAAGCCACAACGCTGAACATGTCATCCGCAGTCACGGGGATCCGGTATTCCACTGTACCAAGCGCCTGGAAGGTCCCCCCGGTGGAGAAACCAGTGGCATCACGCGGCGTGACTCCACGGTAGCGAAACCCACGGAACGACTGAAAGCCCCCGACGTAATAGCGTTCGAAGACCGGAGTATCGTCACCGGTCCAGCCCAGTGAGCCGGCAAACGTCAGTACCTGTCGTCCACTGCCGTCAGCACGACTGTTCAGCGTAAAGTACTGCCGGAACTCGGTGTCGACTTTCGGGAAGGAAAAGTCATTGAAGGCCTGCTCATAGCCGGCGTCGAAAAAGTGACCTTCCGACGGCAACATTGCGGAATCTCGAGTGTCGTGTGTGAGTGACACACGCAGTGTTGACAGAAAGCTGTGGCCGATCCACTGCTGGACCTCCGGTGGTGTCGGCGTTCTGGGGTTTCGCATTTCGATGTCTTCCAGTCGCATGGCGACCGCAGCGGACCATTCCGGCGTGAACTGTCGCCCAATGGAAATTCGTCCCCCCAGGCGATCTTCAGTCCAGTCCGGGTAGTACCGATTAAAGTAAAACCCGCTGAGCGAAAAGCTGTAGTTCGTGTAGAGGAAATAGGGGTCAGTCCAGGTCAGTGCGTAGCGGCTGACCTGATCGCCCGGAGCCGCCTCTGCACGGAATCGCTGCCCGCTGCCCCGCCACGCTCGACCTTCCAGAACATCGGCGAAAGTCATTGGTGGGCGGAACAGATCGAAGTTGGATTCATCCCAGACGAAGTTTCCAACCAGCCCGGCGTTACTGTTTACTCCGGCGCCAAACATCATGCGTCCGGTACGACCTTCTGTGGCACGGACGTTGATATCGACCCAGCCCGGTGGAACCTCGCGAAACTGATTTCGGAAGGGACTTTCTCCGATGATTGCATCCTCCAGCGTTGGAGTGGCAGAGTCCCAGGTCCGATCAGGACTCTGACCGCGAATCACCACGTCATCCAGCCCGCTGCGCTCGCCCTGCGACGGGCTGCCTGCAGACGTGAATGGCGACTGAGAGCGAAAGAACTCCGATGGTGCGACGCTGCGGTGCGCAATTACTGCCGGCTCAACTGAATGCGGCAGGGTGTCGAATCCACGGGATTCGTTTCGGGACTGTGATTGCGATTCTTCATCAGCGGCTGCGTCCGACGGCGTTTGAGATTCAGCCGGCTTTGCCGCAGTGCAGGAAGCATCCTGTTCAGTGTCCCCGAAGAGCGAACTGTAGTTACCGATTTCGAGTCTGGCGCGAGCGGCTTCTGCACTGGAACGTTCCGCTCTGGCAAATTCGACGGTCCAGTCCGTGCTGCCGTCATCCGGTTGCTGCCCCCGAAAGATGGCGGAGGTCCTGGCAAAGCTGGCCTGCTCCGGGTCAACCGGTTCCACATCGAACGAAATGTTGGGTTCGAACAGTCCACTGCCGGCCAGGCGACTGCGTCCGCGACGGATCAGTCGAGGGTCTGCCAGGTCTCCCGGCATGACCTGAATTCGATCCAGCACCACTGTGCGCTTGGTATGCGGATAATCGCCGTTGTAGGTGACGTTGATGTCACGAATGTACCGCTCGCGATCCTCATCGATTTCGAAGACCAGATCCACGAACGGTTTTCCGGAATTGTCAAAAACCGGGACGGGTTTCACGGAAGCGAAGTACCGACCCAGCTCGCCGTAGATTTTCAGCATTCGCTGAACATCTTTTGAGAGCGGGTAAGAGCTGAATTTCTGGCCAGCTTTCAGTTGTGAGTCTTCCTGCAGCTGCATGTCGGACACAACGCTGTTGCCTTCGAAGCGAATGCTGCGAACCCCATAACGTTCACCTTCGGTGATTTTGTAGTGCAGTTCGACATTGGATCGATCAGCCGAGAATCTGGTTTCCGAGGTCGCCTCGACGTCGAAGAACCCCACACCACGGTAGAAAGTCTTGAGTGCTTCAACATCGGCGGGCAGAGTTTCCGGGGTGTACTGGCCACCCCAGAAGAGAATCGCTTCCTTGGAAACCAGGTTCTTGCGCAGGTCTCCGTCGGACCAGAATCGATTCCCCTCGAAGCTGCGCTCCGTCACTTTGACTTTGGGGCCTTCCTTGATCTGGAAGACAACTTCACGGTGTTCCGGCAGGTGTCCCTTGATCAGTTCCACTTCTGCAAAATGGTAGCCCTTCGCCTTGTATTCCTGCTGAATCCTGCGGGCGGCTTCCTGATTGGCGACATAATCAAACGGGCTGCCGGCACGCAGTCCGGTCCATGCTTCGAGATACTTCTGCTTCACCTTCTCGTTCCCGCGATAGCGGACGTCGGTGACAATGGGGCGCTCACGAACCTGAAAGACCAGAACATTCCCTTCGCTTGTTACGTCGATGCGTTCGCGCACTTCGTAGAACCAGCGGGTATTCAGCAGCGAACGTTTATCCTCGCGGAGCATTCGTTCCGTCAGTGGTCGATTCGGCTGTGCCTGGATCTTCTGCAGGATGTCATCGGCCGAGATGGTGTCGTTGCCCTCAACACGGATGTCGACCATCATTTTTCCCGCCGACATTTCGACAGCGGAATCTGAACTGGAAACTGTATCCTGAGCACTTGCAACGGACATCAGTCCGCAAATGACAATACTCAGTGCCTGAATCGACGATGAAGAAAGCATCGCTTTCCACCGTCTCTGAATGTGGCACGCACGCATGAGAAAACTCTGTTGAGAGAGGATTTCTGATCGACTGTTGCTCTCCGCTGCTGATGGGAATTCAGGATGCGAAGAGACCAGAGAAGGGGGCGTACAGAGGACGGTGCGGACACAAATTCAGCCCGCTGATCCTGCTGGACCGTGGGAGCATCGCACAAATTCACGTTTGAGCTCAAGACGAATCCGGCCACCGGATTTTGGGGGCTTTGCGGGAAATGCGGTGTCTGGGTTTGATTCACTGCGGGGCGTTTCGTTGCCGCCCGAGTGCTTTAGTCGAGGCTTAAAAACTCACTGCTGTTCAACAGCAGTCGGCAGACAGCGGCCAGTCCATGGGACCGAGCCAGTTGTCCCAGTTCGGCTCGTTCCGTTTCCTGAGGATGTCGCTGCCACGTGCGATGCACCGCATCAGCGATCTGCTGCTCTGGAGTGACACCCGCATGCACAATGACTTCTGCCATTTTCTGACACTGGTGCAGCACAAACCGATTGTTCATCAGCGTGAGTGACTGCAGGGGGGAAACTGAGGTGCTGCGTGTGGGAGTCAGCAGGCCAAGATCCGGAAAGTCCATCGCCTCCATGACGGGATCGGGAATTCCTCTCCAGACCACTCGGTAAATACTGCGCCGGCCGGCATCGGGGCTGTCCCAGTCATAGTTGTTGTAGTCGAGAATGGGTGTGAGCTGTGCACCTGGAGAAGTGGAAAAATACGAGATCGCCGGGCCGCCCATTTCCGGATTCAACTGACCGCTGGCCCTCAGCACAGAATCGCGCCAGGCATCTGCATCCAGCCGCATGCGCGAGCGTCGGGCCAGGAAACGATTGTCAGGATCCTGCTGTTGCAGTTGCGTCGACGTTTGCGAGGAGCGTTGCCATGCGGCACTGGTCAGGATCAGCTGATGCAGATGTTTGAGTGATCCGGTGTCACGAATCTCGCAGGCCAGCCAGTCCAGCAGTTCCGGGTGGGAGGGTGTCCCGCCCATGCGGCCGAGATCGCTGGGTGTGTCGCAGAGTCCCCGACCGAAGTGAAAGTGCCAGACGCGATTGGCGATGGTGCGCCATGTCAGCGGGTTTTCGGGAGCCGCCAGCCAGTTGGCAAGTGCCGCTCGGCGGGCTGATTCCGGCTGATTGGCAGCAGATGGAAAACGGTGATCCAGTTCCTGAATCACCTGCAGTGCTCCGGGGGTGACGACTTCGCCCGGCTGCTCCACATTTCCCCGCTTCAGGACGTGTATCGTTCGCGGCTCCGGATAGGAAATGGTGCCTCGTTCGTTCACAGCGGTCGGTGCCGCTGCATAGAGCAACACCGGATCTGGTAACGACTGCAATTGCTGCTCGGCGATCGTTTTTACAGCGTGCATATTCAGCTGCAGTTTCTGTTCTGCAGTCCGCTGTGAATCAGCCGTATTAAGAATGACCGCAACGTCCGCTGGAACGGCGGAAAGGCCGGGCTGCGGATGATCAGTCACGGACACTCGCAGACGTCCAATGACATGCTGGCGACCATGGTCCTGTCGCAAAGTCATCATCAGGGAATCTTTTGCGGTAAGGCTTTGTCTTTGTTCGAGGACAAAGACAGCGGAGTGCGGCATACCTTCCTGTGGGTGAATTCCCCATGCGGTCTCCGGCTTCCCGTCGATGGCGTGACTGATCAGCCAGCCGTCCTGTTCAAAATCTGCCATTGCCGCTGCGATTTGCAGTGTTTCCCCAGTCGGCTGCCCCAACCGGAACCGTTGGATTTCCACTTCGCTGAGATGCAGGTTGCCATTTTCCGCTCGCCCTGGTCCAGCAGCTGGAAGTGAATCATCGGTCAGGACCTCCAGACGAACGGCCGTAACGGCAGGCAGACTGGTCCCCGCGGTAATAACGATCGTTTCCGTTGCCGGGGCAGAGCCGTCGGCCAGCAGTGAACCGTCTGCCTGCAGTTGCAGTGATGTCCCGGAATGAGTGTGGAAGGAGCGGATCTCAGGTTGCTGCCAGTCAGGTTGTTCTGCAGCCGCCCGCTCCCATGCTGCAATACGCATTGTCAGCTCGTCATCGATCAGTTGGCTGAGGTGTGCGGAATCGGAATCCCGGAGTGCTGTCCAGCGAGCGCGTTGGCGAGCGATTTCCGGGTCGACTTCTATGGGGATATCCCCTTTGCCGATCCCTGCGAAGACCGCCTGCAGTGAATAGTACTCCTGTTGAGAGACAGGATCGAACTTATGGTCGTGACAGCGGGCGCAGTGCACCGTAATTCCGGCGAATGCTGTCATGGTCTGGGTCACCATGTCATCACGATCGAGGTTCTCGAAGTTCTTCGGTGCAGTACTGGCCGCGCTGTGGTCGTAGGTGCCTGCACCAAGAAAGCCGATGGCCGGTCGCATGGCGATGGAATCAGCGAAAAAGACATCTGCCGCCAATTGTGCTCGAATCTGATCCTGCCATGAAAGATCCTGATTCAGGCTGCGGATCAAATAGTCTCGAAAACGCCATGCGTGTGGACGAAATACGTCGTGTTCGAAGCCGTGACTGTCTGCGTAGTGAATGGTATCCATCCAGTGTCTGGCCCATCGTTCTCCGTACATCGGTGCTGCCAGCATTTCGTTGATCAGATCGTCCCAGGCAGCAGGCGCTGACGATTCCACGAACTTCTGCGTTTGCTCCGGCGTTGGCAGAATTCCGTGCAGATCCACACTGAGGCGGCGTATCAGTGTGCGTCGATCGGCCGCTGGTACGGCCATCAGTTGTTGTTGCTCAAGTTTCTGATTGATGAACTGATCGATGGGGTTGAGGTTGACCTGAGCAGATCCCGCAGCGGGAAGCTGAGGCCGGATCAGGGGCTTCAGTGACCACCAGTCGGCATCGGGTTGGGCTTTGACTGATGGAACCTGTCGAGGGTCCGCAGCGCCATCCCGAACCCACTGTTCAAGGATCTGAATCTGCTGATCCGACAGTGGCTGTTCCGGCATTTTCAAATCCGGAAGTGTGTGTCGAACCGCCTGAATCAGCAGACTTTCGTTCGGTTTGCCGGGAAAGACTGCCGTTCCCCG
>JAFMMM010000248.1 GCA_017859815.1 Planctomycetota bacterium | reverse complement strand
TGGAAGCGTGGTCAACGAACCACGCAGCACTCCACCAATCGCCGAAGGCACAAACAGACTCTCAGCCCGGCGGACGGCGTGCGCAGCTTTGGAGACCCGACAGGAAATCCTCCCTGACCGCGGCAATTGAGACTCTGTCACTTTCTGGTGTGCGTGACCACCGGCTGAACCCACGCCCGCTCAAATTCCCCGGACTCCGATGGGTTGGGGTGGGCTTTTGAAGACGTGATCACCGCTCGAACATAAAGTTCGTTCCCACTCAGGACATATCGAGCACTTGTTCCCTGAGAAGTCTGGTACGTCTTCCCCAGTTCGTCGCTGTAAACCCGCGTCAACCCTTTGGCTGCTTCCTCATCTTCGGATGCGGGAGTTGATTCCGTTGAGAACCCGCGATCAGTTCCCACAAACCGCGTTTCGTATTCCACGCCCTCTTCTCCGCGTATCTTCACTTCCAGAGCCCTGCCGTCGAACCGAACAGACTCGAGTACCACGCCCGACGAGGAGTAGAACCGGCCAGCCTCCAGTGATTCCACAATTGCGTCGGGAGTCAGGGTGGATGCCAGCACAACAACCCAGCCGCGGCCTGGCTGAGCACCCTTGCCAGGTGCCGTCTGAAAGTAGTTATGTCCATCATCTGTGCCCAGACCGTACATCACTGGCAGGTCCAGCTCAGTCAGCCGAAAACTGTTGATGATATCCCACATCCGTTCTGTTGACGCATGGGTTGCATCACCACGGTTGTGAACCGAAGGATGGCCGTTGTACAGCTCGAAGAAATTCTCACCAACGACCCGCATCAACTGCTCTGCGGTCACGGCATATCCAAAATTGGGATGGTTCAGATGCACCAGTGTCCTGACTCCGGTCCGTTCCCGACGGGAAGTTGCCGCCTGAATGTTTCGCTGCATGACTTCGACAATGCTGTCGCCGCCGGTGGGAGGCAACAGCTCATTGGTGTTGGTGGCACACATATGAACCGGTGAGCGTCCAAAACGGTCGGTAATTTCCTCCCCCTGAATGGGCAGAAACTTTTGTGGCACGGCCAGTCGCCCGAAGACTTCATCAAATTTTTTCAGACGAATTTCCAGTTCATCACCTTCGCCGCGCTCGTCGATCCAGTCGTTCGGGAATTTCTCCCGCAGCCGTTCGACAGCACGTTCGGATCCCTTCCGTCCTGAAATCTTCAACCAGCGGTCACTCTGGTGCAGCGTGTTGTGATCGGTGAAGACCAGAAACTGATAGTCCCGCTCTCGATACCAGCTGGCGATCGTCTCAGGAAAGTCATCTCCGTCACTCCACAGCGAATGAGTGTGCATGTTTCCCTTCATCCAGCGCAGCTCGCCGTCTGCTTTCAGCTCGAACTCCTGAGCGCTGCCTGAATTCGAGCAAACTGCAATCGTTATGATCAGCAGCAGAAGTTTCCCCCACACTGGCTTGTACTCTCTCATCGTTTCTCTTTCCCGTTACAGGTTATCGGCCGCCACTCTGCGCATGCGGCTATTCTGATTTCGTGGTCTGTGAACTGCAAACCAGTGCCTCAGCCAATCGCTGCTCGCTGCAGTCCGCGAAACAGTCCGTCCATCACCGCTTCGGTATCCAGTCCGGTTACGACCTCCGCATTTGTTCGCGCAGATCGAGCCGGTCGGCGATCCAGAATTAAGGCACCTGATGTCAGCTCACCCGATGTTTCCACGTCCGCCACCACCTGTGTCGATTCAAATTCCCCCCAGCCCAGCAGCACAGATAACGCAGAAATGGACGGCAGACAGATTTCCTCATTCGGCAGCCTCTGCCGGCAGCTGCGAGCATAAGACTGCAGTGTGGACGTGATAAACTCCCCCGCAGGTGTGGAGGGAATGAGTCCGTTCAGACGATCCAGATCCGCAAAGGTCAGCCCCTGCTGACATGACGATTCCAGCGGAACCAGGGTCTTCGCGGCAGGAGAATTCAACACCGTCCGTGCCGCCGCGGGATCACTCCAAAAATTGAATTCTGCCGCTGCGGTGACATCACCCACGGTGTGCAACGATCCGCCCAGACACACGGTTCGCCCCATCAGCATCGGCAATTCTGGTTCCAGATCCAGTGCCAGCGCCAGGTTGGTCAGCGGCCCCAGTGTCAGCAGGTCCACTTGCTGCGGATGCTCCCGAAAGAGATCCACCAGCAACCGAGAGGACTCCCGCCGGTTGTGCAGGTCCGGAATCAGCGGCTCAATCTCCCCCAGCCCGAATTTTCCGTTCAACTCCGGCGACGAAACTGTGACAGCCGAAGATTTCTGACAGCCGCGATCGCGATCAGACTGGCCGACCCGCGGGTATCGCTCCAGCGCAGACAACTCCGTCAACTGATGCAGATTACGAGTCGCCTGAATGCCGGAAACTGTCCCCGAACAGGCTGTCAGCGCAAGCACCTCGACCGAGGGCTCTGCCAAAGCGATCAGGATTGCCAGAGCATCCGCAATTCCCGGATCAGCATCAATGACAACTCGGCGAACCAATGAACAGACCTTTCCTTCTTCGAATCATATCCGGACGTCAAAGCGGACGAAGCATTCCGTCTGTGTTGGAAATCAACAGCGAGGAATTCCGTTCATCCGTATCCTGGATGCCGTTCACTTCGGAACCTCAGCCGAGTCTGACTTTGGCTTCGGGAACAGCTTTTTATTAATCCGCACAATACCGGCATCGCCGTCTGCGACAGGAAGTTTCCCGCGGAGTCGGATCTTATCCGGTGGCAAACAGACATCGTCATTACATGCCTGATAATGCAGATCCACAATCAGTTCCGTACTTTCCGCCTGTTCCAACGCATCAATCTGCAGAATGCCATAAATGATGACTTCACCGTCGTACACCTGCATCGCTTCTGCAAGCGAGGGATCGTCCAGCTTCGTCCCCCTGGGATAACGAACCCGGGTCAGCTGCACTTTTTGTTGACTGCTGATCTCCAGACGTGTGGGGACCTGAAATTCAGGCACCGGGTTGGCGTTGATGTGCCAGCCCGGCTTCACTTTCACACGCACCGCGATCGGGCAGCGTCCACCCCTCGGCAATCGATTGAAGTAGGGAAAAATCTGCACACTGACTGGCCGATCCTTCTTTGATTCAACAGCGTCCGCTGATTTCGATTCATCCTGATGCAACGCAGCTGTCAGGTATCGGCCTGGTGAACGCGGCTGCGGAGTCCTGCTCGCGTTTGCGGAATCTTCCGTCGGCAACAGATCCAGTAACGCCAGTCCCAAACCGGAACATGACGACGGAGCCGATTTCATCGTGCCGCTGAATCGTTCCAGAACTTCCCGAGCCAGTTGTTCCCAACCGGCATCATGTTCCCGCAGCGACAGCAGGTTGCGAACCGCAAAACTGTTCCCGGATGGTGTCACGGAATCATAAGGCGAACTGGTCCGGGCCAGCAGTTTTTCATGACCGTGTGAGGTGAAGAAGAACACGTGCTCGTCTTCGTCATGAAACATTTTCAGCTGCTGCTCCGTCAGGCGAATCGCCTCCGTTTTCCAGCGTGGCTGATCGGTCGCACGGTGCAACTGCAGCAATGCCGAAGCCAGACAGGCGTAGTCATCCAGATATGCGGCCGGTCCCTGCGCACCGTTTCTCCAGCTGCGTATCAGCTGACCATCCTCCGTGACCAGACTGCTCAGCAGGAATTCGGCAGCTTTTTCCGCCAGCTCCAGATCCGCCTCGCGGCCGGGCAAAGTCCCACTGACCGACAACGCCTGAATCAACAGAGAATTCCACTCCGTCAGAATCTTATCGTCACGAAACGGCCGCTCCCGCTGTTCGCGGCGCTGCAGCAACAACTGCCGCGAACCGGCCAGCTGCGTGAGTAACTCCGAGTCCGCTTTTTGCGGGTCTGCCGCCGGGATTCGCTGCGGCAGATAAAGAATACGACCATGCTCGAAGTCCTGCGGCTGATCAAAACCATAAGCTGTCAGGAATGGCTGCAGCTGATTCTGCGGAAGAATTTCCGCAATCTCTTCCTGTGTCCAGACGTAGTACTCGCCCTCAATGGCATTCGTTTCGGCATCCAGAGCAGAACAGAAACCGCCGCAATCCAGCAGCATCTCCCGACGCAGGTAAACCACAATCTCGGCCACCACCTGTTGGTACAACGGATCACCCGTCAGCAAAGCAGCGCGGGAATAAATCTCCAGCATCTGAGCCTGGTCGTACAGCATCTTTTCGAAGTGCGGAACAGTCCACGTGCGTTCCGTACTGTAGCGATGAAATCCTCCGCCCAGATGATCACGGATCCCCCCCATCGCCATCTGATCCAGGCTCTTTTGCACGACCCGCAGGAACTGTTCATCGCCGAAACGTTCATACATCGACAGCAAAAAGCTGAGCCTCGGAACATTGGGAAACCGCGGGCCGTCGGGACGATTCGGATTCAGGTCCACGCCGCCCCATGTCGCGTCGTAGCGCTGCAGAATTCCCGCGGCCAGTCCCTGCAGCAACTCCTCATCAATCTCGGCCGGCTGAGCGATCACTGCCGGTCCGGAAAGTCGACGGACTTCCCGCGCAAGTAAGGCGGACGTTTGTTCAACGCCCTCGCGATTGGTTCGCCACAGGTCAAGAATTCGCTGTGCTGCGGTCAGAAATCCCGTACGGCCGTCAGGAGTATCCTCCGGAGGCAGGTACGTCGCTCCGGCAATGGGATTGCCATTGAAGTCAAGAAACATCGATAGTGGCCAGCCACCAGCACCCGCCCGTCCGGCAGCCTGCTGATAAACAATCAGGCTGGTCATGTACAGATCGTCCACATCCGGACGTTCTTCCCGATCCACCTTGATGCAGACAAAATGCCTGTTCATGAATTCCGCGATTTTGGCGTTCGAAAACACCTCCCGCTCCATCACATGGCACCAGTAACAACTGCTGTATCCAACGGACAGAAAAACAGGCTTGTCTTCATCCTGAGCCTTCTCAAATGCCTCCGGCCCCCAGGGGTACCAGTCCAGCGGATTGTGAGCGTGCATCAGCAGGTATGGGCTGGACTCCTGAGCCAGCCGATTGGTGCGGCCTGCTTCCTGCAGTGGCTCCTGAGCCTGCAGCGGGAACAGCCCGGATGAAATTGCACACAAAACTGCAGGCACAGCACTCAGGAGGAATCGCATGCGAACGGTCAGGCAGTTGTGAATCATCAGTCGTATTCCCACGAGTTTCCGGAGAAGAGCGAGCCGCTGTCATTCTCAGCGGGCGGCCGCACGGTGAATTCTACCCCACCGCATGCCAAATGTCGCAGCAGACTGGATTTCGTCCGGCGGAGGAAGAGGACCCGTCGCTTCAAACCGGTACAGCTTACGCCAGCACACCAGGAACGACCGAGCCATGCACGTCGGTCAGTCGATAGTCACGACCGGCATGGCGGAACGTCAGACGCTCGTGATCAAGGCCCATCAGGTGCAGGATCGTGGCATGAAAATCATGCACATGAACGGGGTTCTCTTCCGCTCGCAGTCCATGTTCATCCGTCGCCCCGTAGACCGTGCCGCTTCGTACCCCCGCTCCCGCCAGCCACGATGAGAACGCCCAGGGATGATGCTCCCGCCCTGGTGCATCCGCCGTATTATTGAAGGGCGTTCGCCCGAATTCCGTGGTCCAGACCACCAGAGTATCCTGCAGCAACCCCCGCTGTTTCAGATCCTTCAACAACATTGCAATCGGCTGATCCACGTTTTTGGCCAGGGGGACATGAGTCATCATGTCTCCGTGAGCATCCCAGTTTCCGGATGACCCCGTATCGATCAGTTCCACAAATCGCACGCCCCGTTCGACCAGTCTGCGAGCCGCCAGGCACTGCCAGCCGAATCCCGTCGTCTGACCGGGCTGCAGGTTGTAGCCGCTCAATGTCGCTTCGGTTTCGCTCGAAAAATCGAACGCGTCGGGCACGCTGGTCTGCATCCCGTATGCGGTCTCAAATGATTCCATTCTTGCCCGCAATAACGCATCTCCTTCCCGCTGCTTCAGATGCAGCCGGTTGATCGCAGCCAGGGCGTCCAGCTCGCTGCGCTGACGACCAGCAGCAGTTCTGGGCGTCACATTGGCAACGGGCTCAGCCCCGGGAACAACCAGTGTTCCCTGATTGCGAGCGGGAAGAAAATCGCTGGCATAAACCTGAGTACCGGCATAAGTCTGTCTGGGAGCGATGACGACAAACCCGGGCAGATTGCGGTTTTCTGTCCCCAGTCCCCACGTCAGCCACGATCCAAGACTGGGCCGCGAAAATGCAAAGGAGCCCGTGTGCATTCCCAGTGTCGCGTTGTAGTGATTCGAATGCGATGTGTGCATCGAACGTATCACTGCCATGTCGTCAACGCATTCGGCGACATGGGGAAACAGCGTGCTGACTGGTGTTCCTGATTCACCGTACTGAGAAAACTCCCACTGCGGTTTCTTCAGATAGATCCGTTCATAACCCGGGCGATCCTTGATCTCCGGATGATCTGCTTTGATTTCCAGACCGTGATCGCGAGTCAGTGCGGGCTTTGGATCAAACGTGTCCACATGGGAGACGCCACCGGTCATAAACAGAAAAATGACGCGTTTGGCTTTCGCAGGAAAATGCACCCCGCCGTCCTGCAACGACGAGTTTCCATCTGCGGCCAGCTGCTGAATCAGCCCCGACATCAAACTGCTGCCGGCAACAGCCGATCTGCAAAATCCACGTCGCCCGGTGGGTACCTGAACCATGACATCAATCCAGAAACAGAAACTCGTTGGAAGCCATCAGAATTCGTGCCCATGCATTCCACTTCTCTGCATCCGTTCCTGCGAAATTCCGAAGGAACTGATCTGCAACTTGTCGTTCGTCCGCTGTTGGATCCCGCTGCAAAATCAGCTGGCTTAATTCTCGCAGTCGATCGTCCGCAACTGGCACAGCCGCCGTACGAGCCGCTGTCTGCTGAGCCTGGCGATGGAAGAACTCTGAGTTGAGGAAATACAGGGCCTGTGCCGGAACGACCGAAGCTTCCCGCACCGCCGTACTGGAATTCGGGTCTGCGCCGTCAAACAGTGCGAGGTAAGGATGCCGACGTTGCCTCTGCACCATCAGGAATGCACTGCGCTGGCTGGTTTCGTAAACCGCTGTAAACGGATTGTGCTGAGTGAACCCCCAGCTGGCGACAGGAGGAAATGGATGAGCCGCTCCCCACGCTGCGTCCAACTCACCTGACACCTGCAACAGACTGTCTCGGATCTCCTCGGCAGTCAGTCGTCGCCGGGAAAACCGACCCAACCAGCGGTTGCCCGGATCTGACTGCAGCATTTCTGCTGTGGATGCTGACGACAACTGCCACGCCTGTGTCTGCATGATCAGCCGATGCAGCGGCTGCAGCCGATAACCACCAGCGACAAGTTCCGCTGCCAGATACTCCAGCAATTCCGGGTGAGTGGGCGGCGTCCCGCGAGTGCCAAAGTCATTGGGCGTCTGCACCAGCCCTGTGCCGAAATGCCACTGCCAGATCCGGTTCGCAAGCACGCGGGCAAACAGCGGATGCGCCGTGATGGTGCGAGCAAGCTCAGCGCGGCCGCTGTTCTGCTCAGACCCCAGCTCCGCACCACCAAAGCAGGTGAGCCAGCGTCGGGAAATGCTGTCCCCCGGCTGCTCCGGATCACCACGCAGATGTTTCACCGCATTCACGATCGTGCCCTCGGTGACCGCATAGGCCATGGCGATGTCCGGCGGTGTCGGTGGCGTTCCGCGTTCCCGCAACCCGCGATCCAGCTCGGCCAGAATCGAACCGCACTCAGTCTGTGTCAGATGCTGAAGCCGGAAACTGACCCCATCCAGACCGGCAGGGTGAGCATCCGCGATACTGCCGGAGATCTGAATCTCGCCATCAACCGGACAAATCCAGGCCACACCAACATTCTGCCCGGGGCCGGGATGGACAAAAAATGTTCGAGGCGGCAGTCGAGTCCACACGTCAACCGCAGTTGCATTTGCATTCACAATCGACGAGGGCAGTTCGCCGGTCGCCCATCCTTCCAGCTTCTCCACGCCGCTGATTGCCAGCTTGCGATCAAGCAAAAATGTCGGTTCCGCACGCAGATCCAGCAGGCACCAGCCCGCCTCGTC
>JAFMMM010000020.1 GCA_017859815.1 Planctomycetota bacterium | reverse complement strand
GGCATTGCAGGCCCAGCAGGATCTGGCGGCTGCGCAAGCGGCGTTTGAGGGGCAGGTCGAGGATCTGAGCGAAGTGCTGGAGCCAATGCAGGCGGCAGCGCAGCAGGCGGCAGCGGACGAGCTGGAGGCTTCACTTTCCGGTCAGGCTCCTGCCTCCGACACTCCACCGACGGCAGCGGAGCGGGCGGAGGCTCAACAACTGGCGCGTCAGTTGGACGAGCTTGATCGGCAGTTATCTGCCGCTGCGGCTCAGGGAGAGAATCAGGAAGGGCAGCCGCAACCCGGAAGTCCTCTGGATTCGCTGACGCAGGCAGCCCGGCAGGCACAGTCGTCACTGGCTCAGTCGCGTCAGTTGGCTCAGCAGCAGGCGATGCAGGCGATGAATCAACCGGGCCAGCAGCAGACAGACAGCTTCTCTGAGCCGCCTGAGGGTGGCGAATTTGAAGTGACTGCAGTGGAACGAGTCGAGAATAAACGGTGGGGACGATTACGCAGACAATCAGCTGAAGATGTTGCTCGGGGGCAGTCGGAGCGGATTTCGGAAGCCTATCGTCGCAGTGTGGAGACCTACTTCAGAGTGCTGGCCGAGCGAGCTCAGCAGGAATAGCAGGGACCGAACAGATGTCTGAGTTGTTCATTTGGTTGGGTGTTCACCGTTTGCGTCTGTGTCTTCTGCTGTTGGCGGCGGGGGCACAGGGTGCTGCGATGGCTCAGGAAGAATCTGCAGCGGCAGAGGCTGAACAGCCAACATCTGCGGTTTTTGAAAAGGATGAAGTGGATCTTTCCGTTGATCGAGCGATCGCGTGGTTGCTGTCAAAACAACGGGATGACGGAGCAATTCTGGACAGTCAGCACGACACCACCATGACATCGCTGTCGATCATGGCGATGGCCAGTGTGGGGATCCAGCCCGGCAATCCGACTCCTGAGGGTCAGGCGATGCGGGAGGCTCTGGAATTTGTCCTGCAGGATGACCGCATTGACGACAAGGGCTATTACGGCAGCAAGGACGGATCCCGTATGTATGGGCACGGGATTATTACGTTGATGCTGACTGAGATGCTGGGGATGGGGACAACCGCCGATGAGGATCGTCTGATTCATGAGCGTTGCCGTGGTGCTATTGACGTGATTCTGAGCTCGCAGAAGGAGCGTAAGCCGGTTCAGGCTCGGGGTGGCTGGAGGTACAATCCCAATGCTGCCGATGCGGATCTCAGCGTTTCCGTATGGCAATTGATGGCGCTGCGTTCTGCGAAGAATGACGGGTTGGATGTTCCTGCCAGTGCCATTGCAGACGCAGTGGAGTATCTGAAGCGATCTTATGCATCGCCTTTGGATCGCAACGGTCTGCCAACGAAAAAGGCCAGCGGATTCTGTTATGAGCCGAATCAGAATAACCCGACATTCACGATGACGGCTGCGGGCCTGCTGGCGATGCAGGTCTGTGGGGAATATGAGTCGCCGCTGGTGCAGGGAGCAGCGGACTGGTTACTTGAGCATCCACCTCGGTGGAATGAACGGTTCTGTTCTTACGGCACCTATTACTATGCCCAGGGGATGTACCAGCGTGGCGGTGACCATGCAGACACTGCCCGGAAGCTGGTCCAGGAGATGCTGCTGGAGAAGCAGGCTGCAGATGGTTCATGGACTGCGGAGAATGGTTCTGAGCGGGGACACGGCCCGGTTTACGGCACTGCGATGGCCATTTTGAGTTTGAGTGTGAAATATCACTACCTGCCGATCTACCAGAAATAGGCTGGTGCCGGCCGGTGCTGGTTTGACGGTGTGGCTGCGAGTGCCCGCGGTGCATTGGGGCAACAGGTGCGATGGCGAAGTCTCATGCAATTGCGAAATCGGAGTCGTTTCCGGGGATCCGCGACTGCGCGCGGATGCTGATTGTTGTGTCAGAACACTGCAGCAGGTGCGCGAGTTTGCGACGACTTACTGCAAGGGTGGATAGCACAGTAGTCCCCAGTCTTCACGCGCACCGCGTTCGATCCAGACTTCAAGGATTCCGGGCATGATCTCGTCCAGCAGTTGCGTGCAGTCTCTGAGCGGATCTCGGTTCAGTCCGCTGCCACAAGTCGCCGCTCCGTGGATCAACTGACACCGCAGGAGGTACGCTCGATCCAGGACAGACTCCGCGATGGTGAGCCAGCGTTCTTCGATGAACCACATGATCGCTCGCCGTTGCATGGACGGTCGTGCTGCTGCTGGTTCCGGCCTGGCAGAATCCACAGAATTCCAGTAGATGCGGTCGAGATGGTCGCTGGCAAGGATCGCGAGAATTCGCGTGCGATTACGCGCGATGATGGTGCCGAGGTTGTTGTCTGAATCGATTTGGAAAATGTGAGTCAGGAAATCTTTCCAGGATTGTCGATCCGGAAGGGCTTCGTTGCGTTCGGGATTCCAGATGCCATAGAGCGCATTAAATGCTGTCCACTGCAGAATCAGCACCTGGTCAAGGCTGGATTCGCGATCCGCTTTGAGTGCAGCGTCCAGCCAGCTGCATGCTCGATGAAAGCGAATTGCCGTGGGGTGATCACTGAGATATCGCTTGTGAGGTTTCCATTTTCGACGCAGCTGAATGATGATCTCAGGAGTTGTGTCGGACATGGAAAAGTATCGCAGTGTTTTCTGTGCTCCGGATTTTCGGAGTGTCGGATTGGGGGCAATCGGTCGCGTCGAATCGGGTGCCGGATCAGTCTGAGTGTCTGGTCCGATGGCTTCTCGAGCCGATGATCAATTCTGCATGATAATCGGCCGTGTCCGAATCACCAGTCAACGACGCACTGTGGCGCTGGGCATCCCGTGATGATCGAGTTCGTGCAACGTGCGAATCAAGTTCTGCCGGCGGTGCTTGCTGAGTTGATTTCAGGTCTGTCAATGCTGGTGTACTTTCAGCAGCCTGCGAAAGTTGCTTCCGAGGATTCGCTTCTTTTGTTCGCTCGAGATTTGGGCTGTGACCACCTTGGCCAGTTCTGTACCAAGTGAGCGGCCCGGCAGATGGCTTCCAAAGATGATCCGTTCTGCTCCAAGTTCTCTGACGCCCATTTCGATGAATCCCGCTGTGGCATCGAATCCGGACGTTTCCACGAGGACATTGCTTTGGTGACGCACGGCTCGGATGCCCTGCTCCCACTCGCCCCCGGCGTGTGCGCAGATGAATTGTTGTTCTGGAAACCTTGCGGCCAGCACAGCCAGTTCACGCGGTGTTGATTCCCCCGGCGACTGTTTGCCTCCTGTTTTGTTCCAGGTGTGCTGCATAATGACACCGCCCAGTTGATGGACTCGATTTATCAATGCTTCAGCACGAGGATCCATGCAGCAGACTGCAGCCGGTCCGCCACCCGGAAAATAGACGCCCCGCATGGGGCCATCTGCGATCCAGCGATTGATGGCATCGAGGGATTTTTGTGGCTGTTGAATATTCAGCTGAATCATCCCGATCAGCAGGTCGGGCCAGGCCTGCAGTGGCTTCAGGACAACTTCGGGTTGACGGGACAGCAGGTGTTCAAGGTCCGGGTCAGTTGTCGTTCCAATTCCAACGTGGGCGAAGTAGCAGGCTTTTTGAATGCGACCCTTTTGAATGGCCGACAGCGATCGGTCGATATCGGTTTCGAGACCGGAGAATCCGTCGGTACCGGGGTGGGAGAATGAGGGCGTGAAGTAGCAGTCCCAGATGTTGAACTGTTCCAGTGTCTGTACATCCGGCAGGCCAAAATGAAAATGATCGGGGACGGTCATAACAGTGGTTTGCCTCCCAGAAACGTACGGGCATTTGCGGAAAGTACGGCGTGCACCTGCTGAGGCTGCAGCAGTGATGCTTCGTGGACGCGAATCAGCGCCGCTTCCGGGATCAGGAAAGGGGCATGAGAGCCAAGCACGACCTGATCGGCAGCCAGGCTGTTGACCAGCCGAGGAACTCCATCTGTCCCTTCGATGCGTGCGGTATCGACCGTGACACCGGGGAGTTCACGCAGGACACTCGTCAGACCGGAAGTGAGTCGGCCATTCAGGAGTTGCACTCTTAGTCGTGGAATGGACTCACACAAGTCCCCGAGTGGTTCGATGGAAAGTTCCCCGGTTCGAAACAGGTTCGGTTGCGTGCGAGGATCCTCCAGCGAGAGAACAATTTGAACAAAACGGCCAACTGACGCAGCCGCAAAGAGACAGGCGCGCAGGTCCGGCAGCGTCAGGTCATATCCATGCACTGTTGGTAAAAGGCGAATGCCGGGCATGTTCAGATTCTCTGTGCATATTCTCAGGTCCTCCTGCCAGCCGGGCTGTGCGGGATTCACTGCTCCGGCAGGCAGCAGCATCGGCTCATGGCGACATGCATCATGCAGTCGGGAGTTCACTGCAGTCAGATCACGATGGAGGATCGCTTCATTGCTGCCGGCGATGGCAAAATCAACCCCCAGCCCCCGAAGGCGTTTGGTCAATTGAGAAAGCTCGTCGAAAGGGAGTCTTCGAAATGGCCAGGCGAACAGACTGACATTGCAGTCAATGATTGAGACGGGATTGTCGGGCGGCGAATCGGGTGGGTTTGTGTCTTCCCGTATTGCAGCCGGAATCGCTGACCGCAGAGGTCTGACAGCCGTCACCGTAGCTGCCATCTGCAGCAGCTGCCGGCGTTTCCAAGATCTGTCCTGACCGGGCGATTGCGTGTGTGTCACAGGAGGGACCTCTTCATTGGTCAACGAGTTCAACTGTTGCCGGGCAGGGGATCGATCCGGGAGTGAATGAGTTCGTGAACCACCTGCGGCGGTTCAACACCGGTCAATCGTTCTTCCAGACCATTCCGCATGAAGAATAATCGTTGATGATTCAGCCCCAGAAGATGCAGAATCGTGGCATGGAAATCGTGAACGCTGACCGGGTTTTCGGTGACGCTGTGTCCGAAATCGTCAGTGCTGCCCCAGGTCAGGCCTCCTCTGCTGCCACCACCAGCCAGCCAGCTGGTAAAGGCCTGCATGTTGTGATCACGACCGGTATAGACCTTGCCGGATTTCTGCGAGGTGGGAGTTCGGCCAAATTCACCACCCCAGATGACCAGTGTGGAATCCAGGAGTCCTCGCTGTTTCAGGTCAGCCAGCAGGGCGGCCGTTGGCTGGTCCGTGCGTTCACAGACTGCTCGATGGTTTGATGCCAGATCAACGTGGCTGTCCCAGGGTTGTTCTTCCATGAAAATCTGAACAAATCGAACGCCCCGTTCAACCAGACGCCGCGCAAGGAGGCAGCGTCGGCCGTAGGAGTCGGTCGGTTCCTTCCCGATTCCGTAGGCCTGCTGGGTATGCAGAGTTTCGCTGTTCAGATCCAGCGCTTGACCTGCGGAAAGTTGCATCCCCGCGGCGAGTGCGTACGACTGAATCCGTGCATTGAGTTCAGGACGAAACGGGCGCTGCTTTTGATGAATGCTGTCAAGTTGCTGCAGCAGTCTGCTTGCCGCGTCTGTGAGTTCGGCAGATTGCTGGAAACCGCGGGAGAGGTTCAGGATCGGAGATCCGGAGGGGCGAAAAGGAGTTCCCTGATACAGCGGCGGCAGAAATCCGGAGGTCCAGTTCCGAGCGCCGTTTTTAGGAGGCCCCAGCGGATCATTCAGAACAACGTAAGCCGGCAGATTGTGGTTTTCTGATCCCAGGCCGTAGATGGTCCAGGCGCCCAGCGTGGGATAACCCATGAACAGTCGGCCGCTCTGAATGCGGTAGAGGGCGTTATCGTGGTTGGGGTGATCCGTCCACATGGAACGAATCATGCACAGATCATCTGCCAGTTCCGCAGTATGCGGCAGCACATCAGCGATCCGCATTCCGGATTCGCCATGTTGTCTGATGGGATACTGCCCGCCCATCATCACCCCGATATTGTTTGTTCCCTGGTTCCCGAGATCTTCCACGTTCCCGGGAAACGGCTGGCCGTCCATGCGATCCAGGACGGGCTTGGGGTCAAACAGATCCATCTGGCTGGGGCCACCATTCATGAACAGCTGAATCACGGCTTTGGCCTGAGCCGGGTGGTGTGGTTTTCGCGGTCTCAGATTGTCGGCCGGCGCTGTTTCGGCCGGCGGTGTTTCGGATTGTGATTCCGAGGCAAGCAGCTGGGAACCACCGAAATCTTCTTCGCAGAAGAGATGTGTCAGCGCAGCCCCCATCAGGCCATTTCGGGTGGTTGCGAAGAAGTCGCGGCGACTGGACTTTTGTGATTGGTTACTGGTCATTGTTGGGGCCTAGTCAACAAACATGAACGCCGCGGAATTCAGGATTGCATGGCAATAGGTTTGCAGTGCCTGACGTTGGTTGCCGTTGCACAGCAGACGCAGTTCCTGTAGTGCCTGAATTCCAGCCTCAAGCTCTGCTGCTGATGGCGGGCGACTGAGCGCAGTCAGCGCTGTGACTCGAACCTGCTGATCCGGTGAGTCTCCGGCAGACTGCAGAACACGATCGGCGAGGTTTTCGGCAAATTCACGGACAGCGGCGCTGTTGTTCAGCAGCAGCGGTTGCTGAGCGACTGTGGAGACATTTCGTTCCAGACAATTCGGTCCCATGACCGGGTAGTCAAATGTGGCAAACATGGTCGGGATTTCGGTCCGACGCAATTGAGCATAGATGCTGCGGCGCCAGTTTCCGTCATCCTGCGGCAGCACGCTGACCTGTCCGTTGGCACGGACTCGAACCGGGTCCGGGGGACCGCCCCTGCGAAGATGCAGTCGCCCGGCAACGCTGAGAAGCGAGTCTCGAAGTGTCTCCGCATCCAGACGTCTGAGCGGCATGCGGGACAGCAGGCGATTTTCCGGGTCTTTCTGCAGTTGCTGGTCCGTCACGCGACTGCTTTGCTGATAGGTTGCGGAATTCATGATCAGGCGGTGCATCTGCTTGATGCTCCAGCCCTCCCGAATGAACCTGAGAGCCAGCCAGTCCAGCAGATCCGGGTGAGACGGGCGGTCACCCATCACACCAAAGTTTTCGGTGGAGCGGACCAGGCCCTCACCAAAATGGTGCTGCCACAAACGATTGACCATCACGCGTGCCGTCAGGGGATGATCCGGGTGAGTCAGCCAGCGTGCAAAGGCCAGACGCCGACCAGTGGAAGAGCTTTCCCCTGAGAAGGGAGGCGAGGCTTCATAGGGGGGCATTGCGTGTGCCAGCACGGCGGGTACTCCCGGCTGCACGAGTTCTCCGGGAAGTGTGTGTTCGCCCCGACGCAGCAGGTAAGTGGGCGATGGCCGACCCTGATCCCAGAGTGCGCGAATGGTTGCATCGGGAGCCAGCCTGCGTTCCAGCGAATGAATTTGGTCCTGCAAGTGGTCAATCCCCAGTTGCACTGCCTGAACAGGCTGCGGTTGCTGGTCTTCAGGGATCGCCTGAGCTTTCTGAAGTTGTTCCACCAGCAGTCGCTGGGGCAGGGTGCGAGTGTTGTCTGCAATTTTCAGTGCGGCAAGGGTGAGTTGGCGATCGGCCTCTGACTGCGCGGGGTAGTGCTGTTGCAGCATTGTCAGGAACAGCTCCTGGCGGGTCACTGTGAGCTGCTTCGTGAGATCGCGAATCTGTTTCTGGATCGGTGGATTGACAGATTTGATCTGAGCCAACTGGTCCGGCGTTGCCAGTTCCAGCTTACGATTTCGAAATGTCAGCCAGTCGTGTTCGTCGAGCGCGCCCTGAAAGACAGCTTTGAGTCGGTAATAGTCTCTTTGTGGGACGGGATCATATTTGTGGGAATGACAGCGGGCACATTCAATTGTGAGTCCCATCAGTCCCGAGCCCACAACGGTGAGTGCATCGTTGATCACGCCCAAACGCTCGGGAACGAAATTCATGGTTCGCGAACCTGTCTGGTCGATCCCCATACGCAAAAAGCCTGTCGCTGTCAGATTGCGAACCATCTCAGGCGTCACAGTGTCTGCATGGCGGGCGTCAATCAGTTCGTCACCGGCCAGCTGTTCCGTCAGGAATCGGTCATAAGGTGTATCTGCATTGAACGACTGGATGACATAGTCCCGATACTTCCACGCGACGGCGCGGATCGGATCTGCAGAAATTCCGCCCTCGGAATCTGCGTAGCCGGCGAGATCCAGCCAAAAGCGTCCCCAGCGTTCGCCATAATGCGGTGATTCAAGCAGTGTATCGATCAGGCTGGCGTACCAGTTTGAGGCTTCCCGTGTCAGCCAGTACTGCAATTCATCGGGCTGGGGAGGCAGGCCTGTCAGGTCGAGGAATGCGCGGCGGACCAGCACCACTCGCTCGGCCGGAGCAGAAAGTGACAGGTCGGCCTCGTTGAGTCGGGCCAGAATGAAATGGTCAAGGGACCCTTCAAGTGGGTCTCCGCGCAGCGGCTGAAATGCCCAGTGCTGACGATCCTGTTCTGTAACGAGTGTCTCCTGCTGTGCGGGACTGGCAGGCTGCGAAGTTGTGGACAACTGGCAGCCTGCTGCTATCCAGTCACGCAGTTTCTGCACCTCCGAAGCGGATGGTCGGCGGACAAAGAATTTCAGCAGTTGGTCGCGTGGTGGACAGGCTTCGCTTTCGATACGCTGAATCACTGGACTGGCGGATGGATTTCCAGGAATGACGCTGGGCCCATTTGGGCTGGACTTGAGTAATGCGGCGGGGGAACTGAGATCGACACCACCCTGCTGACGTTGCGGTCCATGGCAGGTCTTGCAGCGCAGCAACAGAATCGGAAATACGTCATGTTCGGTGACGGTGGCGGGCGAGTGCGTCTTTCGCAGAGTGTCGGGATCAGCGGAGGACAGCCAGTCCTGAATCTGTTTGCGGGCGGTATCCGGGAGGGGCGGGGCGTCCTCCGGCGGCATCGCACCTGACTCAATCACTTCGCTGAGCAACCCGTGTTCGTCCCCTTGATTCAGGAGATCTTCTCCGGACTCCCCACCTTTGAGCAGGTCCGCGAGGGTCGCGAGATTCAACTGGCCACGCTGAATTTTTTGCGAATGGCATTGTCCGCAGTGCTGAGCGAGCAAAGGCTGAATACGTTCGGAGAACACCTGTTCAGAATCAGCCGGCTGAGCCTGTAACGAGTCCGTCACCAGAATCAGCACGGTGAAGAGCACGAAGAAGATGTCGTGGCGGAACCGCATCGGTGGCATTGGTTTCCGGAAGGTACTGAGAACGATTTTCCTTGCGTGCAGCAGCAGCGCTGCATGGTCTGCATTGTATCGGGCAGGAACGATCTGTCGCAACCAGGAAGCAGATGGAGCGTAGCCACGATGGCGTCCCGTCGAAACTTGACGAGTGTTCACTGGGAGGGGCTGCAGGGACTGAATCTCGGCCGATGTTATTCAGCCATCGCGACAATCTTTCTGCGGATAGTCCTGAGGCCCGTGGGAGATCTGCGAAGATCCAGTTGAAAATCCTGCGAAATCGAATGATGCACGAAGATGGGATGTGTGTCTTCTCTCAGTAAGTGGGAACTCGTGGTGAGCAATGCCGACTGAGACTGGCTGCCCGGTGACCACTCTGTGTTCTTGCTGGTCTAAGGATGTCTCGATGACGTTCACGCGGCTGAAGATGCGATTCGAGTCATTCGTGATGCGATCATTGCGCAGGAGAAAGTGCTTTCCACTGGCGTGTGCAGCCTGAACGATGCATTGCCCGCGGCCGTTGAGGCCCTGCTGCAACCGGAGAGTTCCGTCGCCCCGGCGTTGTCGCGGCGGTCGCTGGTGGTCGAGGGGCAGGTGCCGGCCGAACAATCGGCCGGAGTCCTCGTGATTCAGCAACGATTTCAGGTAATGTTTCAGCAATGAATTTCAGGTGGGGGTGAAGTACGGTGTTTTCTGTCGCAGCTTGCTCCACCTGTGCTGTCGACGGAGGCCCTGCGGGTGGTCGGCCAGCTGGAATTCGAATGGCCAATAGTGAGCGTACCTTGCGAACAGAGAAGTCGAGGTCGGCGGGTTGGTTGCTTTCCTGGGGCGACAGAATCTCGCAGCAATGGCGGGGGCTCGAATGCAAAGAGAATTCACGTCAAATCCGTTCCGGACTGAGTGACGACGTTAAACAATCAGAAGCGGCCGTTCCTGTCACTGAACGCAATTGCATCGATGGATGAAAAGCGTGTTCTGGTGAAGCCAGCATTTCGGCAGACGAACGTTCGTAGAAACACCCGCTATGAGTCACCGGCTGAGGGAGAACTTTGTCTGAGCCGCGGTCCGGCCTTCTCGCAGATTGGGAATCAGGATCTGGCTGGCATCCGTTGCGATGATTTACCATGTCTTTTCCCGCCGATCCGGGTTAAAAATCGGCCGTACGAACATTGTTGAGTACGGGCCGGTCGCCCCAATCCTATGGCCTGTTGCGGAGCTGAGCATTGTCTTCATCGATCAAACGCATTGGAAACTCGCCGCGATGGTCTGATATCGTCCTCTATCAGGGAGTCGCTCGGTGGGTGGAGGTTGCTGACGACACGAGTGATGACGAGCGTGGTCAAATTCAGCAAGTGCTGCGTCAGATTGATCAGACGCTGTGCGAAATCGGCAGTTCCCGACAGCAGATGCTGCAGATCATTGTGCATCTCTCAAGTCTTCAGAGTGTCGACGAATTGAATCGACAGTGGGATCAGTGGGTCCCGCAGGGGAACGCTCCCGTCCGCGCGTGTGTGCAGTCCGGTCTCGGAGGCAATTGTCTGGTGGAGATGGTGATCGAGGCAGCAGTTGTATCCGGCAGCTAGTTTGACACGTCGCGGTCTTTCGATGTGTCAGGGGCATCCCCCCTGGTGTCCTCCACTGGATCCGCAACAAGCCGCAGTAACTGGCCGATTGTCCTGTGCGATTCGATTGGGTGTCGCAAGGCCCGATCATGGTGGACCCGATATCGATTTCGCCGCCCGATTCGCTCGCGCTCAATAACCTGGGCTTCCTCAAGATCCTGCACAATTCGCTGCACCGCACGTTCTGTAATTCCGACCTGCAGGGCAACTTCGCGAAGCACGATATCCGGCTCCCGCTCCAGCAGAGCGAGCACATGTGCATGATTCGTCAGAAACGTCCAGCGCGGGAACGAACGCGCATTTCGATCGGTTCTTTCTGGCGGATTCGCTGGGCTGAGCCGGTGTTGCTGAGGATTTGCAGCCATGGAACAGGAGGTGGGAAAAGAACTTGGGGGGAGCCGGGCTGTCAAGGCCTGGTAATCGCCTTGTCTCAATGCCCGGACGGCTGGAACCGCATGATTCCATGCCAGAATCGTCTGGAGGTTAGCATAAAAAAAGCTGCTATAGAACAGTATTGCATGAAAATTAAAACACGTATAAAATGTCGTGTATCGTATTTCGTGATATTTTTGGCGGATCCAAAGACGCGTTGTGAGCGTGGATCAGGAGGGAGACTGAAGCGATGGACAAGATCATTCGCGGCGTCCACGAGTTTCAAAGCCAGATCTTCGGAACGCAGAAGGAGTTGTTTGAGCGTCTTTCGGGCGGTCAGAGTCCGGATGCGTTATTCATTACCTGCAGTGATTCGCGGATTGACCCCAGTCTGATCACTCAGACATCCCCGGGGGAGATTTTTGTCCTGCGAAATGCTGGCAACATTGTGCCGCCATACGGTGCATCAACTGGCGGCGAGGCAGCTGCGGTTGAGTTTGCGGTGGCCGGTCTGGGTGTTCGTGACATTATTGTCTGCGGCCACTCGCAGTGCGGAGCGGTTGCTGGCTTGTTGAACCCGGAGAAGCTTACGGGGTTACCAACGGTGGCGACATGGCTTGGTCACGCCTCCTCGACTCAGCGGGTCGTTGAGGAGAAGTACGCTGATTCGACACCGGAGGAGCGGATGACGGCCGCGGTGAAGGAGAACGTGCTGGTGCAACTGAATAACCTGCGCACACATCCCTGCGTTGCATCAGGTCTGTCGCGCGGGGAGTTGAACCTGCACGCATGGGTCTACGAATTTGAGCACGGGGTGCTGCATTCCTACAGTCCGGAGGAGTGTCGATTCCTGCCGCTTGAGGCTGCCGCACCGACTGACTAGTTTCTTTGGGGATCAGAATTGATCACCTGTTGCAGCAGCTTTGGGATTGGTTCGGTACAGGCGTTCCAGGACATGGTGTTGGTCACCCATTGGTGGGCATTTTCAACCAGCCTGTCGCGTTGTTGCTGATCGCGAATCAGTTCCGCGAGTACTTCAGGCATTTGCTCGATTTCGCGGATCAGAATTTGATTGCCATCGGTAACCGGAAGTCCTTCGGCCCCAACTGCCGTTGAGACGACGGTGCGTTTCATGGACATGGCTTCCAGAATCTTGAGCCGCGTTCCGCCCCCGGACTTGAGTGTTACCGGCATGATCCATCCTTCACGGAAGACCGGTCGAATGTCTTCCGGGCTGTCGACGATAACGATGTCATCGTCGTCCGCTGCCAGAGGATTCAGAACGGTGGCATTTCGTCCGGCGAGGATCAGCCGGACTCGCCCTACGAGGCGGCGTACTTCCGGAAGCACATGCTTGACAAGTTCGTTGGCTGCTTCGAGGTTGGGGCGATAGGTGTAAGAGCCGGTGTAGAAGAGGGTGGGGACTTCCGAGCAGCCTTGATTGCTTCCCTTGTAGTATTCGATATCGACACCATTGGGGACAACGCAGACATTCGCGGACGGGGCCAGATCAAGGGCGAGTTGGCGGTCATCTTCGGAGCAGTGGATTACCGCCGCTGCCTGTGAGTGAACGCGGTGTTCGAATCTGCGATAGATACGAGCGTCACTGCGAAGAAACTGTCGTTTCCACCAGGTGTGTTCATGCATGGAAAGTCTGCTGCTGATGAGCCACTCCACGTTATGTGCACTGAGGATGACAGGAGTTGATGCTGGGACTCCGAGTTCCTGGGCCACTTGCATGCCCCTCGACCAGGCCGGGGTCCCTTCAATCCAGACAGCATCAATCTGAGTGCCATCGAAATTATCGGGGAGACGAATTTTCCTGAATGCTGCGGTCACAAAATGAACCGCAAACGGGGGAATTGCCGCAAAGTGAGACAGAACGATGAAGTGAGCGGAGACAATCATCCAGAATGCCCCTCTCAGACCTTTGCACTGCTTACTTGAGATAACCCCGCGTGCTCGATTGACGAGATTCAGGTAGTTGGACCAGTCATTGACCTGTGGAAACGCCAGCGTGCGGATTGTTCGGATGACTGCTGTGACGAGACGGACTGGCAGTAACTTCCGCTTCGGCTGGCGGGTTGGAGGCGCGTCCATGACATCTCCGACCTGAGTGACATTGATCTTGATTGCCGCGTCACTGCAGCAGCCAAACAGGCTTACTGTTGAATGAGTCGCCGAAGTCCGCAAAAGGTGCCAGGTGCGCATTTCAACGCCGGTCCCGGCAGAATTCGGAAGGATGCCCGAAATGACAAGAATATTCATCTGAAACTGATAGCCGCAGAATAATGCAAGCGAACCGCTGGCAATCCAGGATTGCGTTTTTCGCATTTCGGCGGCAGATGCTGATGCGGAAGTGCCGTCAACAAAGCCTCAAAATTTGGAATCGGGCGGTTTCAAGCAGGAGGGGAAGGTGAGTGAAAGTTTCCAGAGACGAGCTGTGAGTATAGCAGCCAGAAGCGGAGAACAGGAGTTTGCTGTTGTCAACCACGTGATTTTGACGGATCGAAGCTGGTAAGATTGTCACTTTCCCATCGCAGCAGGGCAGCGTGCCGTCGGTTGAGCACCTCTTCTGTCATTGCCAATGATCGGCTGTGCCGAAGCAGCAAACAAACATGTCCGGATCATCGCACCGGAGGGCTTTATGGTCACAGGGCGTTCTGAAGAATCAGGCATCAGCTGCCATAATCCGTCCGCTTCCGGGCAACGCATTCGAATTCTGAAGGAAAGTCGGACAGTGGTATTCTCCCACTGCCATCATTCTCGCGGGGCATTTGAGCTGGCCCCGGAAATGGAGCGAGTGGTTTCATTTGACGAGATTCTTGGGACGCGGGATTTTTTGACGGGATCGCACCGTGGAACATGGCTGAGGATCTTGTTGCGTCTCGGTTCACCGCTGCCGGCAGAGCGATTGGCTTCCGTCTTTATCAGCACGCGTTTTGGTCGAGCCCGGGTGTTTGCCTCGTGGCGCGGTTTTGCCGAAATACGCAGGCAGTTGCACGCAATCACCGCCGCAAAATCGAATTCAGTTCCTTTGTCGGAAGATCCGCGGATGATTCCGGTCTTTGTTGTGCTGCTGCTTGGGGTGACAGCCGGAATGATCTGGATCCTGCTGTGATTTCCTGCAGTTTCGTAATGGGAAACAGCCGGTCATTTTTGAGTTTTCCATCGGGCCGTTGCGATACGAGATTTGGATTCTGAATAATCTGAACCGGTTCTCGGAATTTGAAGCGGAACAATCCAGTGTTCGGCAACGTGTTTTCCAGGAGTGGGGTGCGTTTGAAGGAATTCCGTGAGGAACAGATAATGGGGCATTCGGCCGGCCGTTGCTTCGGTCGGGTTCGCATTGGGCAAACCGAGCCCCGTATTAACAGAGCTGTGTGAACAGAAGAGTCAGTGGAGAGCAGGAACAACATGTCGGCGTCGCAACTCGATGAGCAAATTAGAACCCACGCGCAGCTGTGCAGTGGTCTGCGTGACGAAATTGGCCGGGTACTGGTGGGTCAGGAGCACATGGTGTCCCGGCTGCTGGTGGGACTGCTGACGGGCGGTCACGTGCTGCTGGAGGGCTTGCCCGGGTTGGCAAAGACGCTGGCAATTCGCAGTCTGGCGACGGCCATCGACACTGGTTTTTCTCGCATCCAGTTTACGCCGGATATGTTACCGGCGGATGTCATCGGAACAGAAATCTACAATCCCCGTGACGCCACGTGGGTTGTTCGACGCGGGCCAATCTTTTCGAACCTGATCCTCGCCGATGAAATCAACCGAGCACCGGCCAAGGTGCAGGCTGCACTGCTGGAAGCGATGCAGGAGCGGCAGGGCACGATCGGGGTTGAGACATTTCCTCTGGAGGAGCCGTTCCTTGTCCTGGCGACGCAGAACCCGGTGGAGCAGGAGGGGACCTACCCGCTGCCGGAGGCACAGGTAGACAGGTTCATGCTGAAGGTTGTGGTGACGTATCCGACGAAGGAGGAGGAGCGTCGTGTCGTGGAACGCATGGCCAGTGGTCAGCCGATTCCTGAGATTCGCAAGGTCATGACGCCTCAGCAGATTCTTGCTGCCCGCGGTGTCGTTGATCAGATCTGGATTGACGAAAAGGTTCGCGATTATCTGGTGGATGTCGTGCGGGCCACGCGTGATCCTCAGGAGTACGGAATCGCCGGTCTGCAGGAGATGATTGAGACCGGCGCCAGTCCTCGCGCTTCGATCAGCCTGATGAAGGGCGCGAAAGCGCACGCCTTCCTGCAGAGTCGCAGTTACGTGACTCCCCATGACGTGAAGAGCGTTGCTCTGGAAATTCTGCGGCATCGCCTGATTTTGTCGTACGAGGCGGAAGCTGAGGGACGCTCCAACGACGATGTGATTCAGCAGATCCTTGATAACGTGGCGGTACCGTGAGCATTCCTGCCAGAGATATTTTCCGCCGAGTCCGCGAGATTCAGGTTCGCACCGGACGTCAGGTTGCTGACGTTCTGGCCGGTCACTACGTGTCTGTATTCCGCGGCAGTGGCATTGAATTTGACGAGGTGCGCCCGTACTTGCCCGGGGACGAGGTGCGTTCGATCGACTGGAATGTGACGGCTCGGATGGGGCAGCCCTACGTCAAGCGATTCGTCGAGGAACGCCAGCTGACGATGATGCTGATGGCGGACGTATCGGCTTCACAGGAGTTCGGTTCGGGAAGGCGATCCAAGCGGGAAGTGGCAGCGGAGTTGTGTGCCTTACTGGCGTTTTCGGCGACACTGAACAATGACAAAGTCGGGCTGGCGTTGTTTCACGGTGAAGTCGAACAGTACATTCCGCCTCGGCGAGGCCAGAAGCATTCCCTGCGAGTCGTCCGGGAAGTGCTCAGTCATCGGCCTCAGAACACACCCAAAGCCGGGCAGCGGAAGCGATTTCGCTGGCTTCCGTTTGGGCAACGGCGCAGTTGGTGGAAGACCGGGCGGCAGGCTACAAGTATCGCTGGCGCGATGGAGTTTCTGCAATCTGTCTGCCGGCGGCGTGCGGTCTGTTTCGTGGTCAGCGATTTTTTCGACGACGACTACCTGCGTTCGCTGCAGATGGCGTCGAGACGACACGACGTTATTGCGGTATTGATCACGGATCCCCGTGAGATGGAACTTCCCGACGTGGGTCTGATGAATCTTTTGGATCCGGAGACGGGAGCAGAAATTCAGTGCGACACGGCTTCCTCCGAATTTCGCCGGGTTTATCGCCAGCAGTCGGAGGCTCGCATCACCAATCTTGAACAATCGTTTCGCAAAGCGAAGATCGACTTCGTGCAGATCAGTACGGACAGTTCGATCGTTGATCCATTGAAGAATTTCTTTCGGATGCGAGAGCAGAGGAGGCAGCGATGAACTTGAATTCGCTGTCGCTGCGTTTCTTTTTGACACTGATCAGTGCGTTGCTGCTGAACGTGGACGGACTGACTGCAGTTGCCGACGAGGAGTTGGCAGGAATCACTGTCAGCAGTGAATCAGGACCTGTCGCGGTGAAGGTGACGCTGAATCCATCGCAGCCAGTGATTGGTGACGAGATCACGTTGCAGATCGAGGTGAATGCCGCTGCTGAGGTGGAGGTGTTAATGCCGGAGTTTGGCGAGGCCCTGGATCGATACACCATTGTCGATTTTGTTCCGCGACAGCGAGTGTCTGCGGACGGCAGTGCGACTTTTGAACAGCGATACACCTTGCAGCCAATGCGTTCCGGCCTGCAGATGATTCCACCCATTCTGATTGAGTTTGTGGATCATCGGCCCGGGCAGCAGTCTGCTCCGGAAGATCTGGACGCCTATGAAATTCTGACGGATCGCATTGATTTTACGGTGCAGTCTGTGCTGCCGTCCGGCGCCGGAGCGGAATTGAAACCACCACTGGGAAGACTGGAGCCACTGCGGACAGTTGATCCCGTTCGTTCGGCATTGTGGTGGGTGCTGGTAACGGCCGGACTGATTTCTGCAGTTGCGATTGTGGCGGTTTATCTGCGGCGTTTGCGGCAGCGTGTGGTGCAAGTGAACGCATACCAACGGGCTCGCCGGAATCTGGATCGACTGCTGGTGAACGGTGAACCTTCATCGGCTGACGAGATCGCTGCTTTCTTTGTGGCGATTTCTCGAATTGTCCGGCGATATCTGGAGGATCGTTTTGGGTTGCGAGCTCCCGATCTGACCACGGAAGAGTTTCTGGAACTGGCATCCGGAGCACAGAATTTGACTCGAGAACATCAGGAGTTGTTACAGGATTTCCTGCGCCAGGCCGACCTCGTGAAATTCGCGGGAGTGTCTGTCTCCAGCGACGAGGTCCGGCGATCTTCTGAACTGGCGATGCGATTTCTGGATGAGACCCGCGAAAACGCACCACTGGTTGATGAGTCGCCTGGGGACGATGGAGTGGGGGATCGCGATGGGTAGTCTGGAGTTCCGTGATCCGTGGTTTTTGCTGCTGTTATTGCTGCTGCCATTTCTGTGGCGAGCAGCCTCACGGTCAACGTCCCTGCTGCAGTTTTCATCGCTGCAGTTGTTGCGCGGGACACCCGCGTCGTTGCGTCAGCGGCTGGCACGACTCCCAGCAGGGCTGCTGGTCACTGCCGCAGCATTACTTGTGATTGCGCTGGCCCGACCACGTACGCCACAGTCCGAGACGAGGGTTGCGAAGGATGGGATCGCGATCATGATGATTGTCGACCAGTCATCATCCATGAATGCCCGGGATTTGGTTGAGGATGATCAGTCGGTTGATCGCCTGGATGTGGTGAAAGAGGTGTTTTTGGATTTTGTCTTCGGCGGTGAGGCGGCAGCGGGGCAGGGGCGTCCGGATGACTTGATTGGCATTGTCACCTTCGCCGGCTACGCGGACAGTGTTTGCCCGCTGACATTGGACCACGGTAATTTGCGTAGCATTGTGCGTCAGCTGGAGATTGTCACTGAGCGAGGAGAAGACGGGACGGCTTTGGGCGACGGTCTGGGGTTGGGAATTGAACGGCTTCGCCGCAGCCGCGCGAAATCGCGGGTTGCCATTTTGCTGACAGATGGTGTTGAGAATGCCGGTGTGATTCCGGCAGTGAAGGCGGCCGAGTTGGCTGCTGAAAACGACATCCGTGTCTATTGCATTGGAGCGGGGACCAACGGAATGGCTCCCGTGCCCGTGCGTAGTCTGTTCGGCGGGATTAGTCTGATCGGGCAGCCGGTGGAAATCGATGAGGAGACCCTCGAAGAGATCGCTCAAAAGACAGGTGGTCGCTATTTTCGAGCGGAGAATCGTGAATCACTGGCGGAGATCTATGCAGAGATCGATGCTCTGGAACGGACGGAGGTTTCTGAAATGCGGTATCTGCAGTACAGCGAACATTACTCCGTCTTCGTGTTGTCCGGCATGGTGTTAATTGCTGTAGCGTCCGTGCTCAGCGGGTCCGTATTTCGCAGGCTGCCATGAACGAGTTTCGGTTTGCAGAATTTGAATGGTTGTACGCTCTATGGGGAGTGCTGCTGATCAGTGTGCTGCTGGTTGTGCTGGAGTTGCGCGGCCAGACATTGCTGGATCGAATGGTTTCTCCCCTGATGCAGGGCAGTCTGGTTCGTCGCACGTCCCGCCTGCAGCGGCTGATGACGATCGTGCTGATGGCGTTTGCGCTGGCAAGTCTTGTTGTGGCGATGATGCGTCCGCAGTGGGGGATTTCTGTGCAGCGGGCGACTCGGATCGATTCACAGATCATGATTTGCCTTGACGTCAGTAAATCCATGCTGGCGGAGGATGCCGTACCGAATCGTCTGGATCGAGCGCGTGCAGAGCTGGACTCGCTGCTCGGATTTCTGAACGACGGTCAGCAGGTGGGGTTGACTGCATTCGCGGGAAAAGCTGCTGTTGTCTGTCCTCTGACGACAGACTTTGGGTTTCTCAGACTGGTCCTGAATGAGGTGGGGCCAGGAACCGTCGGGCTTGGGGGATCCCGTATTGGCGAGGCCATTTTGACGGCGGTCGATGGATTTCGTGAATCCGGCGATGTCAGCCGCATGATTCTGCTGGTGACGGATGGAGAGGATCACGATTCCTTCCCGATGGATGCGGCCAGAACAGCCCGGGAGCGGGGGATTCGTGTCGTCAGTATTGGGTTTGGTGACGAAGCCGGAAGCAAGATTGAATTCACGGACCCGCAAACTGGTGAGCGATCGTATGTGCGGGATCGCGATGGAGCTGAGGTCATCAGTCGGCTGGACGGTGGAACGCTGCGTGAGATTGCTCTGGAGACTGAAGGAGCTTATATCCCGGCCGGGACGGGAGCCCTGGATTTAGAGTCGATTTACCGGACTCATCTGGTGTCGCTGCTGGCCGGCAGCGAAGCAGAGGAGGATCGGATGATTCGTCAGGACGCATACCAGTGGTGCGTGCTGGCTGCTCTTGGGTTCCTGATGAGTTCTGTTTTTGTTTCGCGCATGAGCATGGCGGGAATTCGTGCGGGTGGCAGATCAGCAGAAAGGGCCGCGCGTCTGCTCTTCCTCGCTGCCGTTGTCGGGCATTGTGTCTCCGGTGCTGCTATTGCTCAGCGGCGTCCGGTTGACGTGAGTGATGATGAGACTGGAGGCGCAGGCGATGCCTCCGAAGAAACAGAGCAGGCTTCGGCAGATGCCCCCGGACTGCCTCCTCGCGAGACCTATAATGCCGCACTGGCTCTGGTGCAGACAGATCCTGATGGGGCGGAGGAGTTACTGTCTGCCGCTCGACGTGACGCCGGAATTGACGGGGAATTGCGTTTTCGCGTGCTTTACAATCTTGGTTGGGTCGAAGTGACCAGAGCTGATGCGGTGGTGAAAACTGATGTGGCCAGGGCTGTGTCTCACCTGCAGCAGGCAGCCAATCGGTTCCGGGAAGCGATTCGCGTGCGGCCGGAAGATCAGGACTCTCGTTTTAATCTGGAATTGGTTTCGCGGCGGATTCTGGAACTGAACGATTCCTTGCAGAAACAGGACTCGCGCAGCATCGAAGAGCGGTTGGACGAGTTGATCGGTCGCCAGAGGACTCATCAGGGGGAATTGCGTTCAGCCGTGGTTCGTTTGCAGCCTGATTCGCAGCAGCGACAGGATCGACAGGCGCAACAGTTCCGCGGACTTTCGGTGACAGAGCGGCAACTGATTTCCGATTTTCAGAAGTTGGCTGAAGATGCACGCGGTGAGGCAGATGCACTAGCCTCCAAATCCGACGAAGAACAGACACCTGAGGACCGGCTTCGGGGGGCTCAGCTGACAGGCCTGCTGAGGTATCTTGAGAGCAGTCGCTCGCGAATGACCAAGGCAAGAAGTTTGATTCGTCGACAGCAGTCGGAACGAGGATTTATTCGCTGGTCTGCAGGCTTATCCGATGCGAAGCGGGCACGTGATCAATTACGTGACCCGGTTGCGGTTTTAGGTGTTTTGATTCCTGATGCCGAGGAGCTTGCCGGGCTGACGCGTTTGCGGTCAGCTGCAGACGGGGCGCAATTGGATTTGCAGCAAAGTGCCGTCCCGGGATGGTTAACCGCAGAGTTTCTTGAACAGAGTCAAAACTCCATGACAGAGCGTGTCGCGGAGCTGACAGCGATGTTGGCAGCGGCTGTCAGTCAGGAGAACTCAGACCAGAATGTCGTTTCGTCCGAGCAGCAGAAATTGATGGAGCAGATCGGGAAATCTCTGCCGTACCTGCGAGAAGCCGAATCTGCATGTCTGGAATCTGCGGATGCAATCAGCCGGTCGCAGTTTCTCGCTGCAGTCTCCGGGCAGTTGCGTACTGTCGAGAAACTGCGAATGGCGGCGGAGTATTTTTATGATCTGAGGCGGCTGATCGAGGCCGTTTATGGTGATGAGCAATTACTTGCAGCAGCGTTTGAGCAACTGGAAACGCAGCCGGAAGCATCTGCGGAGCTGATCGGAGCATTCCTTCCGATTCAGCAGAAGAACCTCGATCGCAGTCAGCGGATCGATGAACTTCTTGATGAGACTTTACAGCAGGCTCAGACCGCAGCTGCGGAGTCTTCGCAGGCGGCTGAAAAGACAGCTGGTGAGGAGCCGTCAGCCCTGGAATTGGAGCAACAGCGTGTGGATGCCGGAAAAGCATATCTTGCAGCTGCGAACGAGCAGATGCAGATCGTTCTGGAACAGTTGCAATCGGATATTGACAGCCTTGATACGGAAGTTGCCAGAGCTGCCGTTGCAGGGGCGGTAGAGCAGCTGGAAGAGCTGCGGCGGCTTTATTTCTCGCTGGTGGAGCATTTGCGTGAGACTGCGGAACGGCAGTCCGACCTGAATGATCGTGTTGGCGAGCTGAGTGTTGGGGAGCAGCAGCCAGTGCAACGTCAGTTGGGGCCCCTGGGGAATCGCCAGCGGCAGTTGCGGCAGACGACGGAACAGTTACGTGACGGTTTCCAGCAGCAGGCGGCCCAGGCCGCAAATGCACCGCAGTCGGAAGACGCTGATCAGCAGACGAATGCTGATTCACAGGCTCAGGTTACGGCCGAAAAGCTGGCTCAGGCTGCCACGCTGGTCGGTGAAGCGGAGACAGCCATGGGGCAGGTGGTTGCGGAGTTTGATCAGCTGGCAGCTGATCCGGATGTTGCGAGTGCTGCGGAGGATGCGGCCGACGAACCTGTTGAAACTGCTGTGGAAACAGAAACGGCAGACGGCTCTGAATTATCGGAACAGCGTGCGGAAAAGGCTGACGATGACTGGCAGGAAGAATACGCTCAGTTGTCGACTCACCAGCAGACTGCGCTGGCGAAGCTGTTGGAGGCCTTGCAGTTGTTGAATGAGGCTCAGCCGGAGGACAAGAACAACGACAACGGAGAGAATCAGGATCAGCAGCAGGAGAATTCTGAGCAACAGCAACAGCAACAGGAGCAGGAACAACGACAGGAGCAGGATCAGCAACAGATGAATGCGAGTCAGTTGCTGCAAATGATTCGCGACCGGGAAGCTGAGCGGCGACGTGATCGCCAGCAGGGAAATCTGATTGGCGGTGGTGGTGTGGACAGGGACTGGTAGTCATGAAAAGCAGACGCTTCGTATTGGTGTGGCTGATGTTCCTGCTGTCGTTGGCCGGCAGCCGACAGCTGCAGGCTCAACAACCCGCACTGGCTCAGCAGCCCGGACCCTATTTTGTTGGGGAACCGGTTGTTGTGCAGGTTGTTTTGGAAGGGTTGAAGGGCAGTTTGGAACCTGTGTGTCGACTGTCGGGTGAACCTCCGGAAGGTCTCACTGTTGTGGGGCCTCAGGTCGGAAAGTCTTCAAGTTCGTTTCTGCAATCCATCAACGGTCGAGTGACGCGAAGTGAGACATCCAGCTACCGATTCAGTTTTTCCGTAACTGCGGACCGATCCGGAGATTTTGCACTTGGGCCTTTCATGGTCGATGTGGATGGTGACGAACTCACAGCCGGCAGTACTCGTTTCACGTTTGAAGACTTACCGGCTGATCCGGACATGGAGGTTTCTGTTTCCGTACCGGATCGGGTGCTGTACGTGGGCCAACAGGTCCCGGTAACGATTCGCTGGGCTTATGCCGGGGAAATGGCAGAAGTGCAGCAGTTGTTTTCTTCGTTGCAAATTCGTTCCCCATTGTTTGACCAGTTCGAATTTGAGGACTCCGCCTCCGAAACGCGAACACAGCTCGCTTTGGCAACAGCCCGAGGAACAGTGGCAGTGGATGCGTCGGTAGGTCGGGAGACGCGGGAAGGCCAGGATTACATTGTCGTCACTGGTAAGCGAACGATGACGCTTGATCGGGCTGGCGAATTTCAATCGATTCCTGTCAGTTGTCGCACGGAAAAGGTGACCAGTTGGGGGCGAAATCTGTTTGGTGATCGCGTCCCGCGGGCGGTCAGTCCGGTACTGGCTGGCGGCGAACCAGTGAGCTTTTCGGTGCGCAATATTCCGACGGAGGATCGCCCTGAGAGCTTTGCGGGAGCCGTGGGGACCGGCTATTCGATTGAAGTGTCAGCCAATCGTACTGTTGTGCAAGTCGGCGACCCGATTTCGCTGGATGTGACAATTCGCGGCAGTGGAAATCTGCAGCAGGTGATTTTGCCGTCACTGTCAGCAGACGGCGGGCTTGATTCGACGCTGTTCCAGTTGCCAGCAGAAGAGCCTGCGGGAACATTGAGCAATAACGCGAGGCAGTTCAAAGTCACGGTGCGTGCGAATGAGGAGTCGGTGGAGCAGATTCCTCCGCTTGCATTTTCCTGGTTTGATCCGGAACAGCAGCGATTTCAAACCACTCGATCTGATGCAATTGCGATGCAGGTTTTGCCAGCCCGGGTCATTTCTGCTGCAGATGTGGTGGGGACCATTTCGAGTGCCGAAAAATCATCCGCTGGCAGCGATGCTGGCGACAGTTCGAATCGGACTCTGAGTTTTTCAGGTGCGAATCTGGCGATTCAAAAAGATCCTGCCGTCTTACTGGCCGTCGCGGCTGCAACAGGAAGCGGCTGGTGGAAGAACGGTTTGATTTATGTCTGTGGAATTGCGGCAGTGATACTGGCAATTACATGGCAGCGTTTGAGTGACCGCGATCCTGTCGAGGTTGAGCGGGAGCGACGGTTCCGGTCAATTCGACAGCAGCTCAGGGAAGCAGCTGGTCTTTCCGGAGCTGATGCCGCGCGGCGGACCGCCGAAGTCCTGCGGCAGATGCTGGGCGAGTGTAACGCAAAGCAGCGGAGGACAGCTGATCAGCTCATCGCCGACTGTGAAACCCGGATTTATGATCGCAGCGGCGCTGCTGAATTTGATCAGGCAATTATGGATGCAGCTTTGCGACTGGCGGAAGAATTTGAATGAGATGGGACGCGAAATGAGTCGAGTGAATTTCATTCTGCGGCTGGCGATTCCCGTCGTGTTTTGCACTGCTGCGACAGCTCAGTCTGAGCCGGAAACAGCCCTGGTGGAACGTGCAGTTCTGGAGTACTCGACCGCGATGGATGAATCGCGTCGTGATCTGCAGCTGCAGCGATTCGGAATTGCTGAACAGCTTTTTCGGCAGTGTACAGAGCAGGTGATCAGGATGGGGCGTCAACCATCTGCAGATCTTTATCTGAACCTTGGAAATGCGGCTGTTCAGGCACGCCATATCGGGGTGGCCATTTCGGCGTGGCGACGCGCTCTGGAAGTGGCTCCTGACCACAGGGCGGCAAAACAAAACCTGGAATATGCCAGAGCGATGCTGCCGGAGACTGTTCGCCGCGTGCATTCGGAGAGATTTTCAGAAACGCTGTTTTTTTGGACAAACTGGCTGACGCCCCGGGAACGACA
This sequence comes from Planctomycetota bacterium, assembly GCA_017859815.1. Lineage (GTDB taxonomy): Bacteria > Planctomycetota > Planctomycetia > Planctomycetales > Planctomycetaceae > SXXK01. Next base: position 5,318 of record JAFMMM010000020.1, on the reverse strand, counting down.
AACGATTTTGGCCCTGATATTTCTTTTGTCAGCAGTGTCTTATGCCGTCGGGATCAATCGAAAGCTTGTTCTGCTTCGCAGGGGGGCACTGTTGTTTTTGGGGTGCTGGGGAGTGCTCGAACTGGGGGAGTTCTCTGTGGGCTCGAACGTTTCGCGTACAGAGGCGGTGGTGATTGTGGAGGATTGTGTACTGCGTTCTGCGGACTCGGAAAATTCTGCCCCGCGACTGGCCAATCCATTACCGGACGGCACGGAGGTGGAACTTGTACAGGCTCGAGAACGTTGGCTTGAAGTGTCGGTGGCCGGCCGTACCGGTTGGGTACTGGCGTCACAATTGGACGTTCTCTAAGGGCACTGCTGTTCAAGGGGAACTGACCAGGTTCCCAAACGAAGTTCAGAGAGGTCACTTGAAGCATGAAGCAGTTTGGGGAAATACTTTTGTTTGTGTTGTGCGGTGTGTTGTCCGAAGCTGGACACGCCGCACACAGCGGCCAGCGGACAGAGCCCGGTCGTGCAGACGACCGGCCCAACATTGTGCTGATCTATGTTGATGATCTGGGCTACGGTGATCTGGGCGCATACGGAAGCCGGGACATACCAACTCCCCACATTGACCGTCTTGCCGCCGAAGGTGTTCGCCTGACATCGTCCCAGATTACGAATCCTCCCTGTTGTCCAAGTCGCTGCAGTCTGATCATGGGGCAGTACGCCCAGCGATTTGGCAAATACGGGATGTCGCGCGGTCTGCCGGTACCGGAAGATCGGCCATCGCTGGCCCGATTCCTGCGGGATTGTGGGTATATGACCGGTCAGATTGGAAAATGGGACATTGGGACTCGTGTGCAGGGACCACTCCAGCTGGGATTTGAAGAAGTCGCTCGAACTCCTCCGAAGGCGCCAGTGTCAGTTGCGGACAGCGGCCGCAGGAATGGTGCTGCGAAATCGAAGTATTTTTGTGTGGACGAAGCTGGTCAAACCGTCTGGTTAACAGACTACGACGGTGACCGCGTTGTCGAATTTGTGGAACGACACCGAGAACGACCATTCTTTCTGTACTGGTCTCCGGAGGCTGTGCACTCTCCGAGCGCCGAGGTTCCTGAGCGTCTGATGCAAAGAACCACGGCGACGGGGAAACGGCGCAAACTTGCCGGTAACATTGTGGCTGTTGATGATCAGGTCGGAAAACTACTGGCTTGTCTGGATCGGCATGCCTTGCGAGAAAAAACGCTGGTGATTTTTTCCAGTGACAATGGCGCAAACGGGAGCGACGGCGGATCATCGTCGCCCTTTACCGGCGGCAAGGGGGTGGGGACTCAGAAAGAGGGATGGGTCCGAGTTCCGACGATTCTTTCAATGCCCGGCACCATTCCTGAGGGCACGACCTATGACGGCCTCGTGGCGAATTTTGACTTCTACTCCACCGCAGCTGCCGCTGCCGGTCAGCCGATTCCCGATCATTGTGACGGCGTCAATCTGCTTCCGTACTTACAGGGCAAAAAAAACGGCAGTGCTCACGAATATCTCTTCTGGCTGAACAATGAGAGCGGGGATGCCGTGCGTCGGCATCTGATGGCCGTACGCTGGCGGGACTGGCGGCTGTATCGGAAGTACGCAGAAGATCCGTGGCAGTTATTTGATCTGAATGAGGACGCTGCCGAAGAACATGATCTGGCTGCCGCAAACGTGAAGTTGGTCCGGCAGCTTTCGGATCGGCATGCAGCGTGGGCGGGCAAGTTAGTTCCGGAAGCGGAGATCCCCCAGGTTTCATCCCGGATCCCTGCAGTACCCAGTGGTCATGGCTGGGCGACGGCAAGGTAAAAACCGAGGCTGTTGACAGCAGCCCCGGTTCTTTTCCCGGTGCAGCGAACCGCTGGTGCATTATCATCGAAGATTCGGCCGGGCAGCAGTTTTCAGGCCGAACAGTCCGTCTCACTTTGCACGAACGGACCAGGCCGTCAGGGACTGTTGGTCCCGAATATACAGAACGCCGCCAGCAACCACGGGGTGTGCCCACGACGGTCTGCCATGTCCTTCGATTTCGAACTGACCATGTTCGCGGTATTCTTCGGGGGTGATTTCCACCAGTGCAACCTGCTGTTTTTCACTGAGCACGTACAGGCGTCCATCTGCAGCAACAACGGAGCCCTTCCCGACACTGCGCGCCTGCCACGCGATTTCGCCTGTGCGAAAATTCACACATGTCAGCGGCCCGTTCCCGCAGGTGTACATGTAATCGCCGATCAGAACGATTCCACCGTGATGACACTGCAGACGATTTTCAAAGTAGACCTCAGTGGCCTGCTGATGATCACCTGCAGGCGTTACCTTCACAAGACCTCCGCCGGTCCCGTAGGCGCTGGATGCGAAGACGAAGTCGCCATCGACAACCGGTGAACAGCAGTTAGCTGTTCCATTGGCTGCCGTTTTGTAGCTCCAAAGTGGCCTGCCGTCCCGAAGTGCGACTCCAAATACGCTTTGATTACCAAACTGAACCAACTGCTGCACTCCGCCGAGAGTGGCGAGGACCGGGGTGGAGTAATGTGCTGATTCCGTAATGCCGTCGCTTTGCCAGATCACCTCGCCCGTCATTTTGTCGAGGGCCAGCAGAGTTCCCTGGTTTCCTCCAGGGGTCACGATCAGCATGTTATCAACGACAAGAGGCGACTCTGAATAGCCCCAACCTGGAAGTCGTCCACCGAATTCTGTCTTCAGGTTGATGTGCCAGTGTGTTTTTCCCGTAGCAGCATCCATACAGGCCACATCCCCATTTCCGCCTTCGACGTAGAGTCGATCTCCATCAACCGTTGGGGTGCCGCGTGGGCCGTCCCCCATGCCGTTGCGGTATCCGCCGAAGGCTGCCTGCAGTTCTTCAGCGCTCAGTTCACCGTCACCCAGGGCATCTTCACGAAGGTACCACGCCACCAACTCGTCGCGGCTGATGATTCCGTCGCGTCCTGATTCAAACTTCAGAAAACCCTGTTTGACTTCGTCCTCGGTCAACTGCTGATCGCCTTGATCCGTATCCTGATCGCGTTGATCGAAGCGGCCCAGTTGGCGGTCCAGTTCTGTGTTGCGTACTTCTTCACGGGTCAGAATTCGATTGCTGTCTGCATCGAGCCTGGCAAAAAGCCCGGCGGTCCGGTTCGCAGCCAAAGCCTGAGCGTCGGCTTGACTGTCTTCCTGGTCCATCCGCCCCAGCGTGTCGCGGAACAGTGATGATCCTTCGGAGTAGTCAAGTCTCCCGTCCGAGTTCGTGTCTGCCAGTTTGAGCAAAGCATCGACGCGTGTTTCTGCGATTTGCTGCCGTTTACCGTCGACCGGCTGATCGTAGTTATTGAAATTCCACCCGAATCTGGCGAGAGCTTCTGATTCTTCGATGCGACCGTCCTGGTTGCCGTCCATCCGTTCGAATTCAGAAGCGACCTTTTCGGTCAGCTGTTCGGCCAGATTGCCGGGCTGCTTTTTCCAGATGATGTTCCCATTGCGTATATCGAAACACAGGATGTGTTCGACTCCATTCAGATCGCCAAGCGTGAAGAGTCGGCCATCTTGAATTGCGAGTGAGGAATAGCCGACACCGGCGGTATCAACCTGCCAAAGCACGGGAGGACCTGATTCCGGCCAGTCCTGCAGCAGGCCTGATTCTGTGCTGACACCATCAGCATTCGGTCCGCGCCACTGTGGCCAGTCGCCCTTTTCTGCGGGAACCTGGGCGAGGACTGGCAATCCGGTCAGCAGGGTCGTTAGCAGGACAGAGGGGAAATTATGGTTCATCACTTTCACTCCGCTGGTTGTGCATGGGGATCGATTTTCAGCCACGGACGACTGAGAGTGGAGCAGAAAGCAGTGTTGCAGGGAAGTGTGCAGGTGAATTTCACGACCTGTCTTGAGTGGCTGCACACTGACATCTGCAGATCCGGCATGACGATGATGCGGTTCTGTTTACCGCAAGCAGATTGTGGGGTTGCTGATGGAACTTCAGCGGCATTCTGAATTGCTGCCGTGGATCAGCGATCCAGTGCTTGAGTTTTGGTGGCCCAGTACAGTCGGTCCGAACTGCGATGAGTCACTGTTTCCTGGATCCATTCTGCGGCCCAGGCAACCTGAGGGGCGTAGCCGCCCCCGTGAGTGATTCCGACAAGGACGTCACCGACAGCAGCGGAGTGGATGATCCATGGGCCGCCACTGCTGCCGGCCTTTCCGCGACGATCCTCCTTGCGCGGGACACGCAGGTGATCGCCCGCTCCAACCGCCGGGATCTCTCGCCAGACCTCACTGCCCGCGACTTTTTTGATTTTGAGTTTGCCGTCAGCTTTGACGAGTGTTTGCCGCAACAGCAGCAGAGCCGGACGTTCGAGCTTGCTGACAGGTCGTTTGAGACGCAGCAGTGCGAGATCTTTCGTTTTGTGGCGGATCACTAAATCGACGCCAATTCTTGCAGGTTTTCGCTGGGCCGTGGTGAAGCGAACCTGCACGTCACCGGATTTGGCTTTGTTCGACGTGATACAGTGGGAAGCAGTGAGCACCCAATGGGACGAAATCAGCACACCTTTTCCGCCACCACAGTAGACGCTGAGATTCCGGCGATCGTTCATTGGAAATGGCGACTGTCCGGTGGTGACGATGTCGAATTTCGGACTTGAGGCGCTATCAGCGGCGATTTGTTTTTTGTCCGCAGCAGAGAGGCCGGGTACATCTGTCTGTACGAATAAAATGGGGGTCAGCAGTACGGATGCAATGGCCGGGAGAATTCGGAAAGGTGGAGAGTTGATCGATGTCATTCCCTGGGCTTCTGTTTCAGGCCGCAACTGCCGTGGTCTTGTGAAAACATCCTTGACGGAATATCCAGTGTGGCGAAGATGGAATACTTTGGCAAAAAAGACAGCCACATGAGGCGCGTGGTTCTTCGGGGACAGCATTGCTGATTTCCAAAGCCCTCCGCGGCCCCTCGCGATTCTTATTGCAGTCGACACAAGCAGATGAAATCAACCTGGGATCAGGGATATTCTTTGAATTCGGTGATGTGATTGGTTCAGATTGGGAAGCGAGGCAATTGATCGATGGTCAGAGGCGTGGTTCATTTCTATTTGGCAGTGTGTCTTGCCGCATCGGCTGTGGCTGACGATATCGATTTGATTTTGCTGGCGGGGCAGTCCAACGCACAGGGTTGGCAGGGCGATGCAAAATTCTATCCTGCCGATGACGATGCGGTCGACGACTCAATTCCATTCTACTGGGTCACTCCGGGGCACAGTTCATCGGCTGGGCACTGGACAACGCTGAAGGCTCAGGGGGGGCGTTTTCCGGCAGGTCATTTT